>JAFBAG010000060.1 GCA_019247925.1 Pseudolabrys sp.
GGCATTGCAGCCGCGCACCACGATGGCGCTGAGCGCGTCGATCAATCCGCCCGCCCGCTCGGATGTCAGTTCGGCTGCCGCAGTCACTTTTGCTTTCCGTCAGGGTAATGACGGTGTATCACGCGGCGCGGGCCGTTGCGTCGGTGATTCGCCTGCCGATCACAAAAAACGAATCCGGAGACGTTTTCGCATGGCCGGCGCCAATCTCGAATCGCTCGATCTCGCCGCGCTGCTGTGCTCGCGAGTCTGCCACGATCTGATCAGCCCGGTCGGCGCGGTGGTGAACGGCCTCGAAGTCCTTGATGAAGCCAAGGACGATGCGACGAAGCAATTTGCGCTCGACCTGATCAAGAAAAGCTCGCGGACCGCCTCGGCGAAACTGCAGTTCTGCCGCATTGCGTTCGGCGCCGCCGGCTCGGCCGGTGCGCAGATTGACACCGGCGATGCCGAGACGATCTCGCGCGGTTTTCTCGAAGACGACAAGACCAAGCTGGCCTGGAATATTCCCCGCACCCTGGTCGCCAAGAACCGGGTCAAGCTGCTGCTCAATATGCTCCTGATCGCCGGCCAAGCGATCCCGCGGGGCGGCAAGCTGACGGCTGATCCGGTTGGCTCCGGCGAGGCGATGGGTTTCAAGATCACGGCGACCGGCACCAATGCCAAGCCGCCGCAACATGCCGCCGCGCTGCTCGCCGGCGATACGGGTGGCGAGGACGTCAACGCCCATAAAATCCAGCCCGTCTATACCGGGATGCTGGCAAAGGCCTGCGGGACGACGGTGGCACTCAATGCGCAGCCCGATACGGTGACACTCGAGACCGCATAGCGGCCGAGACTTCAGCAAGTCCGCGGAGATTTATGGTTAAGCGGCGGTTAATTCGCCGCCCTTTGGCGCTGCAAACGCAACCAAAATTAAACGCTTCGCCGACAGACTCCCGGAAGCTCCCGGCCCTGTGACGCGCGCAAGAAACGCCCGTCAGCGAAGGCGTTTTTCATGGACGACCTGCTGCGAGAATTCGTGACCGAGACAAACGAAAGTCTCGACGTCGTCGATTCCGAGCTCGTGCGCTTCGAGCAGGACCCGGGTAACGCCAAGATTCTCGACAACATTTTTCGCCTTGTTCACACGATCAAAGGTACGTGCGGATTTCTCGCCCTGCCGCGCCTCGAAGCGCTGGCCCATGCCGCCGAAACCTTGATGGGAAAATTCCGCGATGGCGCCAAGCCAAGCGCGGCTGCCGTGACTCTGATCCTCACAACGATCGACCGTATCAAGTCGATATTGGAATCGATCGACAAAAATCAAACTGAGCCGGCCGGCTCCGATGATGAGCTGATTGCGAAGCTCACCGAGATGTCCGCCGCATTTTCTAGCGCGCGGCCCCTGGCGTCGCCTGCGGAGGTCACCGTCGGCACTTTGGTTCCGCAAGTGCTGGAGCGGCCGCTGCGGCCGGGCGAGGTTTCCCTCGACGACCTCGAGCGCGCGTTCCGCGCCACCGAGGTCGGGCAGACCGGCAAGCGCAAGGCGGCTTCCGAGAAGCCGGTCGAGGACGACGACAGCAGTCGCGCCGGCAGCCTGTCGATCCGGGTCACGGTCGACACGCTTGAGCATCTGATGACCATGGTTTCGGAGCTCGTGCTTACTCGCAATCAGCTGCTCGAGATCGGCCGCCGCCACGAAGAATCCGAATTCAAGACTCCCTTGCAGCGTCTTTCCACCGTCACGGCGGAGCTCCAGGAAGGCGTGATGAAGACGCGCATGCAGCCGATCGGCAATGCCTGGCAGAAGCTGCCGCGAATCGTGCGCGACCTATCGAACGAACTCGGCAAGCAGATCGATCTCGAAATGCTTGGCGCCGAGACCGAACTTGACCGCCAGGTCCTCGACCTGATCAAGGATCCGCTCACCCATATGGTGCGCAATTCGGCGGATCATGGCCTGGAATCACCGGAGGAACGTCGCGCGCTTGGCAAACCGGAGCGCGGCCGCATCCGGCTGTCGGCCTATCACGAAGGCGGACAGATTGTCATAGAGATCTCCGACGATGGCCGCGGGCTCAACGTCGAGCGGATCAAGGAAAAGGCGATCGCTCAGGGTTTGGCGACCGAGGCTGAAACCGAAAAACTGTCCGAAGCGCAAATTCAAAAGTTTATCTTCGCTCCGGGCTTTTCGACCGCCGCGCAGATCACCAACATTTCCGGCCGCGGCGTCGGCATGGACGTCGTGCGCACCAATATCGATCAGATCGGCGGCATGATCGATGTCAAATCGGTGGCTGGCGTCGGCGTCAGCTTTACCATCAAGATTCCGCTCACCCTCGCGATCGTCGCGGCGCTCATCGTGGAGGGCGGTGGGCACCGCTTCGCCATCCCGCAGCTTTCCGTTATCGAGCTGGTGCGCGTAGGGGGGGGCAGCGATCACCGCATCGAGCACATCAAGGACACGCCGGTGCTTCGCCTGCGCGACAAGCTCTTGCCGGTCGCAAAGCTTGGCAAGCTTCTTGGCCTCGATGGCACGGCAAGCGCGGAAGATGGTGCGTTCATCGTCGTCATCGAATTCGGCAGCCAGATTTTCGGGCTGATGGTTGACGCGGTCTTCCACACCGAGGAAATCGTGGTGAAGCCGCTATCCAGCAAGCTGCGCGGCATCTCTCTATTCTCCGGCAACACGATTCTGGGCGACGGCGCGGTGATCATGATTATCGATCCCAATGGCGTCGCGCAGTCGCTCGGCAGCCGCGTCGTTACTCAACTTGCCGCACAGGAAGCCGCGCTTGCCGATGCGGCGAAGCGTGATGTCCCCGCCGGTGAGGCAACCTCCTTGCTGATCTTCCGCGCGGGGTCGTCCAATCCGAAAGCGGTGCCGCTGTCGCTGGTGACGCGCCTCGAGGAGATCGACGCACGCACCATCGAACTGTCGAATGGGCGCCACATGGTGCAATACCGCGGCCAGTTGATGCCGCTCGTCACGATGGACGAGAACGTGCGGATCAAGGGCGAGGGCGCTCAGCCGCTCCTCGTGTTCTCCGACGGCAGCCGGGCGATGGCTCTGGTGGTCGACGAGATCGCCGACATCGTCGAGGAGCGTCTCGACGTCCAGGTGCAAGGCGAGTTGCCGGGCGTTCTGGGTTCCGCGATCATCAAGGGGCAGGCGACCGAGATCATCGACGTCGGACATTTTTTGCCTCTCGCGTTCGAGGATTGGTTTCGCGGCAAGAGCCACGCGCAACAGCGCACCCGAAACATCCTGCTGGTCGACGACTCGCCGTTCTTCCGCAACATGTTGACTCCGGTCCTGCAGGCGGCCGGCTACGCCGTCACGGCCGCCGCGGGGGCGCAGGAAGCGCTGCGGCTCCTCAAGGCCGGGGAAGGTTTCGATGTCGTCGTCACCGATACCGACATGCCGGACATGAGCGGTTTCGATCTTGCCGAGACGCTTCAGCGCGACCCCGCGCTGTCGGAGCTGCCGGTCATCGCGCTGGCCTCCATGGTTTCCGAAGAAGCGCTCGAGCGCGGTCGTAAGGCAGGCTTCTACGATTTCGTCGCCAAATTCGACCGTCAAGGGCTGATCGCATCGCTGAAAGAACAGACCGACATGGGCCGGGCGGCATAGGCATGAGCGAACGCGACGACAATCGGCACGTCAATGAATACGTCACCGCGATGGTGGGCGGGCAGCTGTTCGGCCTGCCGATCCTGCGCGTGCAGGACGTCTTCATTCCCGAACGGTTGACCCGGGTGCCGCTGTCACCGCCGGAAGTCGCTGGCGTCCTCAATCTGCGCGGGCGCATCGTGACTCTGATCGACGTGGCGCGCCGGCTCGAGCTCGAGCGCACGATTGTCGAGGCGCAGCCGATGGCGATCGGGGTGGATGCGCATGGCGAGTCCTATGCGCTGCTGATCGATTCGATCGGCGAAGTTCTCAAGCTGGACGACAAGGCGCGCGAGAGCAATCCGGTCAATATGGACCCAAGGCTCGCGCGCGTGTCGTCTGGCGTCTACCGGCTCGATGCCGAACTTCTGGTCGTGCTGGACGTCGACCGCGTGCTCGAGCTTCCGAGCCGCGCGGTGGCCGCATGAATTCGAACGTGAAATGGAAATGGCGCAATCGCGGGACGGCTCCCGCACACAAGAGATCGAGGATGTTATGAAAACGTGTCTGATCGTCGATGATTCAAGCGTGATTCGGAAGGTTGCACGTCGCATTCTGGAAGGCCTGGAATTTCAAATCCAGGAAGCCGAAGACGGCGAACAAGCCCTTGATATGTGCCGGCGCCAGTTACCGGAAGCGATCCTGCTCGACTGGAACATGCCGAAAATGGACGGCTACGAATTCCTGCGCTCGCTGCGGCGCCTGCCGGGCGGCGACTCGCCGAAAGTCGTGTTCTGCACGACCGAAAACGATGTCGCCCATATTGCGCGTGCGCTGCACGCGGGCGCCAACGAATACATCATGAAGCCTTTCGACAAGGAGATCGTCGAGGCGAAATTTCAGGAAGTCGGCCTGATCTAAACCACAACCGCCGTTTTGTAAGTACCGAGTGCCATGAACGTCACGACCCTCACGCCGCCCCTGGCTCCTTCCGTCATTTCGCGGCGCGTTCGCGTCATGATCGTCGACGACGCGGTAGTGGTGCGTGGGCTCTTCGCGCGGTGGGTGGAAGCGGAAGCCGATTTGCAGGTGGTGGCGACTTTGCGCACCGGCCGCGAAGCGGTGGAACAGCTCGAACGCACCAACCCCGACATCGTTCTGCTCGACATCGAAATGCCCGACATGGACGGGCTGACCGCGCTGCCTTTGTTGCTCCGCAAGAAGCCCGATCTCATCGTCATCATGGCGTCGACTTTGACGCGGCGGAACGCCGAGCTGAGCCTTCGGGCGCTTTCGCTGGGCGCCACCGACTACATAACGAAGCCGGAAACCAACAGCGAGATCACCGCCGCCTCTTCTTTCCGGCGCGATCTGATTGAAAAAATCCGGCACCTGGGTTCACGCGCCAAGCGCGCGCGGGTCGCGGTCGCGCCGGCGGTGCCGCGGCCGGCATCTCGCGCCCCTATCGTGCCAGTGGCGCCGTCCATCGTACCGGACATCGCGCCGCGCCTGGCATTGCGGGCCTTTCCGCCGGTTGCGCCTCGCATCCTCGCGATTGGCGCGTCCACCGGCGGACCGCAGGCGATCGCGACTGTTATTGCAAAGCTCGGGGCCGTCATCGACCGCGCGCCTGTGCTGATCACCCAGCACATGCCCCCGACATTCACCACGATCATGGCCGAGCAGATCGCGCGCGTCAGTGGCCGCCCCGCTCACGAGGCGCGCGATGGCGAGGAGATTAATTCGGGCACCATCTACCTCGCGCCCGGCGGCAAGCACATGCGCGCGAAACGGCGCGAGGGCACCGCGGTGATCGAGCTCGAGGACGGGCCGCTGATCAATTTCTGCAAGCCGGCGGTCGATCCGATGTTCGCCAGCGCCGCCGAGGTCTGGGGCAACTGGGTTTGCGCGGTCGTGCTGACCGGCATGGGATCGGACGGCTTGCGGGGCGCTCAAGCCATTACAGCCGCAGGTGGCAGCGTCATCGCCCAAGACGAGACGTCGAGCGTCGTCTGGGGTATGCCGGGCGCTGTCGCGCAGGCCGGGCTGTGTTCTGCGATCCTGCCGATCAACGAAATCGGCCCGCGCATTTCGCGGCTGTTTGCAGGCGACCGCACATGATCGCGCAGGATTTCGATTACCTGCGACGCTATCTCAAGGAACGATCGGGCCTCGTTCTATCGGCAGACAAGCAATACCTGGCCGAGAGCCGGCTCTTGCCGGTCGCCCGCAAGTATCATCTGGCCGATCTTGGCTTGCTCACCGCGCAACTGCGCGCCGCACCGAATGGCCCGCTGGGCGGCGACGTCATCGCCGCCATGATGACCAATGAATCATTCTTCTTCCGGGACAAACTGCCGTTCGACTATTTCAAAGTCCGGCTGCTCCCGGCGCTAGTTGCGGCTCGATCCCGAGAAAAGCGGGTGCGGATCTGGTGTGCCGCTGCTTCGACCGGGCAAGAGCCGTATTCCCTCGCCATGATCCTGCACGAACTCGGCCCCGCGCTCGCTGGCTGGCGCGTGGAACTGCTGGCAACGGATATTGCCAACGACGTGCTGGAGAAAGCGCGCAGCGGGATTTACTCGCAATTCGAGGTGCAGCGCGGCCTGCCTATTCAACAATTGGTGCGGCACTTCAATCAGACCGGCGATGTCTGGCAGATCGCCAGCGATATTCGCGGCATGGTCACGTTCAAGGTCTTCAATCTTTTGAACGACTTTGCCGCGCTGGGAGTCTTTGACATCGTGTTTTGCCGCAACGTCCTGATCTATTTCGATCAGCCGACGAAGTCAGGCGTGCTCAACCGTCTCGGTAGGGTGGTCGCGCCGGATGGCTATCTTGTGCTGGGAGCCGCGGAAACCGTCGTCGGCCTGACCGAAAATTTCAGCCCGATGCCCGATCATCGGGGCGTCTATGTGCCGAAGGCAGCGCGGGTCATGGCGCCGCCGCTCGCGCCCGAGCAGCCGCGCCCGCTACCTATTCCGCGCGTCATTGCTGGCGGCGAGCGCTAGGTCACGAACCGCCAGCGAAACGTCCGGCCGGGATCGATGCCGGCGGGATCGGCGGGTTCGAAATATCGAAAACGTTATTCCACGCCTTGCCCACCGCGCTGCCGGCATTTGCCGCGAGTTCGCGCACCGTGCCGGTAACGCCTTTTTCCTCGCGTTGCATTGATACGACCGGCTGCACGCGCGGCGGCTGCGACGTGGCAACGGAAGGCTGAGGGATCGTGACAGCTGGCGGAAGCGGCGGAGCCGCGAGGCTCGAAGGCGCCGCGGTTGCGACGGTCGCTGGCCGATTCGCCGGTTCGGGCGCCGCCGGCGCAGGGGTGCCGATGACTTTGGCGACCTTGTCCGGATCGAAAGCTACGGCCTCGGGCTTCTTTTCGCTCGCCGCTTTTTCCGCGGCCAGTTTTGCTTCGGCTTCTTTGCGCGCCGTCGCCTTGCGCGCTTCTTCCTTCCGGACTTCCTCGCGCCGCGCCTCTTCGCGCGCGAGAGCGCGCTGCTCGGCGCGGGCCTGTTCGATCCGGAGTCGATCGGCCTTGATCGCCTCGACCTTGGCGCGCTCTTCACGGAACGCGCGGTCTTGCTCGGCATCGGAGGCGCGCTTGAGGTCGGCCTCGCGCTTGACCTCCTCGGTCACGGCGGAGTGGGCGTCACGCACTTTTTGACCACCATCGTCCGATTGGGCGGCAGCCGACGGGGTGTGGGCTTTCTGGGTGGTAAATTGGCCGAGCGCGAGCGTCGCGATGCCCCCGGCGAGTGCCACGGGAAGGGCGTCATTAAAGAACTTGCTGGAAAATCGCCTGAGAAAGACCGTAACGCCACGCATCGGAACACCCTCCATCCGGCCCCTAAGCAACAGGGCTTCAAGAAGGTTTCGGGGCTAAAACGCGGCCTGATCGGGGAATCTATCGCCACAAATCCGCCGCCGTCAGATCGCGTCCGAGTGATCAATTCATCCAGGCTGGAGGCACGCGTTCGATGATGATGGTGCGCCGGCGGGGATAGGTGATCTCGCGCTCGATGAGCACAGGTCGACGGTCCACGTAGGCCTCATCCTCTATCCGCGCGGAACCCGTGGTTGTCCGTATTCTGGTGGCGCTGCGCGATATGGTCCGGGTGGCCGCCACAGGGCGGGAAGGGACGTTGGCCGTGCTGGGGCCGCCGAGCGGCACCAAGGCCACTATCTTCAGTGTGGCCGGTTCCACAATCACGATCTCTTCCCGGGTACGAAAAAACCGATAACCGCGGAATTGCGGCAAGACCTCCACAAGTCCCGATGACACGGTGACCAGCCGGACGTCGCGCGGCACAACCGACCCGACGCGGACCGCAAATGAGACGTTTGCGAGAGGCTGCACGTTCGTCTTCCGAATTGCTGTCGAAACTTCACGCCGTTGGTCCTCATTCAGCGCGACACGGCCTTCGGCATTGGTCCCGAGCCGGATCGACGCGGCGCCTTTTGTATCGGTCGAAGTGTTGGCACTCGGGGGCGGCGTTTGACCCGCTATGGTATTCTGTTGCGCGGGGGCCGGCGCGGAATTCGCCGCTGGCGTGGTGGCTGTCGTTTGATTTGAGCCCGACGTGCTGAGAGATGCGCCGGTGCCGGCGGGGCCGGTGCTTTCCGTCCCGGTCGTCGTTGCTGGTTGATTTTTATTCTCCGCTTCAGACGCTTTCATCGCATCGGTGATCGAGTCGCCTTTCTTAATTTCGGGGCCCTGGTCCTTTTCATTTTGCGATTTCAACGCGAGAGGATCGCTGGCGGCTTCGGCCTTGCCGGTCGTCTTTTGTCCGGCGCCAATCTTCTTGCCGCGCCGGTTATCATTGCGGGCGTCGGGCGTGTTGGCCGGCCAGGTATCCGGACCAACCTTGCGCACCGCGTTTGGCTTATTCAAATCGGTGTTCGTGTTTTGAGCGAATGCAGCACTTACGCCGAGCAGCAGCGAAAGCGCGAGCGGGAAAAAAATACGTGACGCTTTAAGCATGGCCGTTCTCCGGAACACTGCCGAGGGAACGTGCCCTTGCCCGCTTCGTTCCGGCGGCCCGCGCGGAACTCTGAATAAAAATTCACGCCGACAGGAACTTGCGCAATTTTTTTGATGCGTTCCAGAACCGACGAAACTCCATCGCGTTGAGCTATGGCACCGCCCCGGGATTCGCGGCGGAGCTTCACCGGACACGCGGTGTCCAGTTCAAGAATGCTCCAGAAGGAGGAATCTATGTCATTAAAACTCATTCGCACTGCAGCGCTTGCCTCGACGCTGATTATCGGCGGCGCGGCGATCGTGAACGCTCAATCGTCCTCGACGATTGGCGCCGGCGGCTCCACCGCGGGCTCCGGTTCGTCATCGACCACTCTCGGCACTGGCGGCTCCTCGGCCGGCGGATCGGGGTCTGGATCGGCTTCGACGCTCGGCGTCGGCGGCGCGACCGCGGGCAACGGCTCCGCTTCGACCGCAATCGGCACCGGCGGCTCGGCCGCGGGTAGCGGATCGGGCAGCGGCTCGGCCTCGACGCTCGGCGTCGGCGGCGCGACTGCGGGCAAAGGCTCTGCCAGCACCGCGATCGGTACCGGCGGCTCGGCCGCGGGTAGCGGCTCGGGTACCGGCTCCGCGTCGACGGTCGGCACGGGCGCGTCAACCGCGGGTAAGGGCTCTGCCTCGACCGCGATCGGGACGGGCGGCTCAGCGGCCGGCACCGGCAAGGGCACCGGCTCGGCTTCGACGGTCGGTTCGGGCGCCTCGAGCGCCGGTATGGCGGATGACAAGCGCCATCACGGCAAGGCCAAGGGCCACCGCGACCGCGACTAACTAAGTGAAGACGGCGGCGCGAGGCGGTCTCTCGACCATTCGCTCCATAAGGAAACTGGCTCGCCCGCCGCCTCTCTCTTTCAATTCGGGAGAGTACTCATGACACACGCACTCGAACATCCGCTCGCGCAACTCGTAACGGCCTTCGTGCTCGGCGCGATGGCGGTCGCGGCGGCAGGTCTCGCCAATGCGGCCGATGACAAAAATTGCAAGGTGATCCAGCGGCCGGCCTCGGCTGCCGATAAGTCGGGCACAATTTCGAGCTCGGTCACAGCGGGCGGCGGACAAGTCTCAGCCAATTCAACCGGCGGTAATTCAGTCACCGTTCATTCCGGCAATGGCAGCGTCGCCTCGAGCGTCGCTACGACCGGGTCGGGGGGCTCGACGATCGTCACCAATTCCGACGGCAGCTGCGTGATCTATCGCACCAAGAAGGAGTAATGCTTATGAAAGCGACAACGGTTTTGATGGCTGGACTTTTGGCGTCGGCGTTCGCGACATCCGCGCTCGCTCAAAGTGCGACCGGTGGGACCGGTGGCAGTGCAGCGGTCGGCGGCACGTCAGCGTCGACCTTAGGGGTCGGCGCGACCTCGCAGGGTTCGTCAGCGCTCGGCGTCGGCGGCAGCGCGGCCGGCGGCGCCCACCAGAACGTCAACAGCAACGTTTCCAATGGTGGGGCCAGCGGCAATCTCAACGGTCACGCGAAGGCGCAAGCCAATGAGGGCGGTACCTTCTCGAAATCGATGACCCACACGAAGGTGCACAAAGGCGAGGTCTCCTCGCGCACCAAAACCATGGCGCACGAGCCGGGCGGGCCGCCGATCAAATCGACGACAGGCGTGAGCACCGGCCAGTAATCTGAATAAGCCGTCGCGCTGAGGCGCGGCGGCTTTTCATTTGCGGAGACACAAATGCGCGCGATTGCGACGACGGTAATTGCTTTAATGTGGGTCACGGGCGCTTCGGCTCAAGCCGTTGATGCCACCTCGATCGGCACCAGCTCAGCCCAAGGCGCGGTTCAAGGCGCCACCCATCCCGATAACAACGCGGATCCAGTCAAGGGCGGGGTAACGGGCGCGGCGCAGGGTGCGGCTGTCGGTGCCGCCAAGGGCGCCATCGTTGGCGCTGCCGGCGGGCCGCACGGGGCAGCCGCCGGCGCGTCTGCTGGCGCGGTCCAAGGCGCCGCGGAAGGCGGCGCGGCAGGCACGGTCAAAGCGGTTACGGCTGGCGCAGTCGCAGCCCCAAAGGCCGACTAAAGTCCTGAGTTAGCACGCCGCGACAAAGCGAATCCGGAGCCGACCTCCCGCGGATGCCGCGGGCCGTAGAATCCTGGTGTGACAAAATACCCATATCAACAGGACCGTGCGTAGGTACCGCAAGCTTCAACCAGGAAGTCCGCATCTTTTCTTGGCGCAACACGTTCGGCTTTCCGACCGTGACCTGAAAAAAGCACAAGTGGATCGCAAAAAAACTCAACAAGGATGAGGCGAAGCTCAAGAAGGACGCCAAAAAGCATCACGCGAAGGTCAAGGGCATTTAGCCGCCGCGCCAAATAAAAGCCCGCCGGTGACGGCGGGGTTTCGGTTTGCGAGCGCCTCCTTCGAAAAAAGCCCCGCCGTTTCCAGCGGGGCTTGAGTTGGGAGGAGCGAGCCCAGTCAAAGCGAGAGGCTCAAGATGAACGCAGACGCCACGCGGGGACCCTGAAAGTCATCGGATGATGTGCCGCATCGTCCGTCGCGTATTGCCGCAAGCCGCTCGTAGAAACGATCAGGGCCGATCTTTCGACCGGCCCTGCTGAAATCTTTAGGCGGGGATCCTTGCTTCGTCCTCGCTCGGTTCGCGAAGGACATAACCTCGGCCCCAAACCGTCTCGATGTAGTTCTTGCCGCTCGAGGCGTTCGCAAGCTTCTTGCGCAGCTTGCAGATGAACACGTCGATGATCTTGAGTTCGGGCTCGTCCATGCCGCCATAGAGATGATTGAGGAACATCTCCTTTGTGAGCGTGGTGCCCTTGCGGAGCGAGAGCAGCTCCAGCATTTGATATTCCTTGCCCGT
>JAFBAG010000108.1 GCA_019247925.1 Pseudolabrys sp.
GACGCAGCGCGCGCAGCGTTTCGATCGGCACCGGGTCTTCGGTCGGCGGAAGTCCGACGATCTTGAAGAATTGCGGCGTCGCCCGCACCGTGCGCCGCTTCATGTCCATGTCCCAGACGCCGATGCCCGCAGACAGTTCAGCAAGCCTCAGGATCTCGTTGCGATCCCGCAGCTGCTCTTCCATGCGGTTGTGCACGCTGAGATCGCGGAAGTAGACCGACAGCCCGTCGTCGCGCGGGAAAATGTTCAGCTCGACCGGCAGGCCATTCGCCGAGAGATGGGTCTTGAGGCTGATGGCCTCGCCGGTTTCCAGCACCTTCTGGTGCGCCCGGTGCGACGCGGTCCCGACCCACATCGGAAACACTTCGGTCGACACATGGCCGAGCAGGTCGTGACGATTGCGGCCCCAGAGCCGCTCGGCCGTAGCGTTGACATAGACGAACCGCCATTGGCGATCGATGGCGTAAAAGGCTTCCCCGATGGATTCGAGAATTTCGGCCGGGGTGATCCAGGACGGCGCATCGGGAGCCGCGGGAGGCGCAGGGCGCGGAGAAATTCCCTCAATATTGGCCAAGTGGGGCGTCCTCAAAGCCTAACGGCGGTGATGATAGCTTGCTCGGGGCACTCGCGAACAGACACAGCTGCGTCATCTAGCGCACATTGCGCTATGCGATAATTATTATGATCCGATGGGGGGTCAATTGATTACAAGTGTCTTGAAGTCGTCCGCGCTGGCGTTGGCCGGGTGGCTGGCCCTGGCCACGGCAGGGCCTGTTGCAGCCGGTGTGCTGACGATCAACGCCAATGCGTCGGACCCCGCTCCGCGCGCGGCCTGGGAGGCGACGGTCGCGGCCTTCCGCCGCGACAATCCCGACGTCGAAGTCCGGCTCAATATTTTCGATCATGAAAGTTACAAGCGGTCGATCCGCAACTGGCTGACCGGCGCCTCGCCCGACGTCGTGTTCTGGTTCGCGGGCAATCGGATGCGGGAATTCGCGCACCTCAACCTGCTGGAGGACGTCAGCGATCTGTTCACCGCGCCCGCGCGTACCGAACTCCACGCGCCGGCGGTCGACCTGGTCACCGTCGATGGCAAGCAATATGGCGTGCCCTATTCGTATTATCAGGTCGGCTTTTATTACCGCCGCGACCTGCTCGAACGCGCGGGCGTGAAAGAGGCGATCGGCGACTGGTCCGCCTTGCTCGATGCGTGCCGGCGACTCAAGGCGCAGGGGCTCGATGCCTTTGCGATCGGCACCAAGGATCTGTGGCCGGCCGCGGCGTGGTTCGACTATCTCAATTTGAGACTCAATGGACGGGCCTTCCATCTCGAACTCACCGCCGGCGCAGTGCCGTTTACGGATAGTCGCGTGCGGAGCGTGCTGGAACGCTGGCGCGAACTGATCGAGCTCGGCTGCTTCACCCGCAACCACGCCTCGCTGAGTTGGCAGGAAAGCCAGGCGCTGCTCTACCAGGACCGCGCGGCGATGATGCTGATCGGCAATTACATCGTGCCGTATTTTCCGCCCGAGCTGCGCGAGCGCATGGACTTCGCGCCATTTCCCATGATTGGCCCGGAGCGCCGCCGTTACGAGGAGGCGCCAACCAACTCGCTTCATATACCGGCACTCGCCCGCAACAAGACCGATGCGCGTCGCTTTCTGGCTTACGTGCTGCGCGCCGACGTGCAGGAGCGCATCAATCGCGCGCTGCTCTTTCTGCCGGTCAATTTGAAGGCCGCGACCGCCGACGACCGCTTCATCAAGAAGGGCAAGGAACTCCTGCTCCAGGCCGACGGTTTGACCCAGTTCTTCGACCGCGACACCAATGAGGAACTCGCGACGCTGGCGATGAAAGGTTTTCAGGAATTCATGATCAATCCCGGCCGGCTGGACGCGGTGCTCGCCGATATCGAACGCGCCCGCACGCGCCTCCTTAGGAATTGACACCAGCGTGCCGGACATGGAACGGCGCCCGCCGAACCGCTTGTCGGCCTGGTGGTGGCGGCACCAGCGCGTCCTGACGCCGTTTGTTCTGCTTGCGCCTGCCGTGCTGATGTTTTTGCTGTTCGTGATCTATCCGATCACGCAAAGCGTCTGGCTGTCCCTCTTCGATTGGCGCGGGGTCGGCGCGAAACGCTGGGTCGGACTGCAAAATTATTTCGACCTGCTCCGCGACGAAGTCGCGCTCACCGCACTCGCAAACAACCTGATATGGCTCGCGACCTTTCTCGCGGCGCCGATGCTCGGGCTCGGCCTCGCGGTTTTTCTGTCGCAAAACCTGCGCGGCATTCAGGTTGTTCGCACCCTCTTCATGGCGCCCTTCGTCATCAGCCAGGTCGTGGTCGGGATGATCTTCGCGCTGTTCCTCAACAGCAACTTTGGGCTGCTCAACCGCATGCTTGAGGGGATCGGTTTCTCTCCGGTCGCGCCGCTCGAAAGCGAGACCTGGGCGATCGTGGGCGTAATCGCGGCGGGCCTTTGGCCGCAGCTCGCTTATTGCCTCATACTTTATCTCGCCGGCCTTACCGCGTTGCGCGGTGAGCTGACCGACACCGCGCGTATCGACGGCGCGCACGGCTTCACACTATTTTGGAACGTCGTGCTGCCCCAATTGCGGCCGGTGACATTCATCGCCGCGATGGTTTGCGTGGTGACCTCACTGCGCAGTTTCGATCTGGTCATGATCATGACCGCGGGCGGCCCTTACGATTCCTCGAACGTGCTCGCCTTCTACATGTACGAGCAGACTTTCCACAGCCTGCGCTACGGCTATGGCGCCACGGTCGCGACGGCGCTGTTCGTGCTGATGGGAAGCTGTGTGGGCTTCTTCCTTTGGCGGCTGTTGCGGCGCGAGGCGGCCTGATGTTTCCCCTGCCCTTCACGACGCCCGCGGCGCGCAACCTTTATCGCCTCGCGCTCGCCGTGAGCCTCATCGTCTGGCTGTTGCCCTTGTTCGGCATAGCGCTGACGTCGCTGCGTCCGGCGGTCGACCTCAACCGCGGAAATTTCTGGGGTTGGCCGAGCGAAATCGCGTTCAGCAACTACGCCGCGATCTTCGACGACACGCGAATGCTGCGTTTCATGCTCAACAGCGTCATCGTCACCTGCGCTTCGGTCGTGGGCGCATTGACCCTGGCCTGCATGGCGGGATTTGCATTGGCCAAGTACCGCTTCCGCGGCAACACGGCGCTGCTGGTGATGTTCATCGCCGGCAATCTGGTGCCGTTCCAGATCCTGATGATCCCGGTGCGCGATCTCGCGATCGATGTCCTGCGTGTTTACGACACCTATCTCGCGCTGATCGCTTTCCACGTCGCCTTCCAGACCGGCTTTTGCACGCTATTCATGCGGAATTTCATCCGCCAGCTACCCGATGCGGTCTTCGACGCGGCGCGGGTCGACGGCCTCTCCGAGTTGCAGATTTTCTGGCATGTGGCGCTGCCGATGGTGCGGCCGGCGATCGCCGCTCTCGCGGCTCTGACATTCACCTTTGTCTGGAACGACTATTTCTGGTCGCTGGTCCTAGTGCAGTCCGATGACGTGCGGCCGCTCACAGCGGGCCTGCAGTCTCTGCGCGGCATGTGGCTGGTGTCGTGGCAATTGATCGCAGCCGGATCGCTCCTCGCCGCGCTGCCGCCATTGCTGTTGTTTTTGTTGATGCAGCGGCAATTTATCGCCGGCCTCACCGCACGCGGCACCGGCGAG
>JAFBAG010000110.1 GCA_019247925.1 Pseudolabrys sp.
TATGACCTGCGGCTTCGACTTGTCCTTGATGTCCATCACGAACATGCCGCCGTCGATATAGGTGAGATAAAGCCGGTCGCCGCGCTGCGGATAGACATTGGTGTTGTGAGCGCGATAGCCCTTGTCGAGCGGATGGCGTGGAGGCGGCGCGACGTTATCGCCGCGGCGCGTGCCCGGCATCCACCAGCGTCCGACTTCGACGGGCTTTTGCGGGTTTCTCACATCGATGCAGCGATAGAACTGGTCGTCGAGCGGGTGCGTCGGCTCGAAATCGGGCGAACCGGATGCCATGTGCACGTATTCGCCGTCGCAGAACCAAAGCTGGTGGACACCGCGCGAGTGCGGCCCTGACGTGTCGAAGAAGCTCAGAAGGCGCGGCTTTTCCGGCACCGAAACGTCGAATAATTCCATTCCCGCCGGCTGCTGCCCGACCTTCTGCGTCTGATAGGCCACCGCCATGATGTTATTCGCCGAGCACTCGAGCGAATTCGAACGCATGTAGGGTTTCGGCAGATCGGTCTGCACGACGACCTTGGGATTGCGCGGGTCGGAGACGTCGAGGCCGGTGAAATTCTTCGGCGCGCTCTCATGCGCGAGCCAAAGGATGCGGCGGCCGTCCTTGGCGATGGTGATGGACATGCCTTCGCCCATGCCGCCGAAGCCGCCGAGCTCGTGCTGGGCGAGCAGCTTGAAATTCCATGACACGGGGGCGGGCGCGTTCATTACAGAGTCCTGTTCTTGAAAGGTGAGGGCCGGCGCGGGGCCGGCCCATGCTTGGATGGTGCGCTTTACGCTCCCGCCTTCGCCAGGAAGTCGGTGCGCAACGCCTTGCTCCAATCGGGAATCGCCGCGATTTTCTTCTCGCTTAGCAGGATTTCCGCGTGCTTTTGCAGATACGGCTTGATGTCCGCCGGCCAGCCGGGCTGCACTTCGACGCGAGAAATTGCGGTTTTCAGCACGTCCGGCGACATCGTGTAGCCCTTGGATTTATAGAAATCGCCGATGACCTGCGTCACCTTCGCGCTGTTGTCCTTGAAATCTTTGGCGACTTCGAGCCACGCCTTGAGATAGGCGACGATCGTGTCTGGACTTTTCTGGATGAATTCCGGCGTCGCCATCATGAACACCGGCATCTTGTCGAAGCTGTAGAAGTCGACCAGCGTCACTGCGAGGCCTTCCGCCTCCGCAATCGCGTTGTACGGCTCGACCGTCACCATCGCATCCACGGTTTTCGCCGCCATGGCCGAAACCATGTTGTTCACGTCCATGCGGATTTCCTGGTAGTCGCCCTTGTTGAGCCCGGCGCCTTTGGCGATCTGGTCGACGAAGATGTTGCCCGTGGACGAGCCGGATTGATTGGCGACTTTCAGGCCCTTGAGCTGCTCGACCTTGGTGATACCGAGATCCTTGCGGGCGGTGACGCGCGCGGTCTTGCCGACATATTCGATCATGGCGATGGCAATAAGCCCGCCTTTGTCGTGGCCGATCGCAACCGTGGGGCCGGCATAGGTGCCGAGATCGACCTGCCGCGCCACCTGCTGCTGCATGGTGACATTGCCGGACGGCACCGCGAATTCCTCGTATTTGAGGCCGTGCTTTTCCATCAGCCCCGACTTGAGAAGATAGTAGGTCGGCATGCCCCACATATTGGTCTGATAGCCCTGCCGCACGGTCTCGAGCGCGAGGCTGGGGCGGATGCCGAGGCCGGCGGCAAGCGCGGCGCCACCGCCGAGCGCGAGCGTCGTGCGGCGCGTCATTGCAGATATCGTCATGGTCGTCCTCCCACTTGTGTCAGGCGTGGCCGTTGCCGGTTTTCTGGCCGAGATGGCCGAGCAGTTCTTTTTGGTAGTCGAGAAATTCGACGCTGAGCGGATCGCGCGGCCGCGGCAGCGTGATCTTGATCTCGGTCTTGAGCGTGCCCGGGTGCGGCGTCATCACCAGCACCCGATCGGCGAGATAGACGGCTTCGGCGACATTATGCGTCACGTAGATCACCGTCTTGCGCGTTTCGCGCCAGACATCGGCAAGAAGCCGCTGCATGTCGTCGCGCGTGAGTGCATCGAGCGCGGCGAACGGCTCGTCCATCAGCAGCACCGAAGGATTGTAGGCGAGCGCCCGCGCAATGGCGACCCGCTGCTGCATGCCGCCGGAAAGATGGTGCGGATAGGCGTCGACGAATTTTTCCAGTTTCACCAGACGCAGTTGCTCGCGCGCGATGGCGTCACGCTCGGCCTTGCCGACACCCTTCATCTCCAGTCCGAAGGCGACGTTGCCGAGCGCGGTGCGCCAGGGAAACAGCTGCGCGAAATCCTGGAACACCACGCCGCGGTCCATGCCGTGGCCGGTGACGGGCTGCCCGGCGATCCGGATTTCGCCCTGCGCGGGGCTGAGAAAGCCCGCCAGCATATTAAGAAGCGTGGACTTGCCGCAGCCGGAGGGACCGACGATGCAGATGAACTCGGCGGGGGCGATCGAGAACGACACCTCCTTGACGCCGGGCACGCGTCCCGCCGGGGTGTCGTAAATCAGCGAAACGTCGCGAACCTCGATCTGGGCCATCACGCTTCCCACACAGCGCCGCGAGGATACTATAGTTTTCGCGTTCGACAGGGGCCTTCACGCAGATGCGACTTCTGGTTCTTCCCGGCGACGGCATTGGTCCGGAAATCACCGCGGCATCGCTGCCGGCGCTGCGCGCCCTGTCCGAGCGCTTCAAGCTCAATATCGAATGGAAGGAAGATATCGTCGGCCACGCCAGCCTTGCGAAGCATGGCACCACGGTGCGTCCGGATCTCTTGGAGGCGGCCCGCAATGCGGATGGGCTGGTCCTCGGTCCCACCGCCGCCTTCGAGTTCAAGGATCAGATCAATCCGTCGATGTTCTTTCGCAAGAAGCTCGACCTCTACGCCAATATCCGGCCGTCGCGCACTTATGACGGGGTGAAAGCGCCCGCCGGCGCCTTCGATCTCGTCGTGGTGCGCGAAAACACCGAGGGCTTCTACGCGGACCGCAATGTGGAATCCGGCGGCAGCGAGATGCTGATCACGCCGGACGTGGTCGTGTCGCTGCGCCGCATCACCCGCCAGTGCTGCGAGCGCATTGCCCGCGCGGCGTTCCAGTTGGCGCAGACCCGCAAAAAGCACGTCACCGTCGTGCACAAGGGCAATGTGCTCAAGCTCGGCGACGGCATGTTCCTGGAGGAATGCCACAAGGTCGCCAGGGAATTTCCCGGCCTGACGGTCGATGAGATCATCATCGACGCGATGATGGCGCATGCCGTGCGCAACCCCGCGCGCTTCGACGTCATCGTCACCACCAATATGTTCGGCGACATTCTTTCGGATTTGACGGCCGAGTTGTCGGGCAGCCTCGGCCTCGCCGGCTCGGTCAATGCCGGCGACAGTCACGCGATGGCGCAGGCCTCGCATGGCACGGCGCCTGACATCGCCGGCAAGAACATCGCCAATCCGTTCTCGCTGGTGCTTTCGATGGCGCTGTTGCTCGGATGGCATGGGCGGCGACACAAGCGGCAAGCTTTCATTGACGCCGAGGCCGCGCTGGACAAGGCCGTCGAAGCGGCGGTCGCCGCCAAGGAGGCAACCGGCGATGTCGGCGGCAAACTCGGCACGCGCGAAACCGGAGCGGCGCTGGCGGCCAGGCTCGCCAAATGAGCCGCTGCGACAGCCACGTCCACATCATTGGGCCCACCGAGCGTTATCCGCAGCTTGCCAACCGCAGCGGCGTCATGGGTGTCGCGGATGTCGCCGCGCTCAAGGCGCATGGCGCGCCGCATGGCATTTCGCGCTTCGTCGTGGTGCAGCCGAGCTTCTACGGCACGGATAATTCCATGCTGCTCGATGCTCTCGCGCCGCTCGGCATGAATGGACGCGGTGTTGCGGTGGTCGGCGCGAATGGCGCGCCGGAGCATGTGCTCGCCGGATGGGCGGAGCGCGGCGTATGCGGCTTGCGGATCAACGTCTATAGCCCGATCGGCGCGCCGCGATCGTTGCCCGCGACTTTCACGATCATGGCCGACATTGCCCGGCCGCTCGGCTGGCACGTCGAGGTGATTGCGGCGCTGCCGCAAATCGCCGAGCACGCCGACCTGTTCGCCGCGGCGGATGTGCCGGTCGTTATCGACCATTACGGCGTCTATGGGGATGCGCGACCCGACAGCCGGAATGGCCGACGGCTTCTCGAATTGATGACCGCTTCGAATGTCTGGATGAAGCTGTCCGCTCCGTATCGGGTTTCGTCAAACCCGCTCGATACCAAGCCCAACCGCGCTTGGCTCACCGCGCTGATCGAGGCCGCGCCGGAGCGCTGTGTGTGGGGGAGTGATTGGCCCCACACGCCTGCTCACGAAAGCACGGAACCGGCCTATCGTCCCATCGACTACGCCGCACTGGTCAAGGACTTCCTCGGCGCGCTGGATGGTGAGCTCCGCGATGCCGTGATGCAGCACAATCCCGCACGGCTTTACGGTTTTCCCGGCGCGTGACGCCGCTATAATGACGCCGCGGCAAAAGAAAAAATAACAGTCGCGTCATGGGAGGACGATCATGAAGACGGTTCACGCGATCCTGTGCGCGGTGCTGCTCGCGCTCTCCACCGCGCCGGCGCTCGCGCAATATCCGACCAAGCAGATCAATCTGATCGTCGCCTATGCCGCGGGCGGGACCGGCGACACGATGGCGCGCCTGATTTCCGACAGGCTGGGCGCCGCGCTCGGCCAGACCGTCATTGTCGAGAACCGCGCTGGTGCGAGCGGCGCGATTGGTTCGCGCGCCGTGACCAATGCGACGCCGGACGGCCATACGCTGCTGCTTGGCCAAACCGGCGAGATGTCGATCAATCAGCACTGGCTCAAAGACATCGGCTACGACCCAGACAAGGACCTTCAGCCGGTCGCGCTCGTGGGAATCGTGCCGCTGGCACTGGTCGTGCCGGTCAACGCGCCATATTCGACCATGGCCGAATACTGGGCGTTTCTGAAGTCCAACAAGATCAGCACTTTCGCCTCTGCCGGCAACGGCACGCCTGGCTATTTCGCCGGCGAATATCTCAAGGCCAGCGCGAAAAGCCCGATGACCCACGTGCCCTACAAGGGCGCCGGACCCGCGCTCAACGACCTGATCGGCGGTCACGTCGATATGTATTTTCCGGGCTTTGCCGCCGTGGCGCCGCTGATGACGACCGGCAAGCTCAAGCTGCTGGCGGTGTCGTCCGCCACGCGCTCGCCCGCCGCGCCGCAGATTCCGACCGTTGCCGAAGCCACCGGCATCAAGAACTTCGATTTCACGCTGTGGGGTGGGGTGTTCGCGCCGCGCAACACCCCGAAGGAGGTCGTCGAGCGACTCAATGCCGAGATCAACAAAATCCTGCAATCGCCCGAAACGGCCAGGCGTTTCGCCGAGGTCGGCGCCGACATCAAAGTCGGCTCCGTCGAGGACTTCACCAAATTCGTGCGGGCGGAAAGCCAGAAATATATCGAAGTGATCAAGACGACCGGCGCGAAGCCGGAATAAGTGCTTAGCCTTTCGTGGCCCGCATCATTCCCCAGCGCAGCACAGTCGCGCGTTCGAGCGAACCGAACACCAGCCGTTCGGTGAGGAAGCCGATCGCACCGATCACGATCAGCGATGCCAGCATCAGATCGGCATTGAGAAATTCCTTGGCGTCGAAGATCACCCAGCCAAGGCCCCAGTCGGAGGCCGCGATCATCTCCGCGCCGACCACCGCGATCCAGGCGCGCAGGAAGGCCTGGCGCATACCAGTGATGACGAAGGGCAGCGCGCCCGGGATGATCACCTTCCAGAACAGCCGCCGCTCGTTCGCGCCCATCGCGCTCGCGGCGCGCAGCCACAGCGGATTGACTGCGCGCACCCCCGACCAGGTGTTGAACACCATCGGGAAAGTCGCGGCGTAAAACACGATCAGAATGGTGGTGAGGTTGCCGATGCCGAACCACAGCATGAATAGCGGGACCAGCGCGAAAGAAGGGATCGGCATCAGCGCGCTGACCAGCGGCAGGAAAAAATTTTCGACCGGCCGGAATCGCGCCATCAGAATGCCCAGCGGCAGGCCGACAGCGATCGCGAGGCCGAAGCCGAGCATTACCCGATACATCGTATAGAGCGCGTGGCGGATCATGCTGCCGTCGGCGAGCGAGCCGATCAGCGCGCTCCATATCCTCGGCAGCGTCGGCAGCAGCGCGGCGGCGAACCAGCCGCTGCGCGCCAGCGCCTCGTAGAGGAGAGCCACGGCGATCAGCGTCACGGCGGCGCGCAAAATCGAGCGGTTGCGCGGCCGGGTCACGGGCAGGGCAATGTCGCTCATGCCGTCACCATGCCCCAGCGCACCACGGTGTAGTCCTCGAGCTTCTGGAACACCAACTTCTCCAGCGCGAGGCCGATTAGGCCGATTACGATGATGCCCGACATCATGACGTCGGTATTGAGAATTTCCCGCGCGCCGAAAATCATCCAGCCGAGCCCCCAGGGCACGGCCGCGAGCATCTCGACCGCGACGAGAATGCGCCAGGCCTGGGCAAGGCCGAGCCGCAATCCGGTGAGGATATAAGGCAGCGCGCCCGGCAGGATGACGTGGCGGAAGATGCGGCGGTCGTCGGCGCCCATCGCTTGCGCTGAGCGAAGCCAGATCTCCTTCACCGCTTTCACGCCGGTCCAGGTGTTGAGGATCACCGGAAAAGCGGCGACAAAACCCACCAGCAAAACGGAAGAAAGATTGCCGAGGCCGAACCACAACAGGAACAGCGGCGCATAAGCGAGGCCGGGGATCGGCGCGCCAATCGCGACCAGCGGCAGGAACACGTCCTCGGCGCGGCGCGAGCGGCCCATCGCGATGCCGATGACGATGCCGGCAACGGCGGCAAGCGCAAAGCCCGTGAGGAGGCGCAGCACGGTCTGCGCCGCGTGCATCGGCAAGATGCCCGACACGGTAAGGCGATAAAATCCGGCGAAGATTTCCTCGAGCGGCGGAAACAGCTTGCGTGGGAACACGCCGGCCCAGGCGACGGCCTCCCACAGCAGCGCCACGACAAGGAACGGGAACAAAGTGCGCCAAATCGCCCGCAGCCGTTGCGGCAATGCGGGGACATGGACGAGGGCCGTTGCGGCTTCATTCGTCACGGACACTTCCTCCGCTTTCGATTATGCAACGGCCGCCCAAAACCACAATCCAGCCCGGCTGGGGTGCGCGTTGCGGCCCTGTCAGTCTGTGCTAGAGGAGCGGCGAGACGAGCAGCGCTGTGGCGCGTAACCGGAGTTTTCGCGATGGCCAACAAACAAAAGATCGGCTGGGTCGGCGTCGGCCGCATGGGCTACCAGATGGTCGAACGGCTGATCAAAGACGGCCAGGACGTCGCGATCTGGAACCGCACCAAGGCGAAGGCCGAGCCGCTTGCCAAGCTCGGTGGCAAGGTGGTCGACAAGCTCGCCGATCTCGCGGATGTCGACATCCTTTTCGCCATCGTCTCGGAGGGCAAGGACCTCGAGGAGGTCTATTTCGGCCCGAACGGCGTCGTCACCACGGCCAAAGGCAGGCTGCCGAAGATCTTCGTCGATTGCTCGTCGATCTCGGTTGAGGACAGCGAGCGCATCCGCGCTCGCCTCAAGGAAAAGAACGTCGAATTCGTGTGCGCGCCGGTTTCCGGCAATGGCCTGGTCATCAAGGCCGGCAAGCTTTCCTCGGTGGTTTCAGGCCCCGAAGCGGCTTCGAAGACGGCGATGCCGATCATCGAAGTCTTCGCGCCGCGCGGCGTGTCCTATGTCGGCGAGGGCGAGCTCGCGCGCATCTGCAAGATCGCCCACAACGTCATGCTCGGGGTGGTGATCGAGAACCTGATCGAGATCACCCTCCTGGCGAACAAGATGGGCGTTCCCCGTCACGCCTTTCTTGCCTTCATGAACAACAGCGTGATGGGGTCGATGTTCACGCGCTACAAGTCGCCGGCGCTGGTCAATCTCGACTGGACCACGACGTTCACGCCGGAGCTGCTGCGCAAGGATCTC
>JAFBAG010000137.1 GCA_019247925.1 Pseudolabrys sp.
GCGGCGCCCGGCGCGATCGCCGATCCCGCTTCGCGGCCCGCGGTGAGGCGGCCGGCGATCTTCAGTTTCGTTTCGCCGCTTGCTGCGAGGTCGGCATGGCGCACCGCGTAGCCATCGACCGCCGAATTATCGAACGGGGGCAGTGGCACCGGCGCGAGGACGTGGCGCGCGGTCACACGCAGCCGCGCCCGCGCCAATGGCACGCGCTCGGTCTCGGCCAGCGGCCGCACCCGTTCGGCGATCAATTTCTCCATGTCGGCGAGGGGCAACAGCGGCCCGGAAAACGCGAAACAATCGTCGGTAAGCTGCGCCATCAGCCGGCCACGTCGCCGATCGGCACCGCTTTGGCGTCGAGCAGATCGGCGATCTTTTCAATGTCATTGAGGTCGACCACGGGAAGCTTGACCGCCGGCAACCGGCTATCCGACGCGACGGCGACAATATGCGGATCGTCCGGATGCAACAGCGGCTTGCCGTTCGCTTCGCGGTAAATTTCGAGCTTGGGAAGCGGCTCGCGCTTGAAGCCCTCGACCAGGATCAGATCGACCGGCGAAGCCTTGCTCAGAAGCGCCGGCAAGTTCCATTCCTCTTCGCCACGCAACTCATGCAAGACCGCCCACCGCCGCTCGGAGCTGATGATGACCTCGGTGGCGCCGGACGCCCGGTGCATGAAGCTATCCTTCCCGGGCTTGTCGAGATCGAAGCCGTGATGCGCGTGCTTGAGGGTCGACACCGTGCGCCCACGTGCGATCAGGCGCGGCAGCACCTTGGTGATCAACGTCGTTTTGCCGGAGCCGCTCCAGCCAGCGAGACCGATAATTCTCATGGAAGCCCTGTTGCGGGCTCCTTATAGCAAAACGCCCCGCGAGACAGCGGGGCGCTTCGTCAGTGGTGATTTGCCGCCTATTCCGCGGGGCTGGCGACCGGCTGGGTCTGCGACTGATTGGGACCGACGCGGGCCATCTCGTCTTCCAGCCACAGCCGGTGATGCTCCTTGGCGAAGTTGAGATCGACGGTGCCCTCACCCATCGCCTCGAAGGCGCCTTCCATGCCGATCGTGCCGATGTAGATGTGGCCAAGCATCGCGGCGAAGAACAGGCCGCCGACAACGCCGTGAATGACCTGGGCGGTCTGCATGCCTTCGATCCCGGTCGCGTAGAACGGGAACATCAGCAGGTAACCGGTGATCGCCGAAGCGGTGCCGCCGAGCACGACGATCCAGTAGATCATCTTCTGGCCGGCATTGAAGCGGTACGCCGGCGGATGATCGTGGCCGACGATGCCGCCGCCCCGCTTGATCCATTCGGCATCGACCGCGTTCGGGATATTACCGGCGACCCACATCAGAAAGATCATCGCGACGCCGATGGTGAACGGGAAGCTGAGATAATTGTGGGCGTACTTCGCCAGCTCCGACCACGTCGTGAAAGCGCTCGGCCCGACCAGCGGCAAGAGAATGACCTTGCCGAAGGTGATGTTGAGGCCGCTGAAGGCGAGCACCAGGAAGCACGTCGCCGTCATCCAGTGCACCAGGCGCTCGAACGCCGTGAAGCGCACGATGCGGCGACCAGACCGGCCGCTCTCCAGGCGCACCATGCCGCGCGCGAGATAGAAGACAACCAGAAGAACCAGCATCCCGACGATGGCGATGCCGGCGATCCAGCGCAGCGTCACTTCATGGAAATGCCGCCAGTCGCGGCCCTGCGGTTGCTCCAGGACGCCTGATTTCGAGTCCGGGATTGAAACGCGTCCCTGAACGCGCTGCAGCTCACGCAGGAGTTGCTCTTCCTTGACGGAAGCCGCCGTCGGATTCGGATTGGAAGGCTGTTGCTGCAGCTGCGCCGAGACCGGGCTCGATATTGCGAACACCAGCATCAGCGCCAGCGCGCCAAGCGCGATGCGAAGCTGTGCGAGCAGTTTCCCCATGAGATCGTCTCCCTTGCGATCAGTTTCTTTTTGGCCGGACGGCGGCGCGCTCACACGCGCCGCCGGAGTGTCAGCTTAACGATCAGGTCGCGATCGACTCGCGATAGGCCGTCTGCCAGCCCCAGGCACCCGAGCCATAGCCGCGCTTGGCGACACGCTCCTTGTAGATCTGCGCGATGATCTCGCCGTCGCCCGCGAGGAGCGATTTGGTCGAGCACATCTCCGCGCACAGCGGCAGCTTGCCTTCGGCGAGACGGTTGGAGCCGTACTTGGCGTACTCCTCCTTGCTGTGGTCGGCTTCCGGGCCGCCGGCGCAGAAGGTGCACTTGTCCATCTTGCCGCGCGAGCCGAAGTTACCGACCTTCGGATATTGCGGCGCGCCGAACGGGCACGCGTAGAAGCAATAACCGCAGCCGATGCACAGATCCTTGGAGTGGAGCACCACGGCGTCCGCCGTGGTGTAGAAGCAGTTCACCGGGCAGACCGCCGCGCAGGGCGCGTCGGTGCAGTGCATGCAGGCCATCGAGACCGAGCGCTCGCCGGGATTGCCGTCGTTAATCGTGACGACGCGACGGCGATTGATGCCCCACGGCACTTCGTGCTCGTTTTTGCAGGCGGTGACGCAGGCGTTGCACTCGATGCAACGATCGGCGTCACAGAGGAATTTCATGCGTGCCATTGTCGTTGCTCCTTATGCTGCCTGGACTTGGCAAAGCGTCGCTTTGTGTTCTTGCATGCCGGTGACGGGATCGTAGCCGTAGGTGGTGAGCGTATTGACGCTCTCGCCCAGCACGATCGGATCGGCGCCCTTGGGATAGTTCGGGCGCTGATCGACGCCCATGAACCAGCCAGCGAAGTGGAACGGACACCAGGTCACGCCCCGGCCGACACGCGGCGTCACCAACGCTTTCATGCGGGCTTTTGACCCGTTTTCCGCGCCCGTGACCCACACCCAGCCGCCATCCTTGACGCCCCGCTCCGCCGCGTCCGCAGGATTGATCTCGATGAACATGTCCTGCTGCAGCTCGGCGAGCCACTTGTTGGAGCGCGTCTCTTCGCCGCCGCCCTCGTATGCGACCAGACGACCGTAAGTGAGGATCAGCGGGAATTGCTTGGCGATGCCCTTGTCGACCGCGGCCTTCTGCACCGTCATGCCGACGTTCGGAACGCGGAATTGCACCGCATCCGGC
>JAFBAG010000197.1 GCA_019247925.1 Pseudolabrys sp.
CGCATGGACGAAGTCATCTTCGAAGAGTTCAAGGGCACCGGTAACTCGGAGCTTATTCTCGACCGCAAGGTGGCCGACAAGCGCACCTTCCCGGCGATCGACATCACCCGCTCGGGCACGCGCAAGGAAGAGCTCCTCACCGAGCAGGCGACGCTCAAGAAGATGTACGTGCTGCGCCGTATCCTCAACCCGATGGGCACGATGGATGCGATCGACTTCCTGCTCGATAAGCTTCGCAGTACCAAGGCGAACAGCGAGTTCTTCGACTCAATGAACACCTGACGCGCTTTGCAATGATGGACGCGAAAGGCCGGGCCAAAAGCCCGGCCTTTTTCTTTTCAAGAGGTCAGGATTCGAGCGATTTCAGATAGGCGATGAAGTCCCGGATCTGGTCGGGCGCCAGCTTGAATTCCGGCATGCTGGGATGGCCGGTGACGATACCCTCGCCCAGCGCTTCTTCCAGCGCTTCGACCGGATAGCGCTCGCGCAAGGTGCGGAATGGCGGTGCGATCGAGAGCGGGCTCGGCGACACCTTGTCGATCGCGTGACAGCGCGCGCAATTGGCTTGTGCCAGGGTCTGCCCGCGCTGCACCGCCGGAGACATTTGCGCGGCTGCGGGGCCCACGAGGCTGGCGGTCACGATCGTGATCAGAGCGAAGCGTCGCATGGCAACTTCCCAGAATCGGCAGTTTACGCGCACGCGCTAATGCGCGCCACCCCGGTAGAGCTTCCAGATTTCATAAAAGAAGATGAAGCAGCCGGTGATCGCCGCGAACACCAGAACGAACTTGATGAACCAGTTCTGCTCGAGGGCGTGGGCCTTTTTCTCGAGCCGCTTGGTGAGCCCCGCGGTCCCCGGCAGGCGGCGGATGCGCTTGTCCCCGAGGAAATCCGAAATTGCGTCGGCCATGACCCGATTGGCGGGCTCGTCCGCAACGAGGAGATGATTGCGGGATTCGAGCGGCACCAAAGTCGCGTTGGGGATCGCCGCGGCGATATCGCGGGCGAAAGCATAAGGCACGCGCAGATCGTCGGTCGAATGCAGCACGAGCGTCGGCGTCTTGATCTGCGGCAGCAAGGCGGCGACGTCGATCTCGGCGTTGAGCCGCAGGATCCGCTCCGCGACGTCCGGCGTCGCGGCGAGGCGCTGGGTTTCGTTCAGCGAATGATGCAAGTCGCGCCCGGCATCGGGAATGAATTGCGACGTGAAGAACTGGCGGTAAGACTCTTCCTGCGAGCCCCAGCCATTGCGGATCAGCGCGCAGGCCAGTTCGAGATTCTCCTTCTGCTTGGGAGAATTGTCGCGCCTCAAGAGGCCACGCGCGAAGCCGCCGAACAGGATGAGGTGGGTCAAGCGCTCGGGATGGCGCGCCGCATAAGCGACGGCGAGCGACGCTCCTTGCGACAGCCCGAACAGGATGAACTTGTCGAGCTGGGCTGCATCCACCACGGTTTCGAGATCCGCCACCAGCCGCTCGAAATTCAGGTCGACGTTGTCACGATGCGAAAGTCCGACGCCGCGCGGATCGTAGCGCAACAGCCGATGCTGCATCGTGCGAGTCTGGATCATGGGGCCGAACAGCGGGCTCTCGAGATCGTGCTCGAGATGCGCGAACCAGTGCGGCGTCCGCACCATCGGCGGCTCGCCGCTGCCGATGATCGAATAGGCCAGGCGCACGCCATCCGACGTCGTGCAGTATTTGATTTCCTGCTGCATGGCCCCTCTTTCGGGGGCTACTGTCTCATTGCGGCGACCGCGCTGGCAATATCGGCGGCCTGCGTCACGGGCAGCGAACAGGTTTCGCCCACGCAAACAAAGGCCGCATCCGCCCCACCGGCGGCCTGAAGCTTGGCCTGCGCCGGGTGCGCGGCGGGCAGCGCCGAAGCATCGGCAGCCCGCAGCACGATGCGTTCGAGGAACGGCAGTTTCAATGCGGCCTGCGCCAGGGTCTGCGCGTGCGGTCCGGTGATCACGACCTCCGCGGCCCGCAGCCGCAGGTCGAGCGCATTGATCAGCGAAATATGACCGAAAAGGTTGTCGCCCGCCGCCGCCAATACCCCCTCGATCAACCGGTCCGCCTGCTCGCGTCGGCCGAGGTTGCCCGACAGCGCGGCGAGCCGGATGAGATTGCCCGCCGCCACCGCATTGTGGTTGGGACTGGCATCGTCGCTCGTTGAATGCGGGCGAAGCAGCAGCGCCTCGGCGTCGTCCGCAGTGAGGAAATAGGCGGCGCGGTCGGTGTCGGCGTAGTGCGCATCCAACGCATTTTGCCAGCGCAGCGCCTGATCAAGATAGCGCCGCTCACCGGTTGCTTCATTGAGCACCAGCGCGGCGCGGATCATCGCGGCGAAGTCGGACGCGAGGCCCGGAAACAACAATTGCCCTGCCCGCCAGGAATGACCGAGGCGATCGCCCCGCGTCATCTCCTTGGCGATGAAATCGAAAGCCCGCGCCGCCATTGCGATCCACGCGGGATAGTCGAGCAGCACGCCGGCATTTACCAGCGCCGCGATCATGAGCCCGTTCCAGTCGGCGAGCACCTTGTCGTCGAGCCCCGGGCGCACCCGGCCTTCTCGCGCCGTAAGCAGGTGCTCGCGCAGCGCCTTGAGCTGCGCTTCATCCTTCTCGGTGCGTGGCGGGCTGTTGAGCCGGTTGAGGATGTTGTGGCCTTCGAAATTGCCTTCGTCACTCACGTCGTAAAAGCGCGCGAAATAGTCCGCCGCTTCCGGACCGATCATCTCGATGATGTCGTTCTTCGACCAGACGTAGAACTTGCCCTCCTCGCCCTCGCTATCCGCGTCGAGCGAGGCGCAGAACGCGCCGTCCGGCGTCGTCATTTCGCGCGCGAGCCAGCCGACCGTTTCCTCGGCGCGCGTCTTGAACAGCGCCGCGTGAACTCCTCCGCGGGCAAACGCAAGCGCCAACAGCTCCAGCAATTGCGCATTGTCGTAGAGCATCTTCTCGAAATGCGGCACGAGCCACTTCTCGTCGACCGAATAGCGCGAGAAGCCGCCGCCAAGATGATCGTAGATGCCGCCCTCGCACATGCGTTCGAGGGAATGCTCGACGGTTTCGAAAAACCGTACGTCACCGGTGCGCAGGCCCGCCCGCCACAGCATTTCGAGCAGCGGCCCCTGCGGGAATTTCGGCGCGCCGCGCAAGCCGCCACTCACGCTGTCGAACATGTTGCCGACCTGACGGGCGGCATTGTCCATCTCGGCAATGCCGAACGTCACCTTGCCTTGCGGCCGCGCGCGTGCCGCGAGCCGCGCCAGCAGCGCCGCGCGGTTCTGCTCGATCTTGCCCGGCTCTTCCTTGAACAGGCGCGACACTTCGCGCAGCACGTCCTTGAAGGCGGGCCGGCCGAACCGCGATTCCTTCGGAAAATATGTCCCGCCCCACACCGGCTCGCCATTCGGCGTGAGAAACATCGTCAGCGGCCAGCCGCCCTGCTCGCCGAGATGATGCAGCGCGTTCATGTAGATCTGGTCGATGTCCGGCCGCTCTTCGCGGTCGACTTTGATGTTGACGAACAAGGCGTTCATCACCTCGGCGGTCGCCTGGTCCTCGAACGACTCGTGCGCCATCACATGGCACCAATGGCAGGCGGCATAGCCGACCGAGAGCAGGATCGGCTTGCCTTCGCGTTTGGCTTGCGCGAGCGCTTCCGGGCCCCACTCCTGCCAATCGACGGGATTGTGCTGGTGCTGCAACAAATAAGGGGACGAGGCCTTGGCCAGGCGGTTCGTATGCGAAGCGTTGGGAGACGAAGGCGCGCTCATGGCCGCACCTCCTCATGCGCGGCGTCACCGGTCAAGCTCATTGCGCCGGGGTGTTCCTATGCGCGGGATCTGACTCGCGGTCGTCCCAACAGAACAATCGCCGCCGCCAGCAACTGGAGCGTCGTGGCGACGGCGAAGGAGGCCGTATAGCTCCCGGCGAAATCCCGCAGGATGCCAAGCGCGGCCGGAGAAAATGCAAAAACGGCCTGATTGACCGCGACAATCAGCGCGACCGCCCGGCCGATTTCCGGCCCGGAAAACTCCCGCTGCACCAGCAGCGGCGGCAGTGACACCAGATTGCCGAAGCCCAATCCAAAAAGGACGCAACCGGCGAGCATCGTCGGCAGGCCGCCGCCGAAAGTGAACAACGCGGTCCCCGCGGCCTGCATCAGGAAATTCACCGCAGCGACGCGCCGGCGATTTTCGTCATGCATGAAGCGGGTGAGCAGGCTGCGGCCCGCGACAGCGCATAAGGTCACGAGGCTCAGCGTCCAGGCCGCCCCATTCGGCCCGAACTCGGGCGCCAGCCGCGCGATGAAGTGCGCCACCATGCCGACCTGCGCGAACAGCGCGAGCGCGAAAGCCAGCGATATCGTCAGGAAGCCGCGATCGCGCATGAGGGTCGCGCGCGTACGGCCACCGGC
>JAFBAG010000116.1 GCA_019247925.1 Pseudolabrys sp.
TACGGCTACGGCATCAAGGCCAATATCGACTGGAAGAACTCGCTGGGCAGCGAATGGCGCCATTATGAGAAGGTTTTCCCGGCGCTTTCCAAGAGCCGCATCAATCAGGTGTCGCTGGAATGCCAAAATTCGCGAGTCCCGATGAAGCTCATCGCGCTTCTCGAAGGCAAGGACGTGCTGGTCGGCGCGATCGACGTCGCCACCGACAAAGTCGAAACCCCGGATGAGGTTGCCGCCGTCATCGGCGAGGCCATGAAATACGTCCCCAAGGAGCGCATCGTTGCCTGCACCAATTGCGGCATGGCGCCGATGAATCGCGATATCGCTGCGGCAAAGCTTGTGGCGCTTGGCAAAGGCGCCGCCTTGGCGCGGCAGAAATACGCCTGACTTAACGGATCGCTCCGGCGCTGCGACCCGGTGCGGGCGCGGGCGGACACTTGCGCTCCGCCATGACATTGCGCACGTCGCCCATTTTGGTCTCGGTCGCGAGATATTCAGGCTCGTAGGACATGCTCGAGAGCAAACCGCCCGCCGGCCCTTGCGCCGCGCGTGACTTGAGCTTCTCGAGCTCACGCGCACGTTTTGTTAAGGCCGCCAATTGCGTTTCGAGCTGCCGACAATCGTACAGATCGTAATTGCTCGCCGGCACCAGCGCGCGGCCGACGGTCTCGTTGCCGGACTGCGTGCTGCAGGCACCGAGCGCTGCGGCAATTGCGGCGGCACCTAAAGTCTGATGCAGGATTCGATTCATGCCGCCTCTCTTAGCTGGTGCGGACGCCCGGACTCGAACCGGGACGAAGCTTTCGCTTCTAGGGATTTTAAGTCCCTTGCGTCTACCATTCCGCCACGTCCGCGCACGGCTGCCTCGACTTGCCGCGCTCACGCGCGGTCTGGGCCACGCGCAGCGCGAAAGCTCAGCGGCCTAACACATCCTTCCAGATCGGATCCCAATCCTTGCCGCCGGCATCGACCACGCGGCCGGGCTGATCGAAGAACTTGTTGGGAATCTGAAACATCGCAAGAAAGGTCCCGCCCTTCGGCGACCAGGCAGAATGGCGGCTACCGGCCGGCCGCCACACAAATTCGCCGGGGCCGACTTCGAGACCGGCATCGGGCCCTTCCTTGTCGACCAGCGAACCCTCGAGCACATAAGTCTGCTCGATCAGCACGTGCTCGTGGTCGGGCAGCGTCGCGCCGGGCGCCATCTTCATCAGCACGGTCGCCAGGCCGCTCTTGGCATCGAACAGCAGCGTTTTCACTTCGCAGCCAGGGAAACGCATCTTGTCCCACGGCATCTCCTGCGGCCTCACATAGCCGGAGCGCTTGTCGTCCTGCTGCTTCTGCACCGCCGCTTGAGCCATGGCGTTTTCTCCCTTTGCTCGATCCAGTTTAGCCGATCGCGCTGCGCCGCGCGACCGGCACCGCATTGCCGCTGATGTCGAATTCCGTTGTCACTTCGAGGTCCGGGTCGAACCACGCGCTTATCCCAGCCTGCCGTTCGCCCAAATAGGCCGGCTTGCCATGGGCATCGAGTTTCATCGCTAGATCATGGCCGGGGATCAGGAGCGTGCCGGCTTTGGCCCGCCAGAGCTTCCAGATCAGGTCGAGCGAAGCGGCGCTCGCAGCATCGTCCATGCTGGAATCGACCTTGCCGCTCATCAGTTCAGCGCGATTTTTCGCGGCATCGCCTGAAAAGATGATTTGAGGCTCGTTCGCTGCAAGATGGAAAATCAGCGAGCCGGGCGTGTGACCAGGCGCGGCATGCGCCGTCAGGCCCGGCAGGAATTCCTGCTGCGGTTCAATCCGGCGCACGCGCGGTTCTTTCGCCAGCGCCGCGACATATAGCTCCGGCAGCGGATCGAAGCGCGGCGGCTGCGCGGCGGCCCATTCGATTTCGGCGCGGCCGATCCAGACGGTCGCTTTGGGAAACAGCGTGAAATTGATCGCGTGGTCGTAATGCGCATGGGTAAGCACGACATCGGTGATGTCGTCGGCCTTCAGCCCAAGCGCAGTGAGCCGCTTTTCGAGCGGCTTGCGGATGTTGAACGCGCCAACGTCGATCAAAATCTTGTGCCGGTCGGATCGCAGCAGCGCGATCGTGCTCCAGCCGAGCCCGCCGTGGCAGACCGCCTTGCCGGGAAACCCCTGCTGGAGAATGTCGATGCGGTACATCAGTTCTCGAGCTTGATATTGGCCGCCTTGACGACCGCGCCGAACTTCTCGGTTTCGTCGGCGACGAATGTCTTGAACTCGGCGGCATTCATCGGCCGCGGCACGATGCCCTGCGGAATGAGCTTGTCGGCATTGGCTTTGTCTTTGAGCGCGTCATTGATGATCCCGTTGAGCCGATCAACGACCGGCTGCGGGGTGCCGGCAGTGCCGAAAATGCCAAACCAGTTGAGCAATTCGTAGCCTTTCAGCTTCGGATCGCCGTCTTGCAGCGGCTCGACATTGGGCAGTTGCGGCATCTTGTCTTTCGAGGTCACGGCGACGGCGCGCAGCTTGCCTGCCTCGATCAGTGGCAGCGCGGCGGCGAGGCTCGAGAAGCTCATCGTCACGGCGCCGGTCGCGACGTCGGTCACCGCCGGCGCCGAACCACGATACGGCACGTGCAACACGTTGATCCCCGCCATGCTGTTCATCAGTTCGCCGGCGAGCTGCTGGGGATTGCCGACACCGGACGAGGAAAAAGACAATTTGCCCGGATTGGCCCGCGCATAGGCGATCAGCTCCTTGGGATTGTTCACCGGTGTCGTCGACGCAACTACGACGACGCAAGGCACGATTCCGACCAGCGCGATCGGCACCAGCTCCTTTGCCGGGTCGTAAGTCATTTTCGCGCCGTAGAGATGCTGGTTGATCGCGACTTCGCCGGACGCTGCGGCGAGCAGCGTGTGGCCATCCGGCGCCGCCTTGGCGACGGCATTCGACGCGAGCATCGCTGCCGCACCGGTGCGGTTTTCGACGATGACGGGCTGGACGCCGCCCAAGGCATTTTTCAGCGGGTCTTGCAGCAGCCGAGCAACGAGATCGACGCCGCCTCCGGCCGCGTAGCCAACGATAATGCGCAGCGGCTGATTGGGATAAGCGCCCTGCCCGATGGCCAGCGTCGGCAAAAAGCTTGCGGCGGCGCCTGCCGCTAGCATCTCACGGCGTGTCAGCATGTTTCCTCCTCGTGCCCGCATTGTTGCGGGTCGTTTTGCTTTCAATCGCCACCTTCGCGGATCGGCGGCACGAAAGCGAGCCCGGTATCCCACGGAAAGTAAATCCAGGTGTCCTGCGAAACTTCCGTGATGAAAGTATCGACCTGCGGGCGCCCCATAGGTTTGGCATAGACCGTCGCGAAATGGGCTTCCGGCAGAATTTGGCGCACGACTTTGGCAGTCTTTCCGGTGTCCACCAGATCGTCGACAATCAGAACACCCTTGCCGCGGGTTTTCAGGATGTCGGGCATGATGGTCTTGATGACGTTAAGCTCGCCCTGATTTTTGTAGTCGTGATAGCTCGCGACGCAGACAGTCTCGATCATGCGCACGTTCAGCTCGCGCGCAACGACGGCCGCAGGCACGAGGCCCCCGCGCGTGATGCAGACGATGGTGTCGAACGGCCCGCTTTCGTGGAGGCGCCAGGCGAGCGCGCGCGAGTCGCGGTGAAACTGGTCCCACGACACCGGAAATATTTTATCCGGCCGCGGCGGTGGCCCAGGCTTCGGCGCCATCACCGGCTCCCCGCCATTTGCGCTTTAATCCGGGCGAGCATCGCCTCGACCTCGGCTTTCACCGCGGCGAGTTTTTCCGGATCGCGCGCCCGCACCACGATGTTAGTGTTCGGTCCGAGCTTTTCGTCGAAGAACGGATAGCTTCCGATCGAGACCTCCGGATGCGCCTTGGCGATAGCGCCGAGCTCGGTGCCCACATCGCCTTCGCGCGCGTCGGCACGGATCGTGTCGGAGAGCATTTTCACGCCCGTCTTCAAAGTCGGCGCAACGGCGTCCAGCATCGCCTGCATGATCGACGGCACGCCTGCCATCACCATCACATTGCCGATGCGAAACCCGGGCGCGCCGGAAACGGTGTTTGGAATGAGGGACGCGCCGCGCGGAATTCGCGCCATGCGCATGCGCGCCTCGTTCATTTCCGTCCCCATCGCCTTGGCGCGCTCGGAAATGATCTTCACCGCGACATCGTTGAATTCGAGAGGCGCGCCGAACGCCTTGGCGACGCAGTCGGCGGTAATGTCGTCATGGGTTGGCCCGATGCCGCCCGTCGTGAAGACGTAAGTGTATTTCTCGCGCAGCGCATTGAGCGCGCTGACAATGGCGCTCTCGTCGTCAGAAACGACGCGCACCTCTTTCAGATCGATGCCGATGCCAGTCAGGTATTCGGCGATGTAGCCGATGTTTTTGTCCTTCGTCCGTCCCGACAGAATTTCGTCGCCGATGACGAGAATGGCCGCAGTAACCGGGGCCGATGGCGCAGGAGCGTTCATGCAATCCGTTACGCAACTTTGTGCAGGCGAGGCAACCTTTTGGCCGCGCCCAAATTATAGGCAAGGGGCCGCACTTCCAACCCGGTTTGCACGATTAAGGCCTGTTTCTGGGTGAATTCCATTGGCCCGGAGATTGCAGTTTACTGGATGGGCGGGGGAGATCGGGCGTGGCGGCATTCGACGAAATGCGGGGACGTAATGGCGGCGGGATCCGCCCCGCCTATGCCGAGCTGGCGCGCTGGCTCGAAGAAGTGCCCGCCGATGTCCTCGATTACCGGCGCCGCGAGGCCGAACTTGTGTTCCGGCGGATCGGCATAACCTTCGCCGTCTATGGCGAGGCCGAGGCGCAGGAACGACTGATCCCGTTCGACGTCATTCCCCGGGTGCTTGCCGCGGAAGAATGGCAATTGCTGTCACGCGGCCTCGTCCAGCGCGTGCAGGCGCTCAATGCCTTCATCAATGACATTTACGGCGCGCGCGAGATCGTTCGTGCCGGCATCGTTCCCGACGATCTTATCTTCCGCAACATCGCCTTCCGCCCGGAGATGGCCGGCAACCGCGTGCCGCACGACCTATACGTGGCCATCGCTGGCATCGACATCGTGCGCGTCGACGCAGAAACCTTCTATGTGCTTGAAGACAATGTGCGCACGCCCTCCGGCGTCTCCTACATGCTGGAGAACCGCGAGATCATGCTGCGGCTTTT
>JAFBAG010000279.1 GCA_019247925.1 Pseudolabrys sp.
GTCACAGCCCGGCCAGAGCGGCGGGCGCGAGCGTCGATGACGTTTCGATGACGGACTGTATCGAAGAATGTATTTTGGGCGCTATCAACCGTTATTCGTTAACACACGTTGTGCGTTAACGTCATATTGTGTGTCGGGAAAAAAACAAATTTGGCGGCGCGCGATACAAAAATATAATATGGCGGCCGTGCGGCGTTTTAATGACCGTCAGAAGATACTTCCATCATCAGGCGCGCAAGGAGATAAATTCTCGGCGCAATCCGCTCAAGCTCGATGTATTCGTTCAACGTGTGGGCTCCTCCCCCCACCGGCCCAAGCGCATCCAGCGTCGCTGTTCCGACCGATGCGGTGTAATTGCCGTCGGTCCCGCCGCCGCTTCCTTCGGCGCCAAGGTCGAGCCCGATTTCGCGATAGATCGATTGCGCTTTGGAGATGAGAGCATTCGTGTCGCGATTGGATGGAAACGGCGGGCGTCCGCGCTCGACCCTCGCCTCGACGCGAGAGCAAGGAAGAAACGACTTACTGGCAATTCGACTGACATCCCTGTCAAGGCGATCGAACTCATCCGGATAGAGCACGCGGACGTCAGCCTGCGCACGCGCCTTCTCCGGGATTATGTTCCCCCGCTCGCCTGCCTGCACGATCGTGAAATTGACACTCGTTTCTTTCTCTTTGTCGGACAGCGTGCTCAGCTCCAACATCTGATGAGCCAGTTCGATCGCCGCATTGCAGCCTTGCGCGGAATCGGCGCCCGCATGAGCCGCCTTGCCGGTGACCTCGACCATGAGATACCCGACGCCCTTACGCCAAGTTGTAACCTTGTCGTCGGGAGTCCCGAATTCCAAAACAAACGCATAATCGTGCGCCTTGCCTAGTTCAAGAATCAGATCGCGCGACCCCAGCGACCGCATTTCTTCATCGGTCGTGGCAAGCAAAGTCACGCTGCCATAATCGTCGAACTTAAGCTCCTGCAGCAACCGAATGGACATCAGGGCCAGGGCGATTCCGCCTTTGTCGTCGAGGACCCCCGGACCGTAGGCGCGCTTGTCATCTATCCGGAACGGCGTTGTTTTCGTCGTGTCCTGCTTGAACACCGTGTCCATGTGTCCAAGCAAAAGGATCTTCCTGTGCCCCCTGCCTTGCCAGCGGCCCACGAGATTATTGCCGGGCCCCACCCGGGCCTTCACGACCTCGACCTCGCCGCCGAGATCCCGCATCGCCTGTTCGACGATCGTGCCGACTTGCGCGATTCCGGGCCCATAATGCGAAGGCGAATCGACCGTGACCAGGCGGCGATCGAGATCGAGGAAGGGCTCAACAAGCTGTTGGGAGCGCTGCAAAATGTTTTGGGAATCGAACTGCGCTGCGGGTGCGGCAGGCATCACTGTACATAATGCGAGTAAAGCGGCCGCAGGTATCGGCGTTACGCGCATGGGATATTCCGCCGACAGCTCACGGCATCGTTCCAAATGAGACAAATCGGTGCCCGCGAGGCGCCCAGCTCACGTTTCCCACCACCATTTTCCGCATTCGCGCTTGCGATCGTCGTGTGAAACACCAATGTCGGCGAGCCGGCCGGGATCGAGGTCACGCAGTTGCGCGCGGGTACTAACGCGACGAAGCCAGATACGCACGATTTCGCTAACCCGATGCCGTGCGACAAAAAGTACATCCCCAACGTCGTATATATCGAAATCGTCTCTAGACATTGCGTAAGCTTTATAGGTAGTCTCCGCCGCCAAAAAAGCGATAAGTTGTAACTTGCCATGTGCGGAAAGCTCACATGGATGCGCGGAAGCATTTGCCGCTCAACGCGCTTCGTGCGTTTGAAGCCGTCGGCCGGTTAGGCCGGATGACCCTCGCCGCCAACGAATTGGGGGTCACTCACGCCGCTATCAGCCGCAAAATCCGGCAATTGGAAAGCCTGCTCGGCGTGAAGCTGTTGTCCGGCCCGAAGAATCGGCTCGGTTTGACCGAGGCGGGAAGAACATTGGTCGGCCTGCTCGCGCCCGCATTTAATCAGATCGAAGCCGCCGTCTGCGCCGTCGTCGACAAGGAAGCAGGCATCGTCAACGTCTCATGTCTAGCCACGTTCATGATGCGCTGGCTCATTCCCCGCCTTTATCAATTCAACAGTACGCATGAGCTGGTCGAGGTGCGATTGTCGGCGTCGGACCAGCCGATCAGTTTCGAACGCGAGTTATACGACATTGCGATCAGGGTCGACGACCATCGACTGCCCGAGGGCGCACACGTCACCAAGCTGTTCCCCGAACTCGTTGGCCCAGTTGTCTCACCGATGCTTCTTCAGGGCAGCGATCTCGCCCAGCCGGCCGATCTTGGAGAGCTTCCGCTGTTGTGCTCGAAGACAAGGCCGCAGGCTTGGCAAGCGTGGGCATATCACCTCAAGACCCGAGTTCCCGGCCAGCCGGCTAAAATGTTCGAGCATATCTACTTCATGCTGGAAGCGGCGACGGCGGGCCTTGGCGCGTGTATTGCGCCCTGGCCGCTTGTAATCGACGATATTGCCGCCGGCCGCTTGGTGGCTCCGTTCGGATTCGCGCCGAGCGGACTTAATTACGTCGCCGCGCGCAAGGGGAACCGGAGCCGAAAAGCGGAGGAGTTTTGCGAGTGGTTGGCGCAGGAGGCGAAGAGCACCCCTGTTCCTTCGTGACCCGGCGAGGCGCCCCGCGTACTCACATGCGCGCGGGGCGCGCCGATCACGTCACCTGCCGAAGCGCCTTTACCACCTCGCTTAGGCCGCGATTTAGGGTTTTATCGCGGCGCAGCACCAGGGCGAGCTTGCGCTTGAGCGACGGCGCCAACGGGCGCGAGACGAGCGGCACCTTGCCGGGGTTGCGAGTCGCCGTTCCCGGCAGGACGGCGCAGCCGAATCCAGCTCCGACGAGCTCTTTGATCGCCTCCACGCTTCCCAATTCCATGACCGGAGTCACCTGGATGCCTGCCCGGCTGAACCAGTCGTCGACCAGCCGCCGAGTATTGCCGCCGCTTTCGAAGAGGACGATCGGAAGCTTCGCGAGCGTTGCGGGGGTAAAGACTTTCGGCAGCCGCGCCTCTTCGGCCGAGACAACTGCGACGAATGCATCGTCGAGTACCGGGATGACTTCAAAAATGCGTCCCGGCGCCGGCAAAGTTATAAGCCCGACATCGAGCTCGTTCCGCTCCACGGCTTTGAGTACATCGCCTGTATTCCCGGTCTTGACGATGAGTTCCAACAGCGGAAACCGCCGCCTGAGCTCCTTCAACACCGGGGGCAAAAGATAAATGCACGCCGTTGCCCCGGTGCCGATGCGCACGCGGCCGAGCGAATCGCGTGCATGGGCCGCCATGTCATCCAAAGCAGCAGAGACCGCCGCCTGGATGCGGCGGCCGTGATCGATGAGATTAAGCCCGGCGTGCGTCGGCGTCGCCCGCTTGCCGACGCGCTCGACTAGCCGGACGCCCAGCGCCCTTTCGAGTTGGCGGACCTGAAGGCTGATGGCCGGTTGACTTAACTGCAGTCGCTCCGCGGCGGCTGTAAAGCTGCCCAACTCGATCACCTCGGTAAACGTTTTCAGATGGTCGAGCCTGAGATCGCGCATATAGAAGCCTTTCTTATGCACCGCATGAGGTTTGACCTCTTCCACTATAACTTACACACGCACAATATCGCCACGTGCCGGCATGAGCGAGGACCACATGCAAACTGGAGCGATTTTGCAAGCTCCTGAAC
>JAFBAG010000222.1 GCA_019247925.1 Pseudolabrys sp.
AACATGAGATTGCGGTGGGCTTCCTCGACCGTGGCGGCGGGCGAGGGCAGGCCCATCGCCACGCGGTTGAGCCAGGACACGGTTTCGTCGGCCATTGGGCCGCGCAGTTCCCCGAGCGCCATGTCGCCGGGCGGATAACTGCCCATGAAGTCGACGAGTCGGGTCGCGTCCGGGTTATAGCCCTCCGATTGCGGCTTCGACACGGCGAGCACGATGTCGCGGTGGGTGTCGTCGATGGTGAGGACGCCGGTCGTGCCGACGATGCCGACCTCGAGCGAATAGACCGCCGCGGGCCACGTCACCGGCAGCGCCCAGGAAATTCCGAGATGATAGACGGTGCCGTCGGAGAACATGATCATGCCGGCGGTGGCGTCGATGCCTTTGTGGGCCGGGCCAAGCACCTTGTCGATCGAGCGCGCGTAACATTCGACCGGCGTTTTTCCCTGGAGGCACCACATGCAGATATCGAGCATATGCGTGCCGGAAATCACCATGGGCGATATGGTCGAAGGATCGTCGGTGCGCTTGTAATTGTCGATCGCCACCAGCCGGTTCATGAAGGCGCGTGAGGTGACGAGCGTCACGTCACCTAATGCATTGGTCCGACATTTTTCCTTGGCGGCGAGCCAGCGGCGGCGAAATCTTTGCGTGTAGCCAACCACCGCGTCGAGCTTGGCATCCTTAATCGCCTTGAGGACGCGCGCGGATTCCTTAAGGTCCGTGGCGAGCGGCTTCTCGATCAGCATCGGCACACCGCGCTCGACTGCGGCCATAATCGGATCGACGTGGAGATGCTCGTCGGTGCAGATTATTGCGGCGGTAACTTCCGGCCGCTTCAGCAGCTCGACGTGGTTTTGGGTGACGAAATCGGCGTCGATCTTGCCGCCCACTTCACCGGCGCGGTTCGGGTTCTTCTCGGCAAGCCCGATCCATTCGACCGCCGGATGGCGCGCCGCGACCTCACCCCGAAACAGGCCGACGCGGCCGCCGCCGATGATTGCGAGGCCGATGCCCTTGCTCAATTGTTCAACCCCGCGCGCACCTTCTGCTTGAATTCCGCGATCGCCGAGATCGTCTCATTGGTGAGGGGGAGATCCACCGGTTCGCCGCGGTCTGCCGAGAGGTCCGCCGCGCTGTAGGTTTCCATCACGCGCCGCGCGCTTTCCGGCGTCACCATGACCGGCTTGTTCTTGATGCAGGCTTCGAGAAAATGAATCGTCTCCGGCCCGATGCCGCCGGCAAACACGTCGCCGACCCATTCGCCCGGCATGGTCGACATCGGAAACACCTGTCCGCTTTTCTCGGTGTTGAGCCAGTTGTCGCGCTGGGTATCGTCGAGGGTCAGTGCGCCTTCGGTGCCCGTGATCTCGATCCAGGTGGAGCAGTAATTCGGGTAGCTCTCCGGGAAATTCCAGCCGCCGCCGATCATGACCACGACGCCGTTGTCCATGGTGATGGTGGTGAACATGATGTCGTGTGAGCCGTTGACCGGCTGCATGTAGCCGTAAGCGCCCTGCGAATAGACCTTCACCGGCTTCGCCGGCTCCAGCAGCCAGAACACGAAATCGAGGTCGTGGGTCGATTCCATCACCACCGGCGAGAGCCGCACGCGGCTCGCGATCTTCTTGCCGAGCGCGCGCGACAGATGGCGGCTCACCAGCACGGACACGACCTTGCCGAGCGTGCCGTCGACGATTTTCTTCTTGGCGTAGGCAATCTTGGTGTTGAAGCGCTGCGAATAGCCGATGGTGAATTTCAAATTGTTGCGCTTCGCTAACAAGATGAGTTCGTCGGCCTCCCACAATTCGAGCGCGATCGGCTTCTCAAGCATCACGTTCTTGCCGCCCTTCAGGCAGTCGCGCGCGATCGGATAGTGGTTGGCCTCCGGCGTGGTCGAGACGTAAACGACCGAGATATTCGGATTATTGATGATGTCCTGATAGTCGAGCGTGGTCGAAGCCGGATTGTAGAGCTTCTTCACTTCCGCGAGCCGGTCCGGCTTGATGTCGCAGAGATGCAGCCTGTCCACCAGTGCCGACTTCGCCAGCGTTTCCGCACGCAAGCCGCCGATCCAGCCGACGCCGATACAACCGACTTCTACGCTCTTCACGGGCATTTCCTCGCGTTTCTTGCTCTTTGCGAAAAGACACTAAGACAAACGAAAAGGCTCGTCACGCCACGCGCCGCGAGCCTTTTGGCGATCTGAAATCAGGCGGCCTTTACGCCGAACACCTGCGCCGCGAATTGCGGATAGACCTCGGCGAGCTGCGGGGCGACCCTCTCGCGCAGCAGTTTCAGTGTGGCGGCGGATGGCGCGGGCGTTTCGGGAACGTCCGCCGGCCGGTCGAAATCAAACGCGGTGTTGTCCAGCACTTCCTCGATGCTATGGCCGGGGTGAACGCTTGCCAGCGTGAAGCGTTTGCGCCCGCGATCGAAGCTGAAGAAACACCGGTTGGTGATGAGGCCGACCGGCCCACCGGTGCGATGGACGTTCGGATCGCTACCGCCGGGCGCGGTGACGAAGTCCACCTTCGGCACCAGAGTGCGCCGCGAGTGCTCGGTGCGGAACAGAATGACTTTCGGCACGACGTAATAGAGATAGGCCGAACCGAAGGCGCCCGGAAAGCGCGCCTTGGGATGGGCGTAATCGCCGATGGCGTTGAGATTGATGTTGCCTTCGCCGTCGATCTGCCCGCCCGACAGAAAGAATACGTCGATGCGGCCTTGCCCGGCGCAGTCGAACAATTCGCGGCCGCCGTCGGTCCAGAAGGTGTGATTGCGGCTGCCAAGCAGCGACACGTAAGGCATGCCGTTCCCTCGTGCGCGCGCGAGTAACGCCGCGGTCGCGGGGATCGGCGAGGCGTTACCGACCGCGACGTGATGCACCTCGCCGATCAATCGCGCGATGGTATCGGCGAGCAGCTCTTCTTCGCGATAATCAGGCGGCGCGGCGGTCATGAACGTATTTATCGACGTACTTTGCAAAGCCGTCTTCGGTCGCCGCGAGACTGACATATTCGGCCAGGTGCGCGGCATCGAGCGCGTAGTGTTCGGGCAGCGGCAGCGGCCACGCGCCCTTTTCGGCGACCGCAATATTTTCGATGTAGAAGC
>JAFBAG010000014.1 GCA_019247925.1 Pseudolabrys sp.
ACACACAGTCCAACCACATCAACCAGCAAATCCTCGCATTTGGCGCATAGCGTTTTCGGCAGCGCGGCGGCATCGAGCGCGACGATCTTGCGCGCCAGCGTTTGCGCAACCGAAGTCTCTGGAAGTTCTTCGCTCATCAGGTACGGAAACGCGTCTGGCCGAAGCCGGGAATACGATTGATGGTGATCACCACGGCGAAGGTGATGATGAGCATTGCGAGCCCGATCACCGAGATCGCGCCGAGATCGCCGCTCTCGTTGAGGTCATAGATCAAAACCGACACGACCTTGGTCTCGGACGTGAACAGAATGATCGCCGCCGACAATTCGCGCATTACGCCGACGAACACGAAACACCATGTCGCGATGACGCCAGTGCGCAGCAGCGGTGCCGTGATCTGCCGGAGCGATTGCAACCGCGTCGCGCCGAGAATGCGGCTCGCATCCTCGAGCTCAGGATGGATGGTGCGAAAGGCCGCCTGAAGCTGCTGGTAGGCGGACGGCAGCGCGATCGTCACGAAGGCGATCAGCAGGATCCACAGCGTGCCATAGAGAATGAAGGGCGGCCGCGTGTAACTGAGAAACAGACCTACGCCGAGCACGATTCCGGGAATGGCGATCGGCGCCGTCGCGAGAAAGCCGAGGAAGCGCCAGCCCGTCACAGCCCGGCGTGCCGTCACATAGGCGATCACCAGCGCCAGCAAGGTCCCGGCGGTCGCCGTTGCCGTGCCCAGAATGACTGTGTTGCGCAAGGTCAGCTTGAACGCCGAGAGTTCGAACAAAACGAACTCGATGTTGTGCAAGGTGGCATTGGACGGCGTCACCAAGGTCGTCGCGATCGGGGAGAAGGCGGCATTCAGCAGCGCCGCATAAGGCAGAAACACCGGCAGCAGCAGCACGGTGAGGCATAGCGCCAGGGCCGGCCATCGCATGCCGCCGAGCGGAATAAGCCGCGGCGCGCCATATTTCCCGCCGACGATCGAATAGCCGCGCCGGCCCAGAATCAGATGCTCCGCGCGCAGCAGGATAATCGTCAGCACCAGCAGCGGCAGGCTCGCCGCGGCGGCCAGCTCCGGCTTCGGCGGATACTGGAAGAGACTCCAGATCTTGGTGGTCATGGTGTGGAAGCCCGCCGGCAACGCCAGAATGGCGGGCGAACCGAACAAGGTCATCGCCTGAAGAAAGGCCACCAGCGCGCCGGCGAGCAGCGCGGGCAACACCAGCGGGATCGTCACCCGCCGCGCCGTGTACCAGCGTCCGCCGCCCAGGATCGACGAGGCGTCTTCCAGTTCACCCGGGGTGCGGTCGAGCGAATTCGCGACCAGCACGAACACGTAAGGAAACGTGTAGCAGGAGATCACGAAGATCACGCCCGGCAGCGAGTAGATATTGAAGAGATAGACGTCCTGCTCCGCGCCGGTGACGAAACGAAACAGCTTGTTGAGCAATCCGCTGTTCGGCGCCGCCAGCAATTCCCAGGCGATGGCACCAAGAAACGGCGGCGTCACGAAGGACGCCGTCACCAGCGCGCGGATCACGCCCGAATACGGCAAGTCGGTGCGGGCGACGAGCCATCCCATCGGCGCGGCGACGGCGCAACAGGCCACCGCCGATACGCTCGCGATGATGAACGTCGTGATGAGCGGATCGAGAAAAGCCGATTCTGTGAACAGCCGGGCGAAATTGGCGAGGGTCAGCGCGCCTTTCTGGTCGGTCAGGCTGTAGATAAACAGCCAAGACAGCGGCAACACGATGAGGAGAAGCAGCACGGCCGCGAAGGCGTAAAGAACGGGCGCCGAGAGGTCGAAACCGCGCACGCGACGGTCGGGCTGGGCGGGAACGGCGATCGTCATGATGGATAGTTCGTCATCAGACGCCGAAAATCCTGGCGTAGCGCGCCTTGATTGCCTCGGCGTCACGTTCGACGCCGATCGCGTCCTCCTTCATCAACTTGATCTCAGCGAGCTTGCGCACCCCCGGCTTTTCGACCGTTTGCGCATGCGGCGAATACTGGCGCGCATAATCGACCAGGATTTGCTGGCCCTCGCGCGAATGCAGCCAGTTCTGAAACAGCCGCGCGGCGTTAGGATGCGGCGCGCCCTTGAAAATCGCGCTCGGACTTGTCGCGACAGGCGTGCCTTCCGCCGGATAAATCACTTCGACCGGATGGCCTGCTTCCTTGTTGCGGATCAGGAGATAGCCGGCTCCGTCGATCATGACCGCGCGCTCGCCAAGCATGATGCGCTTGGGCGTATCGGTCGCCGATTGAACCTGCATGACGCGCTGCGCCGCCAGCTTCTCGAAATATTCCCAGCCGAGATCGCGCGCGACCTGGAACGTCGAGTTCATGATGGTGCCCGAATAGGCCGGGTGCGCTTTCACCATCTTTCCCGCCCATTTCGGATCGAGCAGGTCGGCAAAGCTCTTCGGCGCGTCCGCGGCGCTGACCAGCTTGGTGTTGTAGCCGAGCGGAGACACCAGCACCCGCGTCGTCAGGTGCAGGCCTTCGGAATCGTAATAGATCGTGTCGTAGTGCTGGACGACCTCTGCGGGCAGGTACGGCTCAAGCCAGCCGTTTCGTTTCCATGCCGTGCAATGCGACAGGTCCGAGGTATTGACCACGTCCACCGCGTGAATGTTGCTTTTGTATTCCTGCTCGATGCGCGTGAAAATGCGCTCGGCGCCGGACCGCTCCACCCGCGCGGCGATGCCCGGGTATTTCTGCTCGAACATCTTGCCGTAATGCTCGGCAAGCTGAAGGTCCATGGCGGTATAGAAAGTCACCGCGCCTTCCTTTTTCGCCGCCTCGACCAGGGCGGGCGTTACCCCCTCGGCCGCTGGCGCCGCGGCAACGCGGACCGCGAGGGCACTGAATGTCAGCGCCCCCGCGCCTTTGAGGACTTCACGCCTGGACAGCGTGGCCATGCCTGCGTCACACCTTGAACAGCTTGCTGTAGCGCTGCTTGATGTCTTCGCTCATCTTTTCAACCGCGGCGGGATCGTCCTTCATTACCTTGACGTCCTTCCACGGCCGGCGGCCTTCCTTTTCCTTGGTCTGCGGATGCATGGAGCGCAGGCCGCCGACGTCGATGATGAGCTGCTGACATTCCGGCGTGAAGCTGTAGTGGCAGAACAGCTTGGCGGCGTTCGGATTCGGCGCGCGCTTGAACATGCCGGTCGGTCCGACGATCAGCGGCGATCCTTCCGTGGCATAGACCGGCTCGACCGGGCGACCCGTCTCCTTGAGCTGGAAAATGTTGTACTCGTTGCCGTCCGCCATCACCGCGCGCTCGCCCAGCGCGAGGCGCTTCGGCGGATCGGCCGATGACTGCACCTGCATCACGCTCTGCGCCGCGAGCTTCTCGAAATAGCCCCAGCCGAGATCGCGCTGCATCTGGTAGGTCGCGGTCATGATCGTGCCGCTGTAGCTCGGATGCGCCTTGACGATCTTGTTCTTCCACTTCGGATCGAGCAGATCGGCGAAGCTTTTCGGCGCCTCCTCCGGCTTAACCAGACTGGTGTTGTAGGCGATGATGCAGGCCCACACCCGGAAGCTGGCAAAGGCCCCATCCGGGTCCTTGTGCTCGGCGGGATAGAACTTCGCGACATCCTCCGGCATGAAGGGCTCGAGCCAGCCCTGATTTTTCCAGACGATGAAGTGCGCGGCGTCGGACGAATTGGCGACGTCGACCGCGCTGATGTTGCTGCCGTACTCCTGCCCGATGCGCTGAAAGACGCGCTCGGCGCCGGTGCGCTCCACCCGCACTGCAATACCCGGATATTTAGCCTCGAAGGATTTCGCGACTTTTTCCGCGAGCGGCAAATCGACCGAGGTGTACCAGACAACCTTGCCTTCCTTCTTGGCGGCCGCGATCAGCTCGGGCGTCGCGGCGGCGGCAGGTGGCGCCGCCGACAAAACACGCGTCGAAAAAGCAGGGGCGAGCGTTGCGCCGGCGAGCAATGCGCTCGACCCCTTCAACAGCTCACGACGGCTGGTCTTTGGCATGGATGTCTCCTCCAGATCGCTTTTTATGTCGCCCTAACCCGTCAGCGCACGGCAGCGCTCGGCGGGCATCGTCAGCCACACCGCACTGCCTTGCGGAATATTCTCGTCAGCATTGGTCACGACCCGCAATTGCGTGCCGTCCTTGGCCTCGACCATGTAGTCGCGGTTGCCCCCCAGAAAAACCTGGCGCACGACATTCGCCGGCACGACGTTCTCGCCCTGCGCGGCAGCCGCCGACAATTTGATGTCATGCGGGCGGATCGACATCGCGGTCTGGCCGCCGGTCTTGAGCGGCGCGCCGGACAGCCGCAGCGGCACACCGGCAAAATCGATGCGCTTGTCGTCGAGCGTCTTGCCCTTGATGACATTGCTCGAGCCGATGAAACGCGCCACGAATTCCGAGCGCGGCCGGTCGTAAATCTCCTCCGGCGTGCCGGATTGCTCGATCTTGCCGAGATTCATGACGCAGATCAGGTCTGCGGTGGTCATCGCTTCCGACTGGTCATGCGTGACGTAGACCGTCGTGTAACGGAATGCGTCATGCAGGCGGCGCACCTCGAAACGCATCTCCTCGCGCAAATTGGCGTCGAGGTTCGACAGCGGCTCGTCGAGCAGCAGGGTCTCCGGCTCGACGATGAGCGCGCGGGCGAGTGCGACGCGCTGCTGCTGGCCGCCGGACAATTCGCCGGGATAGCGCTCGGCAAGGGGGGCGAGCTTGGTGGTGGCGAGGATGGTGTCGAGCTTTTTGCGGATCGTTTCCTTGTCGATTTTGCGCAGCTTGAGGCCGTAGATGATGTTTTCGGCCACGGTCATGTGCGGCCACAGCGCGTAGCTCTGGAAGATCATCGACATGTTGCGGCGCTCGGGCGGCACCGTGCCGGCCGGCGAGGAGATCAGCTTGTCGCCGACGCGGATTTCGCCTGCGGTCGGCTCCACGAAGCCCGCTATCAAGCGCAGCGTCGTGGTCTTGCCGCAGCCCGACGGCCCCAGCAGGCAAACGAGCTTGCCGTGCTCGATCGTCAAAGAGACGTCGTCGACGACCGCTGCGGTCCCGTATTTTTTTGTCAGGTTTCTGAGCTCGACCGACGCCACGCACTTCCTCCAGACACACCGCTTGCTGCGGCTGTTATTCGCTTAACTTGTAGCACCAACCCCGGCCCGGTGGACTTTCTTCGCCTAGCGGCCGGTAAATTGCGGCTTGCGCTTCTCCATGAAGGCCTTGCGGCCTTCCGTGTAATCCGCGCTGGCAAAGGCGCGCGTGACCCAGTCCTCGCAGCCCTTGAGGTCCCGCTTGTCCGGATCCTTGAGCACCTGGCCGACGATGAATTTGATGGAATCCACGGTGATCGGCGCATTCCCCGCAATCGTTTCGGCATAATCGGCAACGTATTTCTCGAGTTCACCCGGCGCATCGGGCAGCACGCGATTGACCAGCCCCATCATCTGCGCCTCGGCGGCCGTGAACTGCCGCGCGGTGTAGAAAATTTCCTTGGCGTATGACGGCCCGACGAGGTCGACGAGCTTCTTCAATCCGTCGTAGCGATAGCCGAGACCGAGCTTCGCCGCCGGAACGCCGAACTTCGATCCTTCCGTGCAGATGCGCATGTCGCAGCACAAAGCGAGGCCGACGCCGCCGCCGATGCAGTAGCCGCGGATCATGGCGATCGTCGGCTTCGGAAAATTGAAGAAGGCGTTGTTGGCGCGATCGACCGACTCGTTATAGCGGTCGACCATCTCCTTGCTCGATCGCTCCTTGTCGAACTTCGAGATGTCGGCGCCCGATACGAAGGCCTTGCCGCCCGCGCCGGTGACGACGACGACGCGAATGTTGTCGTCCTTCTTGAAGTCGTCGAGGAAGCCTTCGGCGGCCTCCCACATGTCGAGCGACACGGCGTTATGCCGTTCGGGATTATTGAAGGTGAGGTAGCCGACCTTGCCTTCCTTGCGCGACAGCATCTTGTCGGTCATTCCGAACTCCTAAACCGCCAACTCTCAAACAGCTTTGGCGTCGTGCAGCGCCTTGATCTCGTCGCCGCTGAAGCCAAATTCTTTCAGAATATCGTCAGTATGTTCGCCCATATCCGGCGGCCGCGCTGCGATCTGGCTCGGCGTGCGCGACAGCGTGAAAGGCTGGCCGACGAGGCCGAGCCTGCTGCCGTCGGCGCGTGCGCTCTCCTTGGCGATGCCGAGATGCTTGACCTGCGGATCGGCGAACATCTCGCCGACATTGTAGATCGGTCCGCAGGGCACGCCGGCCTTGTTGAAAATTTCGACCCACTCGGCGCTGGTTTTCTGCGCGGTCGCCTTGTCGATTTCGGCGTTGAGCTTGTCGCGGTTCTGCGAGCGCACCTTGCCGGTTTTGAAGTCCGGCTCCTGCGGCCATTCCGGATGGCCGACGGCATTGCAGAAGCGCTCCCAGATCACCTGGCCGGTGACCGCGATGTTGAGATGGCCGTCTTTGGTCTTGAACACGCCGGTCGGGATCGAGGTGGGATGGTTGTTCCCGGCCTGCTTCGCGATTTCACCCTCGGTGAGATAGCGCGCGGCCTGGAAGTCGAGCATGAAAATCTGGGCTTGGAGGAGCGAGGTCGAGACCCACTGTCCTTCGCCGGACTTCTCGCGCTCGAGCAGCGCCGTCAAAGTCCCGAGCGCCGCGAACAAGCCTGCGGAAAGGTCAGCAATGGGAATGCCCACCCGCACCGGACCCTGTCCCGGCAGGCCCGTGATCGACATCAGCCCGCCCATTCCTTGCGCGATCTGGTCGAAGCCGGGACGTTTTGCATATGGTCCGTCCTGCCCGAAGCCGGAGATCGAGGTGAGCACGATGCCCTTATTGATCTTCCTGAGAGACTCGTAATCGATGCCGAGCCGCTCCTTCACGTCGGGACGGAAATTCTCGACCACGACATCCGCCTTCGCGACCATGCGCCGGAACGCGGCAATGCCCTTCTCCGACTTGAGATCGAGCGTCATGCCGCGCTTGTTGCGCTGAAGGTTCTGGAAGTCCGAACCCTCGCGCGGTCCACCAGGGCCTTCGCCTTCGGAGAGGTGCGGCGGCGTTTCGATCTTGATGACGTTGGCGCCCCAATCGGCGAGCTGGCGCACGCAAGTCGGACCCGAGCGCACGCGCGTGAGGTCGAGCACGGTGAAGCGCTCGAGCGCCTTCGAAGCACGCGGAAACGACATCAGGACGTCCCTCAAACCGCGGTTTTTCACCGATTTTGGCGGCTTTTGTCCAACAATTCCCGATAAAGCGCGCGTTGTCTATCGCCGGACCCGCATGCAATTCATTCATCATGGCGGGATAGAAGGCTCGTGTTTGCCTTGTAATCACCACATCGAACTGCCATATCACCGCTGCGGATGAAGGGCCCTCTGATTTGGGCTTTGCGGGCCGCGTGCACGAGACTTCCGGTCTCGCCCCGCCTCCTCCGTTTCTCAACCTGACGACAACCCTGGCAACGCGGGATGTCTAACCCCGCGAGTCACCGCCCGCATTCCGCGGCGCGGGCCTCGTCGCATAGAAAGATCGTTTTGACTTCATTCAACGACTTCGGCCTCGCAGAGCCGATCCTTCGCGCCCTCGCTGAAGAGAAATACGTCACCCCCACGCCGATCCAGTCGCAAACCATCCCATTCGCCGCGAGCGGCCGCGATGTCATCGGCATTGCGCAGACCGGCACCGGCAAGACCGCGGCCTTCGCGCTGCCGATCCTCAACCGCCTGCTGGCGAACCGCGTGCGGCCGGAGAAGAAATCCTGCCGTGTCCTGGTGCTTTCGCCGACGCGCGAACTGTCCGGCCAGATCGCCGACAGCTTCACCGCCTATGGCCGGCACATCCGCCCGCTGAAGGTTTCGCTCGCGATCGGCGGCGTGCCGATTAACCGGCAGATCCGCGACATGGCGCATGGCGCCGAAGTCCTGGTCGCGACCCCCGGCCGATTGCTGGACCTCGTTCAGCAGCGCGCCGTGCGGCTCGACAAGGTTGAGATCCTCGTCCTCGACGAAGCCGACCGCATGCTCGACATGGGCTTCATCCACGACATCAAGAAGGTCGTGGCGATGCTGCCCAGAGACCGTCAGACTTTGTTCTTCTCGGCCACCATGCCGCAGGAGATCGTCCAGCTCTCCAATTCAATGCTGCGCGACCCGGCCAAGGTCTCGGTGACGCCGCAGGCGACTACCGCCGAGAAGGTCGACCAGCGCGTCATCCTCACCGAGAAGCCGGCCAAGGCCGCGCTCCTCGCCGAGCTCCTCAAGAGCGAGACCATCGATCGCGCCATCGTCTTCACCCGCACCAAGCATGGTGCCGACAAGGTCGTGCGTGTGCTGGCTCAGGCCGGATTGCGTGCCGAAGCCATCCACGGCAACAAGTCGCAGAACAACCGGGAGCGCACGCTCAAGGCGTTCCGCGACGGCTCGCTCCGGACGCTGATCGCAACCGACATCGCCGCGCGCGGCATCGACGTCGATGGCATCAGCCACGTCTTCAATTACGACCTGCCGAACGTTCCGGAAAGTTATGTGCACCGCATCGGCCGCACCGCGCGCGCCGGCGCAAACGGCATTGCCATCTCATTCTGCGACCACGAGGAGAATGCGTATCTGCGCGATATCGAGCGGCTGATCCGCATGCAGATCCCGTCGACCAATCGGCGCACCGGTAATCGCGGCACGCAACAGGCCCGGCCGCAAGGCCAGAGCAACGGGCATAACAATGGCCACAATAACGGCCAGCATCGCCAAAACCGCCCGCACGGCCACAAGAAGCACCAGCACAATGGCCGCAACAATCGCGGGCATTCCGGCAACGGTCCCCGTCCGGTGAGCAACGGCCCACGTCCCATCGCCGCGACCCAGCCCGCGCAGCAGGCGCAACCTGCCGCGGCCAAGGTGTCAGGCGGCATCGAAAATGTTACATTCCTTGGTCAGCCCCGCCGCAGCGCGGGCCCCGGCGCACCGCGCTGAACGGGAGAGGACTGGATGGCGAAAGAAGAGCTGCTCGAGTTCGACGGCACGGTCACTGAAGTGCTGCCGGACGGCAATTTCCGCGTGAAGCTCGACAACGAGCATGAAGTGCTGGCCTACACCGCCGGCAAGATGCGCAAGTTTCGGATCCGCACCGGTGTGGGCGACCGCGTCATCGTGGAAATGTCGCCATACGACCTCAAGCGCGGCCGCATCAGCTTCCGCCACAAGGGTGATGCACCGGCTCCGGCATCGCCGCAGCGCAAGCCGCCGTTCCGCGGCCGCCGCTAGGTTTTCAGACTCCGGAACGTCACCGAATAGCGCAGCTTCTCCATCGGCGGGATGCTGTGCTCCCATTCGCTGCGCACCACGCCGCTGAGCAGATATGCGGAGCGCGGCTCGGCAGTGAACGAGGCGCGCTGCCATTTCGCGCCCTGCTTGCGCCGCAGCCGGAAATTGCACGGCTCGAGCAATGACACACCAATGATCTCGGAAAACTGCGGCCGGTCCTTGTGCCAGCCGATGCCGGCGCCCTTGTCATATTCGGTGACGAGCACCTGCTGGAAACGCGCCGGGTCGCGCTGAAATTTTGTAACGACCTGCTCCCGCAGCAATTCGAGCTCGGGCGGAATATCGTTGGCCTCCTCCAGCCGCGCCTTGTTGAAATCATACCGCCACCCGAACGAGACGACGCGGCGGTTGCCGGTAAAGCCGCCGACAAATTCGAACGGCTTCAGCGGCAGGCCGGCAATGAATGCGGCAAGCTCCTTTTCCTGCCCCGCTGTCATCGCCTCGGGACGGTAGACAAGTCCCCCCGGAAGCGAATCCTCGGCAAAGAGATCGGGCTGCGGTAGCGCCATGGTTCCCATGCTAGGCTGTGTGATCAAAGCTCTAGATAGGAATGGCCGGGAGCGAGAACAGTGGCGGTCCCGAGAGGAGT
>JAFBAG010000084.1 GCA_019247925.1 Pseudolabrys sp.
CAAAGCCAAGTCAGTCGCTGTTCCGCTCCGCTTCAAAAGTCTCAAGGATCGTCTGGCGGCAGGTAGCAGGTAGCCGTTCTCATCCGCCGATGAGCGTCACATGAGACCTTTGATTGGTGCCGCCCGGGAATTCCGGGCGCGTTTTGACGTTACACCACGAAAGCTTGCCCGCAACGGCGATCACAAACGCGCGAGGTTGTAAAATACCGCCGTGCTGCGGCGAACTTCATCAGTTGCTGCTGTGTCGGTTTTTAACGCTTTGAATCGGCGCAATGATTCTCGCGAAACTTTTTCGCAGCGCGCGATGAAATTTTTTCGAAATTTTTTCGATCGCGACACCGAAAATGCATGCGCCACGCGGTTTTTCGGGTCCTCATCGACTCATATATGTTAAGTCATTCTGAGTCTGAATATTTTTTTGAGCGGCGAGTGCAACTAGCCGACGCCGACTTGATGCGGGGGCACAATGGAAAAGCGCGGCCGCGTGAAAGTCTGTCCAGCAAAATTTGCCTGCGCCAAAAAATTGCAAAAGCGTCGTGACGCTTTTGCAACAAGCGCGGTGAACTAATTTTTTTGGATCGGGTCGAGCGAAGAGCGCGCTCTGAAGCGCGGCAATAAGAAATTTATTTCGAAAGCCGCGCGATCGAATGGTTCAGACGCGAAACTTTGCGGCTCGCATTGTTGCGATGGATCACACCACGCTGCGCGGCGCGCATCAAGGCCGGTTCAGCGCTCTTGAGGGCATCGAGCGCGGCCTTTTTGTCGCCTGCGGCGATGGCTTCCTCGACCTTGCGGACGGAGTTGCGCACGATGGCGCGGCGGGCCTTGTTGACTTCCGTCTTACGGACAGCCTGGCGGGCGGCTTTGCGGGCAGATTTTGTATTGGCCATTCAATGTCTCGACGCGTCAGCGACTAAGCGATGCGAAAGCGGTGGATTGAGAGGCGGCTTATAGAGAGGCCAGCAAACCGCGTCAATCGAAGCCAATTCGCGCGTTAAGCGACTTTTTTGGCGCGAACCGTGTCATATCCGGCGACTGCGGCGGCGCGATCGGCGGCCGGATAGGCCGCAAGGGGCGGTTTCACCCGCGCCAAGCCCAGGTCACCGTGGATGTGACCAAGCAAGGCTTTGACTCCACTGACCAATGGCTTGCCGTCGAACAGCTTGCGGATCGTAACCGCGGCGTCGAGGGCGTTCTGGTCGCCGGTCGACCAGGCGCGCTGGCACAGATCGGCGTTGAGATTGGCCGTCGCCGAGATACAGCCGGCAAATGTTCCAGAGCGCGCTTCGATAAGCGCGGCTTCCGTCGAGGGAAACACGTCGAATTCCTTGGAAATCGCCGCGGCGGCGCGCGCATAGGCCATGTCGCCGGAAGAATCCTTCAATCCCACCACGCGGCCTTGAAATCGCTCGAGCAGGCGCCCGATCAGCGCGACATGCCACGGAATCCCGGACATGCCGGGGAAATGATAGAGATAGATCGGGATCGCCGGTTGCGCGGCGGCTTTCACGATCGTGTCGATGTAGGCGACCAACCCATCATCCGGGACGCCTTTATAATAAAATGGCGGCAGCACCAGCGCGCCGGCAAAGCCGAGCGCCGCCGCATGCTTCGTCAGTTCGACGGCGTCCGCGACGGCGGCGGCTCCGGTGCCGACCATCAGCCGGTTCATCGGCAAGCCGGCTTCCTTGTACGCGGTCATGACGCGTTTGCGCTCTTCCAGAGAAAACGAGGTGGCTTCGCCGGTCGTGCCCAGCACGTTGAGGCCGTCGCAGCCATTATCGAGCAGGAATCGCGCGAGTTTGACCGCGCGTTCGAGATCCGGCGCTCCGTTTTCCGCGACGGGAGTCGCGATGGCCGTGACCACGCCCGATATCTTGCCGAACGCCATTGCCTGCTCCTTAACCGCTGACGTTAAAAGCGGCGAGGGCCGCCATGTTGACGAGCTGGCTATCGTTGGCCCCGAGCGGCGCGATTTGCACCGAGCGATCAAGACCGACGAGCAGCGGGCCGATCACGGTGGCGCCGCCCAGTTCCTGCAGCATCTTGGTGGAAATTGCCGCGGAATGAAATGCCGGCATCACCAGGACGTTGGCCGCGCCCGATAGGCGGCTGAAGGGATAAGCCGCGGCGAGCGCGGGGTTAAGCGCGACATCGGCCGCCATTTCGCCTTCGTATTGGAAATCGACGCGTTTGGCGTCGAGAATGCGCACGGCCTCGATCACTTTTTGCGATCGTTCGCCGGGCGGATGACCGAAGCTTGAGAACGCCAGCATAGCGAGACGGGGCTCGTAACCCATCCGCCGCGCGACGCCAGCCGCTTCGATGGCGATCTCGGCCAATTCCTCGGCATTCGGCATTTCGGTGACGGCGGTGTCGGCGACCAGCACCGTGCGGCCGCCGCGCGATACTACAATCGACACTCCGATCACCCGGTGGCCGGGCTTGGGGTCGATGACGCGCCTTACGTCGTTGAGCGCGACCGAGAAATTACGGGTCGTGCCGGTGATCATGGCGTCGGCGTCGCCGAGCGCCACCATGCAGGCGCCAAACGTATTGCGGTCCTGGTTCACCAGTCGCTGGCAGTCGCGCACCAGAAAGCCGCGCCGCTGCAGCCGTTCATACAAGTAATTGATATAGGCCGCATTGCGATGCGAGAGGCGCGCATTGACGATCTCGATATTGTCGCCGAGCTCGATGCCCGCTTCCTTCGCGTTCTGACGCACGCGGTCCTCACGGCCGACCAGAAGCGCCGTGCCGAGCCCTTGCGCGACGAAGCTCGCCGCAGCCCGGATGATCTGCTCTTCCTCGCCCTCGGCGAAAACAACGCGCTTGGGCTGCCGGCGCAGCCGCGTAAATACCTGTTCGAGCGTGCCAGCCAGCGGGTCGCGCCGCGACCGCAATTGGTGCCGGTAGGCATCCATGTCGACGATCGGCTTCCTCGCGACGCCGGTATCCATCGCGGCTTTCGCTACGGCCGGCGGGACAAAGTAGATGAGCCGCGGGTCGAACGGGACGGGAATAATGTAGTCCGGACCGAATTTGGGGCGCGAGCCGTAGGCGGCAGCGACCTCGTCCGGCACCTCTTCGCGGGCCAGCGCGGCCAGCGCGTGCACCGCGGCGATCTTCATTTCCATGTTGATCGCCGAGGCGCGCACGTCGAGCGCGCCGCGGAACAGGAAGGGAAAACCGAGAACGTTGTTAACCTGGTTGGGATAATCCGAGCGGCCGGTCGCCATGATGGCGTCGTCGCGCACTTCGGCAACTTCCTCGACTGTGATCTCCGGATCCGGGTTAGCCATTGCAAAGATGATCGGATTGGGCGCCATCGCGGCCACCATCTCCTTGGTCACCGCCCCCTTTACGGATAGGCCGTAGAAAACGTCAGCGCCTTTGAGCGCGTCGGCGAGGCTGCGCGCCGAGGTTTTCACGGCATAGGCCGACTTCCACTGATTCATGCCGTCCTTGCGGCCCTCGTAGATCACGCCCTTGGTGTCGCAGAGGATGAGGTTTTCGGGACGGAAACCAATCGCGCGCAGCAGCTCCAGGCAGGCAATCCCTGCGGCACCGGCGCCATTGCAGACGACCTTCGTGGTTTCGATCTTGCGGCCGGTGAGGTCGAGCGCATTGAGGAGCCCGGCGGTCGCGATGATCGCGGTGCCATGCTGGTCGTCGTGGAAGACCGGGATGTCGAGCAATTCCCGCAGGCGTTGCTCGATGATGAAGCACTCCGGCGCCTTGATGTCTTCGAGGTTTATCCCGCCCCAGCCTTTGCCGAGGTACTTCACGCAATTGATGAATTCGTCAGGATCTTCGGTGTTGACGAGGAGATCGATGGAGTCGATGTCGGCAAAGCGCTTGAACAGCACCGCCTTGCCTTCCATGACGGGCTTGGCAGCAAGCGCGCCGCGATTGCCCAAGCCCAGAATCGCGGTCCCGTTGGTGATGACAGCGACGAAATTGCCCTTGACCGTGTAGTCGTAGGCCTTGCTTTCGTCCTCGGCGATGGCGAGCACCGGCACCGCGACGCCCGGCGAATAGGCCAGCGACAGGTCGCGCTGGGTCGCCATTGGCTTGGTGGCTACGACTTCGAGCTTGCCGGGCCGGCCGACGCTATGAAATTGCAGGGCTTCTTGATCGGTGAAAGTCGGCCGGGCGTGGCCAGGGGGGCGCTTCTTGGCGGGCATTGGTACTCCTGACAGTCCGCAGCATCCGACGTTAGCGGATAGTGGGGCGGGCCCTCAAGCGAAGCAGCCATATTCCGGCCCTTTCGCTCCGGTTGAACCATCTGATGGCAAAGGCTAATCCGGTGCTCTTAGCGTCGGTGGCAGAGCGTCTATGATCCGTTTCATCCTGCGTTTTCTTGGCCTGATCTGCCTCGCTGCGGGCTTTATTCTCGTCATTTATGACGGCACCAAATCGATCGCCGGTAACGCGCTCGCCCTAACCAATGTGCGCATGCTGTGGGAGGCGGTGAACGCCGGGAGCCTCGCAGCGGTGCGGCCGCTGATAGAAGGCACTGTCGGCGCTTTCGCCTGGGACCCGGTCTTCAGCTCCTTCCTTCAAGCGCCAAGCTGGGCTGTCCTTGGCGTGCTGGGCATTTTGCTGATGATCCTTGGCCGTCGCCGCCGCCCGCTGATCGGCTACGCGCGCTGACGGCGATGTGAGCGCTGCCGCGCTGCGCTGCGGCCCGGCAGTTCCTATATTAGGAGCCGAAGAGGAGAGGGATCATGTTCTTCCGCAAGCCGATGGAAATTCCCACCAAAGAGAGTGCGCTACCCGGGCGTGCCACTGCAATCCGCACGGCAGAAAGCCACTTTATCAGTGGCAACGCGCTGAAGGCGCCTTATCCCGCCGGCAGCGAGATGGCGATGTTCGGGCTCGGCTGTTTCTGGGGCGCCGAGCGCAAGTTCTGGGAATTGGGCGAGGGCATCCACGTCACCGCGGTCGGCTATGCCGGCGGCCCGACGCCAAACCCGACCTATGAAGAAGTATGCTCCGGCCGGACCGGACACAACGAAGTCGTGCTCGTTGTTTTCGATCCGAAAAAGCTCCCTTACGAAAAACTGCTCAAGACGTTCTGGGAAAACCATGACCCGACGCAGGGCATGCGTCAGGGCAACGACGTCGGCACCCAATATCGCTCGGGCATTTATACCTTCTCGCCGGAGCAGAAGAAGGCGGCCGAGGAATCGAAGGCGATGTACAACACCGCGCTGAAAAAGAAGGGCTACGGTGCGATCACCACTGAGATCGGGGACGCGCCGCCGTTCTATTTCGCCGAGGACTACCATCAGCAATATCTCGCCAAGAATCCTATGGGTTATTGCGGTCTGGGCGGCACGGGCGTTTCCTGCCCAATCGGGCTGAAAGTGAGCGCTTAATCCTCGCGACAAAGCGTCCGGGAACCCGGTTTCACTCCCAGTTGTTTTCCAAGCCGGCGCGCCGCAAGGCCCGCCGGCTTTTCCTATTTTATTGTCGAAAGGACATTGCGATGGCGCGGCGGGGAAGACTTATGAAGGTCCCGAAGGCGCAAAATGCCGAGCGCGCCATCGAGCATGTTCTGTTCAACAGCCGCTGGCTGATGGCGCCGTTTTATCTCGGGCTCACGTTGGCGCTCGTTCTGTTGCTCTATCACTTCATTGTCACCTTCATCGAGTTCGCCTCGCAGATCATCGGCATGCCGGAGCATGACGTCATCCTCAGCGTCCTTACCCTCATCGATCTGTCGTTCACGGGAAATCTGCTGCTGATCGTCGTATTCTCGGGCTACGAGAATTTCGTCTCGCGCATCGATGTGGGAACACCCGATCGCCCGGTGTGGATGACCAAGATCGACTTCAGCGGGCTCAAGCAAAAATTGATGGCCTCGATCGTCGCGATCTCGGCGATCCAGGTGCTCAAGGCGATCATGGAGCTCGACGAGCCGAACACCGCGCAGCTTGGCTGGCTGGTCGGCATCCATATTACATTCGTGTTCTCGCTGGTCGCCCTCGCTGTTGCAGACCGCATCAGCGCGCCGCTCGAGCATCCGAGCGAAAGCCCCGGCGGGGGCGGCGGCCGTCGCCTGGAGAAATAAGTTAGGGCGCGAACATCAACACCACGAAGACCAAAAACATCACCAGGTGCACGACGCCCTGAAGCATGTTGGTGCGCTCGCCGCCGAAGGTCAGCGACGCGACGAGTAGCGTCGAGGCGAGCAACAGCATCTCGCGCGGGCCGAGGCCAAGCACGATTGGTTTGCCGAGCAGGCCGCCCACCAGCAGCACGCCGGGGATGGTGAGGCCGATCGTCGCCAGCACCGAACCAAGCGCGATATTGACGGACCGCTGCAACTTGTTGCGGAGCGCCGCTTGCAGCGCCCCCATCGATTCCGGCGCCAGCACCAGCACCGCGACAATGACGCCGACCAGCGCGATCGGCGCGCCAGTCGCGCTGACCGCGCGCTCGACGATGTGCCCCAGTTCCTCGGTGAGGAAGACCGCCGGAAGCAGGGTGACAAGCAATGCCCCGGCATGAAAGCCGACGGAACGCGCGCTGACATGGTCGTGCGCATCTTTGTCGTCCCCGTCCGGGTCCTTGAAGAAGCCGCTATAGCGCGCGGTCTGCATCGACAGGAACACGCCGTAGAGGGCGAGCGTCAACGCGCCGATCGAAATCGCCTGCCCGGCGGACAGGATCGGCCCGGGCGTCTGTGTGAAATTCGGTAATACCAAAGCGAAAACCGCGAGAGGGACGAGCACTGCAAGAAAAGCGCGGGCTCCGGGCAGATTGTAGTTCTGCTCATGATGGCGCAGCCCGCCGAGCAGGAGGCACAGTCCGACGACACCGTTGATCATGATCATGAACACGGCGAACACCGCATCGCGCGCAACCGGCGAGTTCGGTGCGCCGGAGAACACCGCCGTGATGATAAAGGCGACCTCGATTACGGTGACCGACAAAGTCAGGATCAGCGTGCCATAGGGCTCGCCGAGCTTGGCCGCGAGATGCTCCGCGTGGCGCACGACGCCGAACGCGCCCCACAAGATTGCCCCGAACAGCCAGACGAACAGAAACAGTGTGAGCGCGGTATTGCCGCTGGCACTCGCAAGCCAGGCTTTGCCGAAGAGGATAAAGAGTGCCGCCGACAGCCATAGCGCTGGGACCTGGCTGTCGTCACGGATCAGCGCCAATGGGCTTCGGCGCTGTCGGGGACGCCTGATCTTGCGCGGTCGCTGTGCCATTGGCGCATCCTAACACCCGCGTTGCGCCGGTAAGGGTCTGTTAACCAAGAAAAGTCTTAACTGCGGCTTCCTCGCGCGGAGCCGGATTCGCTCATGCGGAATACCCGCATTCTGATGGTGACGGCGGCGGTGCTGGCCGGGCTCGCACTCGCCGGCTGCGCCCGGCGTCCGGCCCAGACCACTTATTACATGACCGATCCTCAGACGGGTCAGCAGGTCGCGGTGATGCCGCCGCAAAATCCGCCGCCGGGCTATGAGGCGCAGGCCCAGGCCGCGCCGCAAGTTTACGCACAGGCCGCAATGCAAGCGCCACCGGCAGCAAGCGATAGCGGCCGCGGCCTGGCCCAAAACAACTTCTCGCTGCGGCAGACTTACAGCGCGCCTGCGACACAGGCTTATGCGCAAGCACCAGCACAGCCAGCGGCGCAACCGGCCGCCGATGGCGGACGCGGTCTCTTCGGCGCGTCGCGGCCGCGCGCACAGCCGGCGCCGCAGTATCAGCAGCCTTACGTCATTCAATATGGCGCGCAGCCTGCGCCTCAATATCAACCGCAAGTGGGTGGGCCCTATCGCGCGGCACCAGCGCCTCAAGCGGCCTCGCCTTATGGCGCTTACGCATCCGCATCGCCTTACGAGCCCGCTTATTCGCTCGACAGCGGCGACCGATTGCGCATCGTCGTGTTCGGCCAGGACGGGATTTCGAACAGCTACCTGGTGGATGCCGCGGGCAATGTGAACCTGCCGCTGGTCGGCACGATCCCGGCGCGCGGCACGTCACCGCAGCAGCTCGCGACGCTCATCACCGCACGGCTCAAGCAGGGCTACGTGCGCGAGCCGCATGTGACGGTCGAGGTCGAGGCCTATCGGCCGTTCTTCATTCTGGGGGAAGTGACCAATCCCGGCCAATATCCTTACGTCGTCAACATGACGGCGGAGACGGCGATCGCGATCGCGGGCGGCTTCTCGCCGCGCGCATCGAAGGGGCAAGTGACGTTGACGCGCACCGCGAGCGGGCAGCAATTCCATGGCGACGTGCCGCTCAATTACCGGCTCCGTCCCGGCGATACCGTCGTCGTCAAGGAACGCTGGTTCTAGCCTCTCGCGTCTCCGGGATGGCCACGGCGATTGCCATGGTCACTTCATATGCTTTCCCAGAAAATCGAGCGTGCGTTTCCACGCCGTCTTGGCGCTCGCTTCGTGATAGGCCTGATTGCCGTCGCGGTTGAAAGCGTGGCCCGCGCCTTCATAGACATGAACTTCCATCTCGGGCCGCTTCTGCTTGATGGTCTCGACGTCGCTCAGCGGGATGCCCTGATCGTTTGAGCCGAAGTGCAGCATCACCGGCACTTTCGGCTTCTCGTCAGCGAACTTCACGACCGCGCCGCCGTAATAGCCGACCGCCACGCTCAGGCCTGAGAGCCGCGTCGCCGCAAGAAAGGCGATCGAGCCGCCCATGCAGAAGCCGACGATGGCGACCGGTCCCGCGTTCTTGACCTCGTTGATCGCGGCCTGGGTGTCTTTGAGCATGCCGTCCCAATCGGGATTGGCGATGAACTTGCGCGCCTCTGCGACTTCCTCGGGCGAATAGCCGGACTGGAAATCCTTCACCTTGCGGTCGAACAGTGCCGGGGCAATGGCGACATAACCTTCCGCGGCGAAGCGATCCGCGACGCTGCGGATGTGCGGATTGACGCCGAAAATCTCCTGGATGACGACGACTGCGCCTTTCGGCTTGCCGGCTGGATCTGCGCGATAGCCCCCAAGCTGGTGGCTGTCGGCGGCGGTCAAATTGACATGTTTGCCCACGAAGAACTCCCTCACTGACGCGGCTTTTTCGGCGCGAGGTTAGCCGCGTGTCCTAGGCGGCGACAAGGCCAAACGCCCCGGCAATCAGCGCGTACGAATTTTTGCGCGCCTCATGGTCGTGGAGCATAGTGGTGATCATCACTTCATCGGCGTGTGTCGAGGCGATGAGCTCGTCGAGCTTCGCTTTCACCGTCTCGGGGCTGCCGACCGCCATCTTGGCGCGGTTACGCGCGACTGCGCTCTGCTCCGCCGGTGAGAAGGAATAAGCGGCCGCTTCTTCGGGGGCCGCGAGCGGCAGGTATTCGCCGCGATTGCGGCGGACCAGATTGAGGTCGACGGTTTTGGCGAGATAGTCGGCTTCCTTGTCGCTCGCGGCGCAGACCACCGCGGTGCCGAGAATGGCATAGGGTTTGGCGTGCGCCGGCGACGGTTTGAAGTTGTCGCGATAAAGACTCATCGCCTCGGCGGCCGGGAAGGTCGCGAAATGATTGGCAAATGAGAAAGCCGCGCCGATCTGCGCGGCGAGGCGCGCGCTGTAGTCCGAAGAGCCGAGCAGAAAAATCGGCGGCAGTTTCACCTCGGCGGGCATCGCCCGCACATTGGCGAAGGGATGCCCTGCCGGAAATTGCCGGTTCTCGAGCGCCATGAGTTCGGCGAAGCGGTCGAGGAAGTCGTCCTCGTCGGAAATGCCCTGCCGGCGGCGCAGCGCATAGGACGTCGCCGGATCGGTGCCGGGCGCACGGCCAAGCCCGAGATCGATGCGATCGGGAAAAAGCGCCTCCAAGACCTTGAAGCGCTCCGCCACCATCAGCGGCGCGTGGTTCGGCAGCATCACGCCGCCCGAGCCGATCCGCATTCGCTTTGTGATTGCCGCGATCTGCCCGATCATGATGTCGGGCGCACTCGATGCGATTGACGGCAGGTTGTGGTGCTCGGCGCACCAGTACCGCGTGTAGCCCAGCGCGTCGCAATGCTTTGCGAGGTCGAGCGAATTGCGCAGCGCTTGCGCGCCGGTGATGGCGGTTGAAACCGGGGAAAGGTCGAGAACTGACAGCGCAATCATCGCAGACCGGCCATTGAGATCGCTTGACCGCTTTCGCGGGTGCCGCAGACTATGATATTCGCGACGTTAAAGGGAAACGCATGCCACAAGCCGCCGCCTGGAACGTGCCGCAATCCGCCCAGCCGCGGCTGGAGGATTACCGATACGACCTCGAACGGGCGCTGCAATCGATTGTCGGCTTGCATACTATCGCGCCGCAGGACGCGTTTACCGCGGCGACGCTCGGCACCGAACGGGCCGGCAATGGCGTCCTGATCGACAACGGCCTCGTCCTCACCATCGGCTATCTCATCACCGAGGCCGAGACGGTGTGGATCCATTTGCACGATGGCCGCGTGCTGCCCGGCCACGCGCTCGCCTTCGATCAGGAAACCGGCCTAGGCCTCGTTCAGGCTTTGTCGCGCGTCAACGACATCGCGCCGCTGCCGCTCGGAATTTCCGCCGACGCCAAGACAGGCAACAAGATCGTGCTCGGCGGCGCCGGCGGGCGCACGCGCTCGGTCGCGGGCACGGTCGCGGCCCGCCAGGAGTTCGCCGGCTACTGGGAATACGTGCTCGACGACGCGATTTTCACCTTTCCGTCGCATCCGAACTGGGGCGGCACCGGTCTGCTCAACGCGGCGGGCGAACTGATCGGCATCGGCTCCTTGCAGCTCGAACGGGCGCGTGAGGGCAAGAACGAGAATCTCAACATGGTGGTGCCGATCGACTTGCTGAAGCCGATCCTGTCCGATCTCACCAAATTCGGGCGCGTCGATAAGTCGGTACGGCCGTGGCTCGGGCTTTACTCGACGGAAATCGAGGACAAGGTCGTGGTCGTTGGGCTCGCGGGCAAAGGTCCGGCGGCCCGGGCCGAGATCAAGACCGGCGACATCGTCGTCGCGGTGAAGGGCGACAAAGTGGCGACCCTGTCGGCCTTCTATCGCAAGGTATGGGCGCTCGGGCACGCCGGGGTCGAAGTGCCGCTCACGCTGTACCGTGACGGCGTCACTTTTGACGTGCGGGTCAATTCGTCGGACCGCGCCAAATATCTCAAGCAGCCGAAGCTGCATTGAGCTCATCCTTAACGGCGTCTTACGGCGCAAGCGCGACTAATCCTGAAAATTCGTCGCGCGCTTTTAGCCTGATTGCAGCGTGTTTTAGGCACATTGCGCGCGGGACGGGGCCAATGCGGAAGGCGGCATGGCCAGGCAATATACGCGCGAGATGATCCAGGGCCTTTCGATCCTGGTCGTCGACAGCAACAGCTATATGCGCCGCGTGACGCGCATGATGCTGACCAATCTCGGCGCCAAGACCATCTACGAAGCGCCGGACAGTCTCGCCGCGCTCGAAGTCGCGCGCACCTTCGATCCCGATGTCATGGTGCTCAACTGGAACATGCCGGTGCTGTCCGGCCTCGAGCTCCTGCGCATCATCCGCTCGCCGGCTCTGTTTCCGAAGCCCGAGCTTCCCGTGATCATGCTGTCCGATTGCACGCGCCGCTCGGATGTCGCGAAGGCGTTGCGCTCCGGCGTGCACGAATTTCTGGTACGGCCGACATCATCGGCAATGCTGGAAAACCGGCTGCTTTCGATCGCCGCCAATCCGCGGCCCATGGTGCAAGTGGGGCCGTTTTACGTGCCGCAGCCGCGACGCATGAGAGCCAGCGAGGGCGAAGCGGCCGCCTGTTAGCCGATCTCGATCGTCACTTTGTCGGGATAGAATGCGAGGCGCCCCGCGATCTCGGCGACCGCCGGATAGGGCTGCTCGTAGCTCCAAGCCGCGTTCTCCGCGGTGTGGCCGCCGGCGTCGACCGTGAAATAGCTCGCGTCGCCTTTGTAAGGGCAGGCGCTGTGGCGGGCGGTGCGCCTGAGCGCCGCCATATCGGTGTCCTCGCGCGCGATGTAATACCGCGCCGGATAGGACGCTTCCTTCAGTACCAGCGCGCGCGTCGTATCGGCGATGACGGTGCCGTTGAAGGTCACGCGCACGCGTTTGTCCTCGGGCGCAATCCTGATCGGATGGTCAGGCGAGGGGAGTTTCATTGAGACTTCAGGTGGCACGACGGCGTTAGGCTCATTGTCGTGGTTTTATCTGAATTGCTCACGGAGCCATATCATGCCCACGCGTTACAAGATCGTCGTTTATGTTCCGTCATCGCATGCCGAGGCGGTGCGACAAAGCATGGGCGAGGCCGGTGCGGGGCGCATCGGCAATTACTCGCACTGCACCTTCACGATCAAGGGCACGGGCCGATTCAAGCCCTTGCCCGGAGCCAATCCGACGATCGGCAGCGTCGGCGCCCTCGAAGCCGTCGAGGAAGAGCGCATCGAGACCGTGTGCGAGCCCGATAAGTTGCGTGCGGTGCTGAAGGCCATCCGGCAAACGCATCCCTATGAAGAGCCGGCAACCGACGTCTATCCGATCGAGGTGATCGAATAGGGCTTGCGAATGCACGAGGGAGAATGGCGCGCCCGAGACGATTCGAACGTCCGACCTTTGCCTTCGGAGGGCAACGCTCTATCCAGCTGAGCTACGGGCGCCTGCGGCCTCAATAGCCCAACTTCGCTGCAGCTTCTATTGCAAAAACGGGTTGTGCAGCCGTTCCTGCCCGATCGTCGAGGTCGGGCCGTGGCCGCAGATGAAGGCGAAATCGTCGCCGAGCGGCAAAAGCTTGTCCTTGATGGAGCGGATCAGCGTATCGGTGTCGCCGCCCGGCAGGTCGGTGCGCCCGACCGAACCCTGAAACAGCACATCGCCGACGAGCGCGAATTTCTGCGCGCGGTTGACGAAGACGACGCTGCCGGGCGAGTGGCCGGGACAGTGCAGCACGTCAAAGCTGGTCTCGCTGACCTTCACGGTATCGCCCTCGACAAGCCAGCGGTCGGAGGTCGCGTTGTGCATGCCGGCGACGCCGTATTGCGCCGCGACCATTTCGACGCTGGCCATGATCGGCCGGTCGGCCTCGTGCGGGCCGACGATTTCGACGCCCAACGCGTTCTTCAATTCCATGGCGCCGCCGACGTGATCGAGATGGCCGTGCGTCAGCAATATGCGTTCGACGGTGAACCCGGTTTTTGCCAGCGCATCACGGATGGCGGGGACGTCGCCGCCCGGGTCGATGACGACGCCACGCTTGGTTTCCGGCGACCACAGCAATGTGCAATTCTGCGAGAAAGGCGTGACGGGAACGAGCGCGGCTTGCAGCTTTTCCATTCGTAATCCTTGCGGGTTTCCCGCATCTTGTGCGCGGCTTTCGCGCCGCCGCGCAAGCGGATAATGTGCCGACAATAGTCTTGGAGATGTGGTGATGAGCCAGCCGGCCGAAAAGATCACGGGCAAGCCTGCGATCTCGCTGAAGGATTCCAACTTCGTCTGGGAGGATCCGCTCGATATCGAGAGCGACCTCACCGAAGAAGAGCGCATGGTGCGGGATACCGCGCGCGGCTTCGCGCAGGACTATCTGATGCCGCGCATCCTCAAAGCTTACCGCGAGGAGAGCTACGACGAGAATTTGATCCCGAAAATGGGTGAGCTCGGCCTGCTGGGGCCGACGATCCCCGAGGAATACGGCGGCGCCGGGCTCGGTTACGTGGCTTACGGGCTGATCGCGCGGGAGCTCGAGCGCGTCGACAGCGGTTACCGCTCCACCATGTCGGTGCAATCGTCGCTCGTCATGTATCCGATATACGCCTACGGCACCGAGGCGCAGCGCCGCAAATATCTGCCCAAGCTCGCCAAAGGGGAGATGATCGGCTGTTTCGGATTGACCGAGCCCGATCACGGCTCTGATCCGGGCTCCATGGCGACGCGCGCCGAGAAAGTGCAGGGGGGCTACAAGCTCAACGGCTCCAAGACCTGGATCTCCAACGCGCCGGTCGCGCAAATCTGCGTCGTCTGGGCGAAGCTCGACGGCAAGATCCGGGGCTTCATCGTCGAGCGCGGCATGAAGGGATTCTCGACGCCGAAGATCGAGGGCAAGCTGTCGCTGCGCGCCTCGATCACCGGCCAGGTCGTGCTGGAAGACTGCGTGGTGCCGGAAGAAAATTTGTTGCCCAATGTCCAGGGCCTCGCGGGGCCGTTCGGCTGTCTCAACAATGCGCGCTACGGTATTTCCTGGGGCGCGATGGGCGCTGCAGAATTCTGCTGGCACGCCGCGCGCCAGTACACGCTCGACAGGAAGCAGTTCAACCGGCCGCTGGCGGCGAACCAGCTTATCCAGAAAAAGCTCGCCGACATGCAGACCGAGATTGCGCTGGGCCTTGCCGGCGCGTTGCGGCTTGGCCGCATGCTGGAAGCGGGCCGCGCCGCGCCGCCGTCGATCTCGCTGATGAAGCGCAACAATTGCGGCAAGGCCCTCGATATCGCGCGGCTCGCCCGCGACATGCACGGTGGCAACGGCATCGCTGACGAATTCCATGTCATGCGCGTCCTCGCGAACCTCGAGACGGTCAATACTTATGAGGGCACACACGACATCCACGCCCTGATCCTCGGCCGCGCGCAGACGGGCATCCAGGCATTCTTCTAAAGCCTGTCCCATGGACTTTTTGACCGCCGCGATGCTGGCCGCCGTCGGCGTTGCCGCCGGCATCATTGCCTCGATCATCGGCGGCGCCGCGGTGGTGGTCTATCCGGCGCTGATCGCAGCAGGCGTGCCGCCGCAAGCCGCGGCGGCCTCGAATCTCACCGCGCTCATGCCCGGCACCATGCTGGCGGCGCTCGCCGACCGCTCACAGCTGCCGAAGTTCAACCGCGATTTCGTCCTTCTGATCATCGCGTCGATCAGCGGCGCCGCCGCGGGCGCCGTGCTGCTGCTGTGGACCCCGGAGCGGCTTTTTACCAAGCTGGTGCCGCTCCTTCTCGGCTTTGCCACTCTGCTGTTCGCCTATGCCGAGCGCATTTCGAAATGGTTGCGGGCGCGCGCGCACAAGCGCGGGCGCTCGATCGAATTCGACGTCACCAGCCTGAAATTTCTGCTGCCGGTGTCGTTCTATGGCGGCTATTTCGGCGCCGGCGTCGGAATCATGATCTTGGGCGTGTTCTCGGTCGCGACCGGCGGCGAGTACCGGTCGGCCAATGTCACCAAGAATTTCGTTTCAAGCCTGAACGGTTTTGCTGCGAGCATGGTCTTCATCTGGCAGGGCGCGGTGATGTGGCCGCAGACCTTGGCGCTGATGGCGGGGATGCTGGTCGGCGGCATCGCCGGGTCTTACATCGCGCGGATTTTGTCGCGGGAGGTCGTGCGCGTTCTCGTCGTCGGCTTCGGTGCGACGCTGACGATCGTCTTCGCGTGGCAGTACTGGTTTTAAGGTTTTCGGGCGAGCTCGGCGATGCGTTTGACCATCGCGCTGTCGGGATCGGACAGGGGATCGACCACGCTGAAGTGGTTGGCCCCCGCGATTTCCTCATACCGGGTGACGGCGCCGCGCGCCCGCCAGCCTTCGGCGATGATCCTGCTTTGCCGCAGAAATTCGCTGGATTCCTGCGCGCCAACCACGGCATCGAGCGCCTTGCCGCGGGGAGCCTGCCAGTAGAACGGCGACACTTTGCGCGCCTCGTCCGGGGTCAGCCGCAAATCGGCGTTTTGCGACACGTTGAGCAATGGCGTGAGGTCGAACACGCCGGAAATGGCATAGGCGGCGCGGGTCAAATCCTCAGGCGCGTCCTTGTCGATCTTTTGCCAGTCAGTTGCGAGCAGGCAGGCGGCGAGATGGCCGCCGGCAGAATGGCCCGTGAGCATGATTGGCCGCTTGTACTGCCGCCAGAGGGCCAAGGTGGCGTTGCGCATCTGCGCGATGATCGTCGTCACTGAGACATGCGGGTAAAGGTCGTAACCTGGCAGCGCGACGTCGAAACCGTGCTCGTTCAGACCGCGCGCGCAATGGCTGAACATTGCGGGCTCGAGCGAACGCCAATAGCCGCCGTGGATGAACAGGACGAGGGGGCCATTGTTCGGCCGCACGGCCGGAAAATAATCGTAGATCTGCCGCGAGCTCGATCCGTAGGCGACATTGAGCGCCGCGCCCTTGGCGCTTTCGCGGAAGGCCTTCGAATCGGACGCCCAGCGCGCGAAGATCTCCGGATGCTCCTTCACCCGGCCGCGGTTGTCGTATTCCTTCTCGTAGTCGATCACCGCCATGCGCTCCTCGCCAATTGCGGCGGCAGACTATCCAGCCTTTGCAAGGCCGGCAAACGGGGGTATTGCTCGGCGCATGTCCCTGACCGCGCGCATTCTTGAACTGCCGCCCGACGGCCGCCAGTCGGAGACGGCGCTCGCCGTCGCGCGCGGCACCGCCCGGCTCTTATTGTCGCTCGGTTTTTCGTGTGTCGCGGAGCTGGCGCTGGCGTCAGGACGCCGCGCCGACCTTGTCGCGCTCAATGCGGCCGGCGAGATATGGATCGTCGAGATCAAGTCCTCCGTCGCGGATTTCCGCGCCGACCAGAAATGGATGGACTACCGGCTGCATTGCGACCGGTTGTTTTTCGCTACCTGTCAGGAAGTGCCGTGCGAGATTTTCCCGCCCGACACCGGGCTGATCGTGGCGGATGCGTTCGGTGCCTCGGTCGTCTGCGAAGCGCCGGAACACAAGCTACCCGCCGCCACCAGAAAGAGCATGATGCTCGCCATCGCCCGGGCCGCCTCGTTGCGCTTGCAGGCCTTGGCGGATCCGCACGGGCCTTACGGCGAAGCGCTCTAAGAGGTTACCGCGGAGCCCTTTTGGCGAGAATGCGCTGCAAGGTGCGGCGGTGCATGTTGAGCCGCCGCGCCGTCTCCGACACGTTGCGCCCGCACAGCTCATAAATGCGCTGGATGTGCTCCCAGCGCACCCGGTCGGCGGACATCGGATTTTCCGGCGGCTCGATCTTGTTCGTGTCCTGCGCCATCAGCGCGCCCAGAATGTCATCGGCATCGGCAGGCTTGGCGAGGTAGTCGACCGCGCCGAGCTTCACCGCGTTCACGGCGGTCGCGATGTTGCCGTAGCCGGTGAGAACGATCGCGCGCGCATCTGGCCGGCGCTTCTTCAGCGCCGAGATCACGTCGAGTCCGCTGCCGTCGAGGAGCCGCATGTCGACCACCGCGAATGCGGGGGCCGCGCTTTCAACCTGCCGCAAGCCTTCGGCGACGGTTTCCGCCGCCGTGACCCGGAAGCCCCGCGACTCCATGGCTTTGGCCAGGCGCTGCAGGAAAGACTTGTCGTCCTCGACGATCAGGATGGTGCG
>JAFBAG010000280.1 GCA_019247925.1 Pseudolabrys sp.
TGCGAGCTACGTCTGCTTTTTCGCTGCGAGTAAAAGAGGCATGAGTTACCAAGCCTAATAATTTCAATGATTGATGAAGGTTCTGAGCAGATTTGACATCGGCTTGTTTGGCTAAACCTGCGAGCCGATGACATTCAGTGATAGCCCGCGGCGTGTTTAGATCATCTGTAAGCGCCGCTAATACTTCGCCACTTGGCAGATCGCTGTCGGTAAAATTCGTTTTCATGCGGCCGAGAACATCTATCCAGTTCTGCAGAACTTTGTCGCTTTCCTCTAAACCGCTGACAGTCCAATCCATCGGCTGCCGATAGTGAGTTTTCAGCATGTTCAGCCGCACCACCTCGCCCGGCCATTCCTTGAGCAGGTCGTGGATAATGATGAAGTTGCCAAGCGACTTCGACATCTTCTCGCCTTCGACCTGCAGGAAGCCGTTATGCATCCAGAAGTTCGCCATCACCGGCGTGTGGAAGGCGCAGCGCGATTGCGCGACCTCGTTTTCATGGTGCGGGAAGACGAGATCGATGCCGCCGCCGTGGATGTCGAAGGTTTCACCGAGATGCTTCCACGACATCGCCGAACATTCGATGTGCCAGCCGGGGCGTCCTTGCGCCTTGATGCCGCACGGTGACGGCCAGCCAGGCTCGCCCTCCTTCGAAGGCTTCCACAACACGAAGTCGGTCGCGTCTTTCTTGTAAGGCGCAACCTCTACGCGGGCGCCGGCGATCATCTCGTCGAGCGAGCGGTTCGACAGTTTGCCGTAGTCCTTCATCGACGGAACCGAGAACAGGACGTGGTCCTGCTCGACATAGGCGTGCTTCGACGCAACCAGTCTCTCGATCAGCGCCTTCATCTCCTCGATGTGCTCGGTCGCCCGCGGCTCGACGGTTGGCGGAAGACAACCGAGCGCCATAACGTCGGCCTTGAAATTGGCGTAGGTTTCTTCCGTCAGCTGGCGGATCGAAATCCCGCGCTCAGCGGCCCGCGCATTGATCTTGTCGTCGACGTCGGTGATGTTGCGCACATATTTCACGTGCGCCTCGCCATAGAGATGGCGCAGCAGCCGAAACAACACGTCGAACACGATCACCGGCCGGGCATTGCCGATGTGGGCGTAGTCGTAGACGGTCGGCCCGCACACATACATGCGCACGCGCGCGGGATCGATCGGCGTGAACGGCCGCTTCTCCCGGGTCAGTGTGTCGTAGAGCTTGAGCTCCAAAAGGACTCTCCGAGGCGGCTGGCCCCGGCGTTTTTATCTCGATGGAGAAAAGACGGCCGCAGCCAGCGTTGGTGCGCTAGCGAATAATCTTGCGGCAAATGCCGCCGATTGCATTCAGGCCGTTCATGGCAGGCACAATGGGCAAGCCCCTTCCGACCGTCAAGATCACGATTTTGGCCACCGAAACCGCCCGTAAATCCGGCGCGGCGGGTTCGGTTAGGAAGGCGTTAACGGCTTTGGCCGCATTCTCGGCAAATCGCTAGGCACCCGAGAGATCCGTCCATGCGTACTCTGCTGGCCATTGCCATCCTCGTCCTCGCCGCCGGTTCGGCGCAGGCTGAGCGCAAAATGTTCATCATCAGCACCAATGCCGACGGTTACGGCGTCGACCGCTGCCTGGCCAATGGTGAAAAATGCGGCGCGGCGGCCGCGGCGGCTTATTGCCGAACGCGCCAGTTTAGCGACGCGGCCTCCTTCCAGCAGGTCGACAAGGACGAAATCACCGGCTCGATCCCGACCGCGGGCCCCGGTACGTGTCCGGCCGGCAAGTGCGACCAATACGTCGCCATCGTCTGCACGCGCTGATTTCCGCCAATCCGATCTAACCTGTTGCGCCCGCTAGCGGCGGGAACCGTCGCGCGCCCACGCGCGCGCGTGTTGAGTTGCGGAAAGCTTGCCGTTACCAATGATTCCTCATTGGTTGCCGCATCGATGGCCGACGAAGGTTCGATTTTGACGCGACTGCGCGCAGCGATGCGCCCGGGACCGGCCAGCCGGGCAGAGCGTGCGCTGCAAGTCCTTATCGTCGGCTCCTTCGTCCTGCCGGTTTCGGTCTTTCTGGTCGCAAGTTGGATTTCCTACCGCCAGCATTACGCCGAAGCGCAAGATCGGCTCGTCCGCACGCTCGGCTCGGTTCATGAGCACGCGGTCAAGGTCTTCGATACCTTCGAGATCAGCGTGCGCTATCTCGAAGAATTGACCTTGGACACAAGCGATGAGGAGATTGTTCGGGACGAGGCTGAATACAGCGCGAGACTCCGCAATTTGATCCAGAACCTGCCGCAATTGCGCGATCTGTGGATCATCGATCGCAATGGCAAGCCGCTGGTGTCGGGCACAGTTTCGCCCATGCCCGGCAATTTAGATCTTTCCGACCGCAACTACTTTGCTGCACACAAAAACGATTCTTCAGATTTCACCTACGTTAGTCGCGTTGTCGACGCGCGCGCCGCGGCGACGAATTTCTTCGCCATCACCCGCAAGCGCAAACTGGAGAATGGCAGCTTCAATGGGGTCAATCTGATTTCCATCGCGCCAGAATATTTCGCGAATTTCTACTCGACATTGCCCTCGACACCGAATGGCGTCACCGCGCTGTTGCGCGGCGACGGTTATTTTCTCGCCCGTTATCCGATGACCGAAGATGCTGCGCCCCAATTACCGCCGACATCGGCGACTATGCGGGCGATTGCCGCCTCTCCGGAGCAAGGCACCGTGGTCGGCATTTCAACGCTCGATCACATTGAGCGCTTGTTCGCTTATCGCAAACTGCCGCGGTTCAACGTCTACGTCACATCGGGCATTGAAACGGCCGAGATCCGAAAAGGCTGGATGCGGACCATGGGCGCCCATCTGATTTTCGGCATTCCCGCGACCTTGGCCATGATCGCGCTTGGCGTCCTGGCGCTGCGCCATACGCGCCGCGAAACGCTGGCGCTGGCGCGATTGCGAGAGGAAATCGAGCGCCGGCAGACGATGGAGCTTGCGCTGCGGCAGGCCCAGAAAATGGAGGCGGTAGGCCGTCTCACTGGCGGCATTGCGCACGACTTCAACAATCTGCTGACCGCCATTCTCGGCAATATCGATCTGACCCTGCGCCGGCTGAAGATTGAAGACGAGCGCGTCGGCCGCTCTCTCGAGGCGATCCGGCAGGCGGCGCAGCGTGCCACAACTTTGGTGCAGCGCCTGCTGACATTCTCGCGCCAACATCTCTCTGAGGTGAAAGCGGTCCAGATCAACGCGCTCGTTCAGGGCATGTCCGAGCTGTTGCACCGCGCGATCGGCGAGACGATCATGGTCGAGACGGTTTTAGCGAGCGGTCTCTGGAAGACTGCGGTCGATCCGAACCAGCTGGAAAACGCCATCCTCAACCTGGCGGTGAACGCGCGCGATGCGATGCCGGAGGGCGGGCGCCTGACTATCGAAACCGGCAATGCTTACCTTGACGAAGCCTATGCGGCGAGCAGCGGCGGCGAAATCGCAGCCGGTCAATATGTGATGCTCGCCGTCAGCGATACCGGCGGCGGCATGAGCCCCGAAGTGCGTGAGAAAGTTTTCGAGCCATTTTTCACGACGAAACCGGCGGGTGTTGGATCGGGCCTGGGCCTATCGATGGTCTATGGTTTCGTCAAACAGTCGGGCGGCCATATTCAGATCTACAGCGAAGTCGGCCATGGCACGACGCTGAAACTCTACTTCCCGCGGCTAGCCCAGGACAGCAACTTGCCAGACTGGCAAGAGAGCGACGGCGCGCTGCCCCAAGCAGTGAAGCCGCGAGCAATGGGCGGCACGGAATTGATTTTACTGGTCGAAGACGATCCGGCCGTGTGCCGCTACGTGAGCGAGGCGCTGCGCGAATTGGGTTATCGCGTCGAGATCGCGACCAATGGCGCCGACGGTCTCGAACTGATCAAGAAATTTCCGGATGCAGATTTGCTGTTCACCGACGTCGTGTTGCCCGGCGGCATGAACGGACGGGAGCTTGCCGACAAGGCGCATGAATCGCGGCCCGAACTGCGCGTCCTGTTCGCGACCGGCTATACACGCAATGCGATCGTTCATCACGGGCGGCTCGATCCCGATGTGAACCTGCTGACCAAGCCGTTCACCACGGATGCGCTGGCGCGCAAAGTGCGCGAAATCCTAGACCGGCCCGCCCCGGCTTGAGGGGCATCTCGTCATCAGGACACGCGGGCGATAGATTGGCGCCGTATCAGCCGGGGTTTTACGATGAAATTGTATGGGTTTTTCCGCTCATCCGCGGCCTATCGCGTGCGCATCGCACTCAATCTCAAGGGTCTACCTTACGAGACCGTTCCAGTTCACCTCTCCAAAGACGGCGGGCAACACCGGCGCGCCGAATATCGCGCGGTCAACCCTCAGATGCGGGTGCCCACACTCGCGCTCGAGAGCGGCGACCATCTGATCCAATCCCTGGCCATCGTCGAATATCTCGACGAGACGCATCCGCAACCGCCGCTCCTGCCGAAAGATCCGGTGGCGCGGGCCAAGGTTCGCGGTATCGCGCAAATCATCGCCTGTGACATCCACCCTTTGAACAATTCCGGGCCGCTCGCCTATTTGAAGAATACGCTCAAACACGATCAATCTGAAATCGACGCCTGGTACGCGCACTGGCTCACCGAGGGCCTCACTGCGATCGAGGCGATGGTGACGCCGGCGCCCTATTTATGCGGCGCACAGCCGACGCTGGCGGATATCTGCTTGGTGCCGGCGCTGTTCGGCGGCCGGCGGTTCAAGGTGCCGCTCGACAAGTTTCCGCGCATCCTGGCGGCGGAAGCCGCTTGCCTGAAACTTCCCGCGTTCGATAAGGCACGCCCGGAAAATCAACCCGATTCGGAATAGCGGATCGGCCTAACCGCAGGCGGAACCGCGTGACCCGCGTGCGCGCTCCTGTTAGACCGCCCCTGCAATCGGCCGGACATCGTGACTGCTCACAGCCTCGCACGCGTCGTGTTTTGGATGCTCGGCGCGCTCCTTTCGTTCTCCGCCATGGCGGTATCCATCCGCGCGCTGTTCTCGCGCGGCCTCGGCATTTTCGAGATTCTCACGATCCGCAGCGTTTTTGCGCTTGTCATTCTCGGCGCCCTTGCCGTGGCGAAACCGCAGTTGCGCGAGCATCTGCGGCCGCGCCGCATGAAGCTCAACCTGCTGCGCAACACCATCCACTACGCCTCGCAATATTGCTGGTCGCTGGCCCTGACCATGCTGCCATTGGCCATGGTGTTTTCGCTGGAATTCACAATGCCGGCGTGGACGGCGCTGCTTGCCGCCTGGTTTCTGGGTGAGCGGCTCACCCCAAGCCGCATCGGCGTCATCGTATTCGGCGTCATCGGCGTCGTCGTCATCCTGCGCCCCGGAATTGCGAGCTTCAATCCGGGCGCGTTCCTCGTCCTGCTCGCCGCCTTCGGCTACGCGATCACCATGATAACCACCAAAAAGCTGACGATGACCGAGACGACCTTCGGTATCATTTTCTGGATGGCGGTCATTCAACTGCCGCTGTCGCTCGCAGGCAGCGACTGGGCGGTGCTTGCCAATTTGCGCGTCGAGCACATCTTGCCCGCGTTCGGTGTCGGATTGGCGGGCACCGCGTCCCATTATTGCCTCAGCAACGCGTTTCGATGTGGCGACGCAACGGTGGTGGTGCCGCTCGATTTCATGCGAATTCCGTTGATCGCCATCGTTGGCTGGGCGGTCTATGGCGAGCAGCTCGACATCTTTGTCCTGATGGGCGCGCTTATTATCGTGGCGGGCGTGCTCTGGAACCTACGCGCGGAGAGCATTCGGTCGCACTAGGTGCGGCCACAATTACCCGTTAAGCTTGCCTCTCATGAACGCTCGTCGATTCACGATCACTTTGGTGGCCCTGCTGACGATGTCGGGCGGCGGCTACGCTCAGCAGGGCGGGCCCGCTTGCCAGCGGCTGGAAGCTCAGTTGACCGCGCTCGACCGCGGCAACGCCGACCCGCAGCGCGCCGAGCAGATTCGCCGTGCCGAAGACGCCATGAATCGCCAGCAGGCCGAAGTCGATCGCATGGTGGCGCAATCGCGCCGGATGGGCTGCGAGTCCTCGGGTTTTTTCTCGCTGTTCAGCCAGACGCCGGCTCAATGCGGACCATTAAGTGGGCAAATTCAGCAAGCCCGTAGCGGCCTCGAGCGCGCGCAGAACCATCTCGAACAGCTTTATGGCGGCACCACCGAACGTGCCGCGCAGCGCCGCTCTTTGATGATTGCGCTCGCCGAGAACGGTTGCGGTCCGCAATACCGGCAAGCGGCAGTAGAACAAGGCGGCGGCTTTCTGGAGCGGCTATTCACACCCGGCGGCGGTCCGCTGTTCGGACCGTCCGATCAGAGCGGTTCGTTCCGCACGATCTGCGTGCGCAGCTGTGACGGCTATTACTTCCCGATCTCATTCCAGACCTCGGCAAGCCGGTTTGGCGACGACGAGCGCACCTGTCAGCGCATGTGTCCCGCAGCCGAGGTTCAGCTTTACACCTACCGCAATCCCGGCGAGGAAGTGACGCAAGCCGTGTCGCTGTCGGGAGCGCCTTACTCCGCGCTGCCAAATGCATTCAAATATCGCACCGCCGTGGACAAGACCTGCAGCTGTCGGCAAGCCGGCCAGAGCTGGGCTGATGCGATGAAATCGTCGACCAGTGCCGACAGCACGATCGAGCAAGGCGACATCGTCGTCACGGAAAAGCAGGCGAAGCAGATGTCGCAGCCGCGCGATGCGCAAGGCCGGCCCGTCAAGGTCGGTCCAAATACGGCGCTCGGCAATTCGCCTGTCGCCGCGACTGCGAGCGAGGATGCTGAGCCGCCCAAGGGCAAAGTTCGCGCCGTCGGGCCGGTCTTCGTCGCGCCGCGCCAGTAGCCCTAAAAATCGAAGGCTTCGGTCTTCACCGGCTGTCCGGTGATCAGCGAAATATCGGGCGCCGGCAAAGGCGTTCCGGGATCGCGGAACCGGTTGGTGATCGGATAACGGCGGTCGCGTCCGAAATTTTTCAGCGTGACCTTGACGCCCGGAGCAGCCTGGCGGCGCTTGTACTCGGCGAGATGCAAAAGACGCTCGACGCGCGTGACCGTTGCCAGCTCGTAGCCGGCCTCGACAATGACGGAGACCGGCTCCTCGCGCTCGACCAGGCGCTCAAGGATCGCATCGAGCACCTCGTAAGGCGGCAGCGAATCCTCGTCTTTCTGGTTTTCGCGCAATTCCGCGGTCGGCGGACGCACGATGATGTTCTCCGGGATGACAACGCCAGACGGCCCCAGCGCGCCATTCGGCTTCCAGCGGTTACGCAAGCGCGACAAACGGAACACTTCGGTCTTGTAGATGTCCTTGATGGGGTTGTAGCCCCCATTCATGTCGCCATAGAGCGTCGCGTACCCAACCGACATTTCCGATTTGTTGCCTGTCGTCACCACCATCAGATTGAACTTGTTCGATACCGCCATCAGGATCGTGCCGCGCGCACGAGCCTGGAGATTTTCCTCGGTGACGTCGCGTTGCTTTCCCTTGAACAACGGCGCCAACGCGCCCTCGAGCCCTTCGACTGCCTGGGCGATGGGCAAGACCTCGTAGCCGACGCCCAGCGCCTTGGCGCAGGCGGCGGCATCATCGAGCGACGTCTGCGACGTGAACCGGTAAGGCAGCATGATACAGCGCACCCGCTCCGCTCCGAGCGCATCCACAGCGATCGCCGCGCACAAGGCAGAATCGATGCCGCCGGAAAGTCCCAGCACGACACCGGGAAAACCGTTCTTGGTGACGTAGTCCCGCAATCCAAGAACACAGGCGGCGTAGTCGTTGCGGTCGGGCTCGAGCTGCTCGACCTTGGGCGCCTTGTCCTCACAGCGCCAGGTCGCGCCTTGACGCTGCCACCGCGTGAGGACGACTGCTTCCTCGAAAGCCGCAAGTTGAAACGCCAGCGACCGGTCGGCATGCAAGGCAAAGGAGCCACCGTCGAAAACGAGCTCATCCTGGCCGCCGACCTGATTGACGTAGATCGCCGGCAAATTGTGCTCGGTTACGCGGGCCACGAGCGTGTTGAGCCTCACATCGTCTTTATCGCGCCAGTAAGGCGAGCCGTTCGGGATCACCAGGATTTCCGCGCCTGTTTCCGCCAGACATTCGACGACGTCTTCGCCCCAGATGTCTTCGCAGATCGGAACGCCCAGCCGCACCCCGCGAAAATTCACCGGTCCCGGCATCGGCCCCGCGGCGAAGACGCGTTTCTCGTCGAAGACGCCATAATTCGGCAGATCGACCTTGAATCGCAGCGCCGAAATCCGGCCGCCCTCCAGCAGCGCGACGGCGTTATGCAGCTTGTCGCCGTCCTTCCACGGCGTGCCGACAAGAAGCGCGGGACCAGTTTTTGTTTCGCGCGCGAGATTTTCGATCGCGCCGCGGCACGCCGCCTGGAAAGCCGGTTTGAGCACGAGATCTTCTGGCGGATAGCCGGAAATGAACATCTCGGGAAAGATCACGAGGTCGGCGCCCTGCGCTGCCGCCTGATCGCGCGCGCGGCGCACGCGATCGGAATTGCCGGCAATGTCGCCAACCGTCGGATTGAGTTGGGCAATCGCGATGTTCAAGCTATCGGCAGGACGAGCGCTCATGAGACTGATCTAGCCCGTGCTCCGTTGCGCGGCAACGGAGCGGACCCAAGCCGCCGGATTGAGAAGAGCTTCGACTACAGCGAAGCCGCGGCGGGCATGATTTTCTGCGGCCCGGAGCGTTCTTTCTTGAGCAGTTCCGCCAGCACGAAAGCCAAGTCGATCGACTGCTCCGCGTTGAGGCGCGGATCGCAGACCGTATGGTAGCGATCGTTGAGGTCCTCGTCGGAGATCTGGCGCACACCGCCAGTGCATTCAGTGACATTCTGCCCGGTCATTTCCAGGTGTACGCCGCCGGCATATGTGCCTTCGGCGTTGTGGACGTCGAAGAAGCCGCGCACTTCCTTGAGGATAAGGTCGAACGGCCGGGTCTTGTAGCCCGACGCCGACGTGATGGTGTTGCCGTGCATCGGGTCGCACGACCAGATGACGCTTTTGCCCTCGCGCTTGATGGCGCGAACCAGAGCCGGAAGATGCGCGCCGACTTTATCGGCGCCGAAGCGGCCGATCAGCGTGAGACGTCCAGGCTCGTTCTCCGGATTGAGAATATCAGTCAGCCGAATGAGCTCGTCCGGCTTGAGCGAGGGACCGCATTTGAGACCGAGCGGATTCTTGATACCACGCGCATACTCGACATGCGCATGATCGGGCTGACGGGTCCGGTCGCCGATCCAGATCATATGCCCTGACGTCGCGTAATAGGTGCCGGGCTGGGTCGAATCTTCGCGCGTGAGCGCCTGCTCGAAGCCGAGCAGCAACGCCTCATGGCTTGTGTAGAACTCGGTGGTGCGCAGCTCGGGATGGCTCTCGAGATCCAGACCGCAGGCTTGCATGAAGGCGAGCGCCTCCGAAATGCGCTGGGACAGCTCGACATACCGGCGCGACTGCGGACTGTCCTTCACGAAGCCAAGCATCCACTGGCGCACGCTCGCGAGATTCGCGTAGCCGCCCTGGGCGAAGGCCCGCAGCAGATTGAGCGTCGCCGCCGACTGGCGATAGGCTTCGATCTGCCGGCGCGGATCCGGCGTGCGCGCCTCGGGCGTGAACGCGATGTCGTTGACGATGTCGCCGCGATAGCTCGGCAGCTCCTTGCCGTCGCGTTTTTCCATCGGCGAGGACCGCGGCTTGGCGAACTGACCGGCAATGCGGCCAACCTTGACCACAGGCGAAGAGGCGGCATAGGTCAGGACGACCGCCATCTGCAAAAACATCCGAAAGAAGTCGCGGATATTATTGGCGCCGTGCTCGGCGAAACTTTCGGCGCAGTCGCCGCCCTGGAGCAGGAAAGCCTCGCCCTTCGCGACGCGCGCAAGCGCCTTCTTCAAGCTCCGCGCCTCGCCGGCGAACACCAGCGGCGGGAATGTCGCGAGCTGCTTCTCCACGTCAGCGAGCGCCGTCGCGTCCGGGTAATCGGGCACCTGGACGATCGGTTTCTTGCGCCAACTGTCGGGCGACCAGCGTTCGGCCATCACGCAAACTCCGAAATTTGCGGCCTTATACACCTGTGACGCCGAAAATTGCCAGTTATTCGGGAAAGAGGCCGTTCCTGCACTGCTATTGGGCAGCGCTACCGGTATGACGCACAGCCGGCTCGCGCATAGTCACCAGTTCTTCAGCCGCGGTGGGATGGACCGCCATGGTGGCGTCGAAGTCAGCTTTGGTTGCGCCCATCCTGATGGCGACTGCGACAAGCTGGATCATCTCGCCCGCATCAGGGCTCGCGATATGACAGCCGACGACGCGATCGGTGGTGGCATCCACGACGAGTTTCATGAAAACCCGCGTGTCGCGGCCTGACAGCGTAGCCTTCATCGGGCGGAAGCTCGTTTTGTAGATATCGACCTTGCCAAGACTTTTGACAGCGTCCGCTTCCGTCAGGCCGATAACGCCGAGCTCCGGCTCCGAAAACACCGCGCTCGGCACGTTTGTGTGGTCTACCTTCGTCGGCTTTTTGCCGAATACCGTATCCGCGAAAGCGTGTCCCTCGCGAATGGCAACCGGCGTCAAATTGATGCGGTTGGTTACGTCACCGACGGCATAAATATTCTCGACGCATGTGCGGGAATGCTCGTCGACGTCGATACCGGACCGTGCGTCGAATTCGACACCGACCTTTTCGAGGCCAAGGCCTTCGACATTCGGATGCCGGCCCGTCGCGAACATCACGAGATCAGCCATGATCTGCGTATTGTCCGAGAGGGCCACGTCGTAACCGTGATCGACCTTTTCGACCGCGGTCACGGTCTGCTTTGTGACGATTTTGATGCCACGCCGCTCCATCTCGCTGCGCAGATGCGCGCGTAGATCGTCGTCGAAGCCGCGCAATATGTTCTCGCCGCGGTAGACCAGGGTTACTTCACTGCCGAGGCCCCGGAATACGCCGGCAAACTCCACGGCGATATAGCCTCCGCCCTGAATGACGATGTGGCGCGGCTGCTGTTTGAGGTGAAACACCTCATTCGAGGAAATGACGTGCTCGATGCCCGCAATCGCCGCGCCATGGTAGGGACGTCCGCCGGTCGCGACCAAAATGGTCTTCGCCGTGACTTTTGCGCCGCTGGCGAGCCGGAGCGTGTGGCGGTCTTCGATAACGGCGCGCTCCTTGACCAGATTCACCTTGTAACGCTCGAGTGTCGTCGTATACGCCGCCTCGAGCCGGGCGATTTCACGATCTTTGTTTGCGATCAAGGTTGGCCAGTCGAAGACCGGCTTCTGCACGGTCCAGCCGAAACCCTCGGCATCCGCGAAGTCGTCCGCGAAGCGCGAGGCATAGACCATCAATTTCTTCGGAACGCAGCCGCGGATGACGCAGGTGCCGCCGACCCGGAATTCTTCAGCGACCGTTACGCGCGCGCCATAACTTGCGGCAATGCGGGCGGCGCGCACGCCGCCGGAGCCGGCGCCGATGACAAACAAATCGACGTCGAATTCAGGCATGGGGCTTCAACGCATCGCGACTAAAGCTGATGGCCCTTCTTTTTGAGCTCATCTCGCAGCTTCGTCAGCACTTCGTCGGAAAATTTCACTGCCCATGTCTGCGCGAAACCCATGCTTTGCTCGGCCGCCTTCGGTTCTTCGGTAACGACCTTCTTGCCGAGCGGCGACTTGTAGAAAACAAGGAGCTGTTTGAGCTCTTCTTCAGTGAAGTGCGACGCATAGAGCGTGGCAACTTCGCGGATCACCTCGGCATTGCGCGATGCGTAACTGGTTCTGAGTTGCTCGGCGACCTCGTTGGCATCCTTCTGCAGCATGGGATTCTGCTGCACTAAAATCCCTTTGTTTTGCTCGATAACGCTGGGGATCAATGTCGCAAACATGTCGATCCCGCCCTTGAGCGCAAGAATCTCGCGCGCCGTTTCGATGGCCGCCGCTGAAGGGCGGTTTTGTGCATGGGCGGAGAATACAAGAGCGAGCATCGCAACGCTTGTGAACACTACGGCGATGAAACGTTTGGCGATCATTTCGTGCTTTGCTCCTTAGATGAACTAACGACGCTCTTTATTGCGCTCGACGACGCGAAGGCCGCCCTCTCCGGCCAGAATAACAGTCGACGCGATCCCGATAAAAAGGCCGTGCTCGACCACGCCGGGAATTAGGGACAACTTCTGCGCCAAATCGGCAGGATCGACAATCCGGCCCATGGCCGCGTCGAGGATCAGGTGCCCCCCATCCGTGACGAAAGGATGGCCGTCCTTACCTTGGCGGACTTTTACGGAGATACCCTGTCCGACAGCGGCCTCGATGCGACGCCGGATCGCGCCCAGCCCGAATTGGACGACCTCGATCGGCAGCGGAAAGCGGCCCAAGTTCGCCACCCATTTCGATTCATCGGCGATGACGATCATTCTCCGCGAGGCGGTCGCCACAATTTTTTCCCGGAGAAGTGCGCCGCCACCGCCCTTGATGAGATTGAGATCGCTGTCGACCTCGTCGGCTCCATCGACGGTCAAATCGAGCTCGGGCGTTTCATCGAGCGTTGAAAGCGGTATGCCCGCGCGTTGCGCGTCGGCGTGCGTCGCTTCGGAAGTCGGTACAGCGATCACCTTTAGTCCGCCGCGCACCCTCTCCCCCAGCAATTCCGTGAAATGCCTGGCGGTCGAGCCCGTGCCGAGGCCAAGCCGCATGCCACTCTCGACATATTCGACCGCGCGCGCGGCGGCGGCTCGTTTTTGCGTTTCGGCGTTCATGGCAAGCCTATCTAGCGTCCGCCGCAGCGCGATGATAGCCAATTCTGGTTCTCACCCGGCCGCAAACAGCGAATGCCCTCAACAAACAGACCCTTGGCGTCGGCGACCATCGTCTTCGATCTCGACGGCACGCTGGTCGATACCGCGCCTGATCTGGTCGAAACACTCAACGTCGTTCTTCGCCAGGAAGGTCTGGCGCCCTTGCGCTTCGAAGACGCCCGACTCCTGGTTGGCGGCGGGGCCAAAATGATGCTCAAACGCGGACTCGAATGCGAAGGCATCGTTGCAAGACCTGATCTGGTTGAGCGCCTGTTTGGTGATTTCATCGCCTATTACTCAGCGCACATTGCGGACAAGTCGCGTCCCTTTCCCGGTCTGCTCGCGGCGCTTGATCGATTGTCGGCGAATGGTTGCCGTTTCGCGGTTTGCACCAACAAGCTCGAAGCACTTTCGGTGCAGTTGCTCGGCGCGCTCGGGATCCGAAGCCGGTTCGCCGCGATTTGCGGCCAGGATACATTCGGCGTGCAAAAACCCGATCGTGAAGTGCTTCGAAAAACGATCGCAGCCGCCGGAGGGGAACCTACCCGCGCAGTGCTCATCGGCGACTCTCAAACCGATATTCTCACGGCGCGCGCCGCCGCGGTTCCGATCATCGCCGTTACGTTCGGTTATAGCGATCCTCCGGTCGCCACATTTTCGCCTGATCGCCTGATCGATCACTTCGACCAGCTTGAGGGCGCTGTCTCCGCAGTTTTAGGAACCGCTTGAACCGTTTTGGGACGCGCATGCGGGCGCGGTAAGGTTAACGGACCTGCGCGGTTGCGCCCTTCTCCACGCGCTCTTATTGTCGTCATGGGGCGGTATGCAAATTCAGCATCCGCAGGGACGAACACATCATGTATCGAGTTCTCGCGATGATCGCTGGCGGGCTGCTCCTGAGCGCCTGCTCCTCTACGCCAGACTGGATGAGTCTCGACGCGCTCAAACCGGCACCGCCGACCGAGAGCGTGGCGTTTGAATCCGAACCGCCCGGCGCCGAGGTCAAGACTTCCAACGGCCAAGCTTGCCGCACGCCGTGCTCTCTGACCTTGCCGTCCGGCAATCCGATGACCGCAACCTTCACTCTCGCCGGCTTCCAGCCCGCAAGCGAGCAGCTCGAACTCGTTCCGGTTGGCGACGGCACCAGCCGGCTTCGTCCAAATCCGGTCCTGGTCGAACTGACTCCAGCGCCGCCTGCCAAGCCTGCGCCCAAGAAGCCGGCCCGCAAGCCGGCGGCAAAGCCCCGCGCCGCTGCTGCGCCGGCGGCCGCGGCCACTCCTGCGCCGCAAGCTTCGGGGCCGGCGACGCCATGGCCGGCGCCGCAACAGCGCTAATTACCTCCAGAAAATGAGTTTTAAGCGCCGCGCGAGCGGCGCTTTCCTTTTGTGACGGTTCCGCCCCGTTGCTGGACGTGATCGGCCTAAATGCCCATATTGGCGGCATGGAGCTTCGGTCTCATTTAGATGGCGCTGGCAGCGTCGCTCCGCGCCCCCTTATCGATCCCTTTCAACGGGCGATCACCTATCTGCGCGTGTCGGTGACGGACCGCTGCGATTTCCGCTGCGTCTATTGTATGTCGGAGCACATGGCCTTTCTGCCCAAGGCCGATCTGCTCACGCTCGAAGAACTCGACCGGCTTTGCAGCGCCTTCGTCGCCAAGGGCGTGAAGAAATTGCGCTTGACCGGCGGCGAGCCGCTGGTGCGCCGCGGCGTCATGACCTTGGTCGGCTCCCTGTCGCGGCATCTCGCCAGCGGCGGGCTCGAAGAACTCACGCTCACGACCAATGCTTCGCAACTCGCCAAATATGCGAATGAGCTCAAAGGTCACGGCGTCGAACGCATCAATGTTTCGCTCGACACGCTCGATCCCGCAAAATTTCGCGCCATTACCCGCTGGGGTGATCTCGATCAGGTGATGCGTGGCATCGACGCCGCCCAGACGGCGGGACTGCGGATCAAGATCAACACCGTGGCTCTCAAAGGCGTCAACGACGACGAATTCAACGATCTGATCGCCTGGGCTCACGGCCGAGGCATGGATCTCACCTTGATCGAAGTTATGCCGCTCGGCGAGATCGGCGAGGGCCGTATCGACCAATACCTGCCGCTGTCCATGGTGCGGGCACGGATCGCGGAACGCTTTACGTTGCAGGAAAGCGGCTACTCAACCGGCGGGCCTGCGCGCTACGTGACGGTCAAAGAAACGGGCGGCCGGCTCGGCTTCATCACCCCGATGACCCACAATTTCTGCGAATCCTGCAACCGCGTGCGCATCACCTGCACCGGCACTCTCTATATGTGCCTAGGTCAGGAAGACGCCGCCGACCTGCGCAGCCCGTTGCGCGCCTCTGAAAGCGACACCGCACTCCATGCAGCAATCGACAGCGCGATCAGCCGCAAACCGAAGGGCCATGATTTCGTGATCGACCGGCGCCGCAGCCGCCCCGCGCTGTCGCGCCATATGAGCGTGACGGGCGGCTAGCAGCGGTCCGCCAAATGGACTGAGAGCCGGCGGCGCCTAAAATCCGCGAAAAGACGAAACTTATCCATTGACGCCCCACAGTCCTGTTGGATTAAGTGGCGGTCTTGGCATTGCCCGCGCGGGGAAGGCCGGGGTCCGGGGGGACGCTTAACGGCTCGGCTGGGACGGGCCCACGTGGGGAACGCGTCGTGAGGGGTTTGCTAGCCTTCAGTCGCTCGGTCGACTGGGTCAACGGCAAAATCGCCATCATTGCCGATTGGATGGTGTTGCTCGCTGCGCTCATCAGCGCCGGCAATGCCGCGAGCCGTTATCTGTTCAGCATCAGCTCCAACGGCTGGCTCGAAATCCAGTGGTATATGTTCACGGCGATGGTCCTGCTCGGCGGGCCGTACACACTCAAGATGAACGAGCATGTGCGTGTCGATCTCGTCTACGGGATGGTGTCCGAGCGCACACGCATCTGGATCGATATCGTCTGCGGCATTCTTTTCCTGCTGCCGATTTGCGTGATCCTCGTCTACTTCACATGGCCGTGGTTCGTGGAATCCTGGCGCATCGGCGAGCAATCTTCGAACGCCGGCGGATTGATCCGCTGGCCGGTAAAAATTTTGCTTCCGGTCGGTTTCGCCCTGATGGCGGCGCAGGGTGTATCGGAAATCATCAAGCGCATTGCGGCGCTCGAACACGTCATTGACGCCGACTTCAAATACGAGAAGCCGCTGCAATGATGCATTTCCTAACCGAAAATCTCGCGCCGCTGATGTTTGTCGGCATGATTTTATTCATGCTGATCGGCTACCCGGCGGCATTCTCTCTGGCCGCGACCGGCTTGTTCTTCGGCTTTCTCGGCATCGAGCTAGGCCTCATCCGCGGCGACTTCCTCGGCAACCTCACCTACCAGCTCTACGGCATCATCTCGAATGATCTGCTGCTGGCGATCCCATTTTTCACGTTCATGGGCGCGATTCTCGAGCGCTGCGGATTGGCGGAGGACCTTCTCGACTCGTTCGGCCAGTTGTTCGGCCCGGTGCGCGGCGGTCTCTCCTACGCGGTGATTTTCGTGGGCGCGATCCTCGGCGCCATCACCGGAACGGTCGCGGCCTCGGTGATCGCCATGGGCGTGATCTCGATGACGCCGATGCTCAAATACGGATATTCCACGCGGCATACGATGGGCGTCATCGCCGCGTCCGGCACGATCACGCAGCTCATTCCGCCGTCGCTGGTTCTTGTTGTGCTGGCCGACCAGCTCGGCCGCTCGGTCGGCGACATGTACGCCGGCGCGATCGGCCCGAGCATCATCCAGATCCTACTGTTCTGCGGCTGGGTGCTGATCGTCAGCATCATCTGGCCGCAAGACGTTCCGGCCTTACCGAAGGAAGCGCGCACCTTGCAGGGTTGGGAGCTCTGGAAACGCTGCATGCGCGGCATGATCCCGTCGCTCGGCCTCATCTTCCTCGTGCTGGGCACGATTTTCATGGGCCTCTGCACCCCGACCGAGGCCGGCGCGATGGGCGTCGTCGGTGCTATCGCGCTCGCGCGTTTCTACGGCACGCTGACCTGGGGTCTGCTCTATCAAGGCATGGCCTCGACGATGCGCATCACCGCGATGGTGGTTTACATCCTGATCGGTGCGCGCGTGTTCAGCCTGGTGTTCCAGGGCGTCGGCGGCAAAGTCTGGATCGAGGATCTGTTAGTCTCGCTGCCAGGCGGCCAGGTCGGCTTCCTCGTCTTCGTCAACCTGTTCATCTTCGTGATCGCGTTCTTCCTCGACTTCTTCGAGATCGCGTTCATCATCATCCCCCTCCTCGCGCCCGCAGCCGACAAGCTCGGCATCGATCTGATCTGGTTCGGCGTCCTGATTTGCGCCAACATCCAGACGAGCTTCATGCACCCGCCGTTCGGTTTCGCTCTGTTTTACCTGCGCGGCATCGCGCCAAAATCGATCAAAACATCCGAGATTTATTGGGGGGCGATCCCCTGGATTTTCACGATGGTGATCCTGGTCGGCATTCTGATCGCATGGCCGCAATCCGTAACCTATTTCATCCAGAAAGGCACGAACGTCGACCCGTCCAAGGTCAAGATCGAAATTCCAATCGACAGCGGGCCGTTGGAATTGAACTTCAAGTAAGCGCGCCAGCGCCAAATAAAAACCCCGGAGCCGAAGCTCCGGGGTTTTGCTTTGGTGACGTGTTCGATTAGCCGCGCATCGCGCGGATCATGAACTGGTCGTAGGTATTCTCAGCCACCTGGAACCACTGGTAGGCGTTCTTGGTGAAGGCCATCATCGAGTCGTTGACCTTTTTGAAGCTCTCGTTGGTTTTCGCCACGTCGGCATGGAGCTCCAGGGTCGCCTTGTAAGAGGCGTCCATGATCTGCGGCGAGAACACGTGCAGCTTGGTGCCGCCCGCGATCAGGCGCCGCAGCGCCTGCGGATTCACGGCGTCGTATTTCGCCATCATCCACGTATTGGCGTAGTGGCCGGCTTGCTCGAGCGCTGCCTGATAGTGCTTCGGCAGCGAATTCCACTTATCGAGATTGACCATCGCGAAGAGCATCGAGCCGCCTTCCCACCAGCCGGGCGCGTAGTAGTGGGGCGCGATCTTGTAGAAGCCCAGCTTCTCGTCGTCATAGGGGCCGACCCATTCGCACGCGTCGAGCGTACCGCGCTCGAGCGCGGGATAGATGTCGCCGCCCGCGATCTGCTGCGGCACGCCGCCGAGCTTTTCAAGGATCTTTCCGGCCCAGCCGCCGATGCGCATCTTGAGGCCCTTGAGATCGTCGAGCGAGTTGATCTCCTTGCGGAACCAGCCGCCCATCTGACAGCCGGTATTGCCCGCGAGCAGGCCGCGGCAATTGTATTTCTTGTAGAACTCGTTGAGCACTTCGTCGCCGCCGCCTTGCGTCCACCAGGCTTGGTTGATGCGGGCGTTCGGGCCGAATGGCACGGAGGTGCCGAAGCCGAAGGTCGGGTCCTTGCCGAAATAGTAATACGAGGCCGTGTGGCCGATCTCGACCGTGCCGCTCTGCACGGCATCGACGATTTGCAGGCCAGGCACAATTTCGCCCGCGGCGAAAATCTGAATGTCGAACTTGCCGTCGGTCGCCTCTTTAAGCGCCTTGCACATCATGTCCGCGCCGCCGTAAATCGTATCGAGCGACTTCGGCCAGCTGACCGGCATGCGCCATTTAATCGCGGGCGAGGATTGCGCGATCGCCGGGCTGGCGATTGCGGTCGCGGCGGCGCCCGCCGCAGCAACTTTCAGAAATTGACGACGCTTCATTCTTAAATCCTCCCTCGAAATCTTTAGCGGTCTTGCCGCCGTTCCCCTCGCAGACTGGTTCACCGGTCCCGAGCGAGGCGGACGCTACCGGTGGGCGGCAGTTTGCACGGCTTTGTGTGCTGTGGAAAGTGGGTCGCAAGCTGCGGATAAGCAAAAGGGGCCGGCGGACCGGCCCCTTTCACGGTGAGAGTAACGCAATCAGCCGCGGCTGCGCGAGCGGATCATAAACGAATCGTAGGTGTATTCCGCCACCTGCCACCACAGATATTCGTCATTGCGGAAGGCGACGATCGAGTCCCACACCTTCTTGAAGTCCGCGTTGGCAGCGCCCGTCTCGGCATTCACCTCGTTCGATGCCTTCAAACAGGCTTCCATCACCGCGGGGCTGAACGGACGCAGCTGGACGCCGTTTGCGACGAGCCGCTTGAGCGCTGCGGGATTTCGAGCGTCATAACGGCCCATCTGCTCGCCGTTGATCGCGTGCGCCGCCGCGCGGAGAATTGACTGATAGCTCTTCGGCAGAGAATTCCACTTCTCCAGGTTGATCTGGAGATGGTTTGCGGTGCCGCCTTCCCACCAGCCGGGGTAGTAATAGAATTTCGCCACCTTGTGGAAGCCGAGCTTCTCGTCGTCGTAGGGGCCGACCCACTCCGCCGCATCGATCGTGTTCTTCTCGAGCGCGGGATAGATATCGCCGCCGGCGATTTGCTGCGGTACCACGCCTAACTTCTGGAGCGTTTTGCCGGCCCAGCCGCCAATTCGCATCTTCAATCCGTTGAAGTCGGAAGGCTCCTTGATCTCTTTATTGAACCAGCCGCCCATCTGGCAGCCGGTGTTTCCCATCAGCAGGTTGACCGTGTTGAACTTCTTGCCGAACTCATCCATCAGCTTTTGGCCGTCGCCGTCGAAGTACCAGGAGTTCTGTTGGCGGGTGTTGAGACCAAACGGCACGGCGCAGAACAGCGCCCAGGTCGGATCCTTGCCGATGTAATAATAATAGGCCGTGTGACCCATCTCGACGGTGCCATTCTGCACCGCGTCGAGGGTCTGCAGTCCTGGGACGATTTCGCCCGCGGCAAATGTCTGGATGACGAATTTGCCGTCCGTCGCGTCGCTTACATATTTGGCGAGCGACTCGCACGAGCCCCACAGCGTATCGAGCGCCTTTGGCCAGCTGGCGGTCAAACGCCAGCGGATCGCGGGTGACGACTGCGCGATCGCAGGCGCGGCGATCGTGGCGGCAGCGGCCGCACCAGCCGCCGCAGTCAGAAATTGGCGTCGTTTCATAAAACTCCTCCTCGCACGGACCGGCGCAAAACGCGACGGCAGCTTTGGCCGAGCATGAGCCTCGACTTGGGCAAAATCCAGCCTCTTGCGATAAAACGGAATTTACACGCCGCAACTGCCGAATTTCAGCCTTCGATCACGATCTTCGGCGGTGCACGGCCGACGCTCGGTCCCTGCAGCTGGTCGCGCACTTTAGTGGCGATGTCACGATAGATCCTGGCGTGCGGGCCGTCCGGCTCCGTCGCCACCACAGGCAAGCCGCTGTCGGACTTTTCCCGGATCGTCATATGGAGCGGGACCTCGCCGAGGAACGGCACTCCGAGCCGCTCGGCTTCCTTGCGGGCGCCGCCGTGGCCGAAAATATCGGATCGCGTGCCGCAGCTCGGGCACAGGTAGTAGCTCATATTCTCGACGACGCCCAACACCGGCACATCGACCCGTTTGAACATGGCGATGCCGCGCCGCGCGTCGATCAGGGCAAGGTCCTGAGGGGTCGAAACGATCACGGCGCCCTTGAGCGGCACCTGTTGCGCCATGGTGAGTTGCGCGTCGCCGGTGCCGGGCGGCATATCGACCACCATTACGTCAAGGTTGCCCCACTCGACCTCGCGCAGCATCTGCGTGATCGCCGACATCACCATCGGGCCGCGCCAGATCATCGGCGTCTCTTCCTCGATGAGGAAACCGATTGACATCACCTTCATGCCGTAGCGTTCGATCGGCTTGAGGCGCGTCCCGCCGACGGTCTGGGGTTTTTCCCTGATCGCCAGCAGCTTGGGGAGCGACGGGCCGTAGATATCGGCGTCGAGCATGCCGACCTTGAGGCCGAGATCGCGCAAACCCAGCGCGAGATTGACCGCCGTGGTCGACTTGCCGACGCCGCCTTTGCCGGATGCAACGGCAATCACCGCGTTAACGCCGGGAATTCCCGGTGCCACTTTGTCGGCGGGATGGGCATGCGCGCCAGGCGCGGGTCTTCCGCCGCGCCCTCCTCCCACGCCCGGCGCGGGCGCGCGCGCTGCGCCGCCGGAGCGCTCGGCGGTGAGCGCGACCATCGCGGATTGCACTCCGGCGACCGCCTTCACCGCGTCTTCGGCCTGCTTGCGTATCGTTTCCCACGCCCGCACCGCGGCGGCATCGACCGTCAACGAAAAGAACACCTTGCCGTCATCGCCGACGATCACATCCGACAGCGCGCCGGTCTGCGGCAGTGGTGTGCCGTCGGGCGCCGGCACTTTGGCGAGCGCGGCCAAAACCTGATCTTTGCTTGCAGTCATAGTGGTCCTGTCGCGCGCACCATAGGACGCCGCGCTCGCGCGTCAACTTCGCAAAGACCCGTTGACGAGCCGCCTCTCCGGTTGGTCTAACAGGCTCCGAAAAAAGCATATGGGAGGACGGCGATGGCGAAAGTGGCATTTCTCGGTCTTGGCGTGATGGGTTATCCCATGGCCGGCCATCTCAAAAATAAAGGCGGCCACGACGTCACCGTCTACAACCGCACCACCGCGAAAGCCGAGCAGTGGGCCAAGCAGCACGGCGGCAAGGTCGCCAGGACGCCGAAGGAAGCCGCGGCCGGCCAGGATTTCGTCATGTGCTGCGTCGGCAATGACAACGACTTGCGGGAAGTGACGCTCGGCAAGGACGGCGCCTTCCAGGCTATGGGCAAGGGCACGGTGTTTGTGGATCACACCACCGCGTCGGCCGAGATTGCGCGTGAATTGTTCGATGCGGCGAAGAAAGCCGGCTTCGAATTCGTCGATGCCCCGGTCTCGGGCGGCCAAGCCGGCGCGGAGAACGGCCAACTCACGGTGATGTGCGGGGGCGAACAAGGCCCGTTCGGCAAGGCCGAGAAAGTCATCGCCGCCTATGCCAAGGCCTGCAATTTGATGGGCGCGCCCGGCTCCGGCCAACTCGCCAAGATGTGCAATCAGATCTGCATCGCCGGCCTGGTCCAGGGTCTCGCTGAGGCGCTGCACTTCGCCAAGAAGGCCAATCTCGATATCGAAAAACTCATCACCACGATTTCCAAAGGCGCGGCGCAAAGCTGGCAGATGGAAAACCGCTACAAGACCATGGCTGCTGGAAAATACGATTTCGGCTTTGCGGTCGATTGGATGCGCAAGGATCTGAGCATCTGCCTGGGCGAAGCGCGCAAGAACGGCGCCAACCTCCCCGTCACCGCCCTGGTCGATCAGTTCTATTCCGAAGTGCAAAAGCTGGGCGGCAAGCGCTGGGACACGTCGAGCTTGATGGCGCGTCTCGAGCGTTAAAACTCCAGCGGCAAGCCGTCTGCGGCAATCAGCACGCCGGCCGCGCGCGGTTCATCGGCATGCGCGATCATATTGGCGTTCATGTGCGTAAGCATGGTTCTGCGCGCGCCGAGCTGCGGAAGCTTCGCGTGCAAGGTTTCCCAGGTCATGTGACCCGCCAACTTGCCTGCCACCTCGTAGCATTCGCAGATGAACAAGTCGGCCTCACGCGCGATCGGAATCAGCGCATCGGTCCATTCTGTGTCCCCGGAATAGGCGAACGTTTTGCGGCCATCCGCGAGCCGCAATGCCGTTGACGGCGCGCCGGACTGATGGATGACTTCGGCGGTAACAAGCGCATGGCCGAGCACTTCATCCGGGATACCGACTGCGATCTCCTGCACCGACCATCGAAACTTCCACTTAGTGCCGGTCGATTTCGGAAAAAACACTTCCAGAAGAGCGTCGAGTCGCGACCGCGTGCCTGGCGGGCCGGCGATCAGCAAAGGCCGTTCTCGGCGGGCCCGAAACTGTGCATCGAGCAATATGAACGGGAGGCCGCCGAAATGGTCGCCGTGCAGGTGGGACAGGACAACGGCATCGACTGTGTTGAAATCAACCTTGTGCGCCTTGAGCGCGACGGGTGCCGACGCGCCGCAGTCCACCGCGACCCTGCCCTTCGCCGTATCGAGCAGAAAGCATGTGTTCGAGCGGCCGCCGGATCCGAACGCGTCGCCGCAGCCGATGACAGTCAGTTTCATCAGGCTTTCGCCGAGGGGCGCGCCGACACTTCGCCGTACCAGCGTTTCACGTGGGTGAGGTCCGCAGGCATGTCGATCTTGGACGGCTTCATGAAATCGATCGCGACTAAGGCCGTGATGTCCGCCACGGAAAAGCGCCCGCCGGCCACGAATTGGTTCTTCGCGAGCTGACCATCGAGGATTTGCAGAAATTCCACGACCTTCGGACGATTGGCTTCGGCCCAGGCGGGCACCTGGGGCACTTCGAGCGCTGCCGCCGCCGGGTGCGAATGGCGAAACACATTGGCGACAGCGAGCAGCAGGTTGATCTCGCAGCGTCGATTCCACATCTCCGTGAGCGCTATGTCCTTCGCGCCGACGCCGAACAAAGGCGGCTCCGGCTGTTGCACCTCGAAATAACGACAAATCGCGATCGACTCGGTGATGATCGTCCCGTCGTCGAGAATGAGGGCCGGCATGCGCTGCATGGGATTGATGGCCCTATAGGCCGGCGAGCGCTGCTCGCCCTTCATCATGTCGACCTGTTCGGTCGGGATGGAAATGCCCTTCTCCGCGAGGAAAATTTTGGTGCGCCGCGGATTGGGCGCCCGGCCGCTGTCATAAAGTTTCATGGTCCCCGACCCCAAAAAATCAACGCGAAAAGCCGACCATCGCCGTTGCGGCCGGTCAAGACCGCGATTTTCCGCGCATTTCTCCTCCGGTTAACGTGGCTTAACCAGCATCCTTAGTGTCCTCTTAAGCTTGCCTTTATGGATTTGCGCGACTTTGGGCTGGTTCCCGTGCGCACAGTCGCGTTGAAATGGCCCTTTCCAACGAGCAATCCGATCTCGCCGTCCCCTCCGAAAGCTCGCCGGTCAACCGGCGGCTCGCGGCGCAATATGTGCGTGACGCGCGCGACCGGCTGATCTCGACCACCGGCATCCGTCCGGTTTTCGACCTCGAATTGCTCCGCCAATTCGCCAATACGCGGCTCTCCGCCTCGCTCGTGATCCTTCTGCTGGTCGGCACTGTCGGATTCCTCTCAAGCCTGTGGACCGGTGCGGTCACCGCCGGCGCGTGGACCGCTTCAGTTCTCGTCATTCATGCGGTCATCATCACCGCCTGCCGGCAATTCCTCGCCGAAACGCCGAACGAGGCGCAGACGCGCCGCTGGCGGCTGCGCTTCATCATCCTCGACTTGTTCTACGGCCTCGCCTGGATGTTCATCCTCATCCATCCCGTCGGCGTCGACGAAAGCTCCGGCACATTCATGCTGTTCGTGATGCTGCTCGTCGTCGCTGTCTCGAGCATGCTGGCTTCGAGCCTGCCGATGGCAGTTTACGCCGCCACATTCCCGGTCACGGCCGCGATCGCGATCGACTTCGCGTTCCAGATGACGTTGCGCGACACCATCCTCGCCTTGATGGCGATGACGGCGCAGGCCTATTTCGCATTGCTCGCCTATCGCCTCTATTCGACCACCCTCGCCACTTTGGTCGCGCGCGCCGAAAAAGACGCGCTGATTGGCGAACTCGAGCAAGCAAAGGCGATTTCGGACGAAGCCCGCCGCCGCGCCGAAGCGGCCAATATCGCCAAATCGCGTTTCCTCGCGCAGATGAGCCACGAACTGCGCACGCCGCTCAACGCGATCCTTGGCTTCTCCGAAGTCATGAAGACGGAAGTATTCGGCGAGCATTCGGTGCCGGCCTACAAGGAATATTCCTC
>JAFBAG010000088.1 GCA_019247925.1 Pseudolabrys sp.
CGAGCGTCTGGCAGTGGCGATCGGCACCTTCGAGGCCGCCAAGATCAGCGCCCTTGCCCGGTCCGGCGCTGGTGACGAAGAAGGTCATGGCGGACTGCTGGGCGGTTGCGGGCACAGCCCAGGCGACGACGCCAAGGGCCGCGATAACGAGCGGGTTGCATTTCATGAATGTTTTCTCCCGTGGACGCGGACTGAACGCCGCGTTTCACAGAAGCTAACCCTTCATCGAGCCGGGTATTCCGCACATACGCGTGAGCGCATAAACAAAAAGCCCGGCGTCACCGCCGGGCCCCTGAGATCAGGACACAATCAAAAAATCAGGCCGGCTGCAAATTGCCGGCGGCCTGCTTGCCGCGCTCGGTGACGATCTCGTAGCTGACCTTCTGGCCCTCGACGAGCGAGCGCATACCGGCGCGTTCGACTGCACTGATATGAACGAACACATCCTTCGAGCCGTCATCCGGCTGGATGAATCCGTAGCCTTTCTGGGTGTTGAAGAATTTCACGGTACCGACAGCCATCTCATTTCCTTTCAGACTTCCTTCGTTGATCGCCGATTGCACTCGCAAGGGCGGCAACTCTCCGAGTTTTGGGGGTATCACTTCCAGCTAATCCCAAAACGGGAGCGCGTCAGAAAGGTGAGGCCGAAAACTAAGTTGCGAAGGCGCAAATAGACCGAAAACCCAATAACGTCAACGGTTCAGCCGGTCCCGATCCACTTCAGCAATTAGTAATTTGCCGTCCTTATAGTTCCTCCGCGACAGGGACGGTTAAGCCATCCTAAAGGCGGCGTCCGCTGCGCCCGTCACTGCGAGTGCACGAAATGCTCAACGACAAAAGAAAAGCTCCGCGCCGCGCCATGCGCTACACGGCGTGGATTGCACTCGAAAAAGACCAGCTGCGAGGCTGCGCGCTGTCCGACATTTCGGATACCGGCTGCCGGCTCGATGTCGAGGACGGCAATGCCCTGCCCGAACAGTTCATGCTGCTGCTGTCACGCCGCGGCTTTCCAAAGCGCCATTGCCGTATTGTGTGGCGTGCCGCCGATCAGGTCGGTGTGGCGTTCGACCGGCGCATGCCGTCGGCGGAAATCGCGAAGAACGGGCCGAAAGCCGCCGAGCTCGCGCCCGCCCCGGATGCGCCGTCCGTTGCGCCCGCTGAAACCGTGAATGTTGACGCGCCGGCCGACACAGCGAAAGAACCAGCCTAGGCCCGTTCCGACCTCAGCTCTGCTGGATCGCTGACAGGATCCAGTGGCCGCCGCGCGAGCGCATGAAGGTCCAGAGCTCGGTCGCTTCCTGCGGCCCACCCTCGATTTCGCGCCCGGTTGAACGGTCCACGACGCGGTCGTCGAGCGAGAAGCGCATGGCGACCGTGGCGTATTCGGTGGCACCTTCACGCCAGGCTTCCGCGAGGTCGCCCTGCAGAAGCTGCACATCACGCACGCGATTGACGACGCCGCGGCTGGCATTCGCCGCAAGATCGTCGGCGAAATAGGACAACATTTCCGGCGTGACCAGACCGCGCAGTTTGCCGAGGTCTTCCTCGCTATAGGCGGCTTGGATGCCGATCAGCAGGTCCTGGAAGGCGTCGTAGTCCTCCTTGCCGATCGTGACGGGCTCGCCGCCGCCACCGAACGAACCGCCGCCGAATCCGCTGACCAGATTGTCGAAGCGGCTGCGCGTCTCCTGTTGCGGGGCTGCGTTCGCGGTGGCGTAGGCCGGAGCATTGCGGCGCTGCCACCACGACCAGATGAGCCGGGCGACAATGACGATCAGCACGATCTGCAAAACGAGCCCGAGGATCGAGGCAAAGCCCGCCATGCCGCCGAGGAAACCATGGCCGAACAGCAGGCCAAAGAGACCAGCGCCGATAAAGCCGGCGGCAAGGCCACCGAGCAGACCGCCGCCGAAGAAGCCAGGCCGCGACGCGGTCGCCGGCGCGCCCACCGTGGATGGCGCACCGGGTTGCGTGATAGTGCGCTGCATCGGCTGCGCCTGCGTGGGCGCTGTGCGGGTCACCGGCGGCGCAGAGAAAGTGCGGCTGCCGCGGCTGCCGCTGCTCGAGCCGCCACCGACACGCGCCTCGACATCAGCCGCGACCAGCGTGAGTGCGGCAACAATGGCACCGAACGCGACGAGACAACGAAGACGGCAAAGTTTGTGGAACATGACGATCACCCCGGCGTGAAGTCTCGGTGAAAGATAAGGTGCGCAAACGCCGCGCGTAAGACGCGCGGACGGCCATATTGCCGCACCCTTTTCCAGCGCATTTGAAAGGGTTTTGACCGACGGCCTCACGCATTCGTCATTACCGGGCCTCGGAACGGCGACCGCGTGCGCCCGTTAAATTCCCGACATAGGGAGGCGAACGTGGCACGCCATTTCAATATCGCGCTTTCGGCATTCGCCGCTCTGGCCCTCACTGCGGGCGCCGCTGCCGCGAAGTTTTCACCCTATTCCGAACATCC
>JAFBAG010000113.1 GCA_019247925.1 Pseudolabrys sp.
ATCCTGCATTTCGTACGGGGCAATGCGTAGCTGGGAAGCCATGCGCGTCATGTCGCCCGATGTGTGCCGGCCGTTCTCGAAAGACCGCAAGGGCATGATCATCGGCGAGGGCGCAGGGATGTTCGTGCTGGAAACTTTCGACCGCGCCAAAGCGCGCGGTGCCAATATCCTCGGCGAGATTATCGGCTTTGGAATGAGTGCCGATGCCGGCGATCTTACGGCGCCAGACAAGAACGGCATGGCCCGTGCGATGCGCGGCGCACTGGACGACGGCAAGCTCGCCCCATCCGACGTGCAATATGTCAATGCGCACGGCACCGGCACACTGGCGAACGACCAGACCGAAACCGCGGCTATGCATGTCGCTTTCGGCGATCATGCGAAGAAGCTCGCGATCTCCTCGACCAAGTCGATGATCGGCCACGCACTCGGTGCCGCCGGAGCGCTCGAACTCTCGGCAGCCTTGATGGCCGCCCGCGAGGGCGTCGCGCCGCCGACCACGGGATATGTCGAGCGTGATCCCGCTTGCGACCTCGATTATGTGCCGAATGAAGCGCGGCAGATGCCCATCAATGTCGCCATGTCCAATTCCTTCGCGTTCGGCGGGCTCAACGCCGTTCTCGCCTTGCGCAGGATGTAGTCGTGGCATCCTTTGATCTCAGCAATCGCGTTGCCCTGGTGACCGGCGGCAATGGCGGCATCGGGCTGGGCATGGCGACGGGCCTAGCCAAGGCCGGTGCTTCGGTCGTGATCGCAGGGCGCAACAAGGACAAGGCAAAGACCGCGCTGCAGGAATTGAAGGTTGCGGGCGCCCCAAAATCGGATTTCGTGACGCTCGACGTTCTCAGCGGCGAGGAGTGCCACAAAGTTGTCGATGAGGTCGCGGCCAGGTTCGGCCGGCTCGACATTCTCATCAACAATGCGGGCACGAATATCCGTCGCCAGCCGCAGGAATTCACGCCCAAGGAATGGCACACGGTGATCGACACCAATCTCACCAGCGCCTTCGTGTGCTCGCAAGCCGCCTATCCCCATATGCTCAAGGCCGGTGGCGGGAAGATCATCAATATCGGATCGATGATGTCGATCTTCGGAGCGTCATTCACGACCGCCTATGCGGCGAGCAAAGGTGGCGTGGTGCAAATGACGCGCGCTATGGCGACGGCCTGGGCGAAAGATAATATTCAGGTCAATGCAGTGTTGCCCGGCTGGATCGACACCGAGCTCACCCAAGGCGCCCGCAAGGAAGTCGCCGGGCTCCACGAAAAGGTGCTGGCGCGTACGCCAGCAGGGCGCTGGGGCACGCCGGTCGACATGGCCGGCATCGCTGTGTTTCTAGCCTCAGGCGCGTCCGACTTCGTCACCGGCACCGCGATCCCGGTTGACGGCGGCTATTCGGTGCAAGGCTGATCAGGCTGCGCTCGATTTGCGCTTGAACGTCTGGCCTTCCTTCGTGCCCAACAACTCGCCCATGGCCTGCACCGCGACCGCGTAGCCGCGCGCGCCGAGGCCGGCGATCACCGCCGTTGCTGCCTTTGATACGTATGAGTTGTGATACATGCTCTCGCGGCGGTGGATGTTGGTGATGTGCAACTCGACAATCGGCCCTTCGAACATTTTGAGCGCGTCGAGAATGGCGAGCGATGTGAAACTGAATGCGGCCGGATTGATGATGATCCCGGCGCCGCGCTCGATCGCCTCGTGAATCCAGTCAATCAGCTGCGCCTCGCTGTTGGTCTGGCGAAATTCAAGCGGAAAACCCTGCGCCGCGGCACGGCACATTGTCTCGACCTCGGCGAGCGTCGTCGTGCCGTAAATCTCCGGCTCTCGCTTGCCGAGCCGGTTCAGGTTCGGGCCGTTGAGAACGAAGATGGATTTACGCATGGTCATTATCCTCTAATTCAACACGTGCGTGACATTACGCCGCGTCCGGGACCGCGTTACGTGCCTGCGCGGCGAGGCGGATAGCGGCGTTGGCAGCGCCATAGCCGCTATAGCCGCCGCGGCGCTCGACAATCTCGAAGAAGAATCGCTGTTCGAATTGCGCGGTATAGGCCTGGAGATATTCGCCATCGCCGGCGCGATCATACAAGACGTTGTGCGCCTTGAGCTCCTCGATGTACGCCGGCGAAAGGTCAGTGCGCGCTTCGAGATCGTCGTAATAGTTCTCCGGGATCGCGAGCAGTTCGATTCCGTTTTCATCAAGACGCCGGACGGTCTTCAGTAAGTCGTCGGTGGCAAAGGCAATATGGTGCACTCCGGAACCGAACACTTCGCTGAGGAAGCGCGAGGACTGCGTGCCCTGGCCCAATGAGCCATTGAGGATGACGCGCAAAGATCCGTCCGGGGTTTCGATGACCTGACTTTTGACGAGGCCGCCCGGATCGACGACGTCCTGCACTGGTAGTTTCTTGGTATCAAGCAGGGAGTGGTAGAACAGCAGCCAGGTCAGCATTTCCTCGTAAAGCATCGACTGGGAGACGTGATCGACGCGAACGAGCCCAGCCGGCCTTGTTGCCGTGTCGCGGGCCTTTGCAAATTCGATGTCCCAGACTCGCCCGAGATCGGTGCCGCCGTCGAGGAAATAGATCAGGCTGCCGCCGACGCCTCTCACCGCAGGAATCTGCAACTCTCCCGGGCCGACCGCTTGCTGGAAGGGCTGATCGAGCAACAAGGTTGCACGGTTGAATGTCGCATTGGCGTCCTCGACCTTGAGGCCGAGCGCGCAGACCGAAGATCCATGAACGATGTTGAAGGAATGCGCGAAGCCTTCCTTCTCCGTATTGACCACAAGATTGATGTCGCCCTGGCGCCAATGCGTCACGGATTTGGATTTGTGCTTGCCGGCGCGCTCGAAGCCAAGCGCACCGAGTAAAGCCTCGAACTTCGGCGCGGCGTGTTCGTCGAGCGCGAATTCGACGAACTCGACGCCAGCGCATCGGGCGCGGGGGGGCATCTGCGGAACGCCAGCGGCCGACGAGCCTGTCCGCTCGGCCAGTTGATCGAGTAAAAACCGCAGCGAGCGATGGCCGTCCACGGCCACAGTGCGCGCCGAACCGCCACGGAATTGATCGTTGAAGATTTCGAGCGAGAGGGGGCCATCGAAGCCGGTCGCGGAAAGTGCTTCCATGAAATCGAGCACGGGCAGGTCGCCTTGACCGGGGAAATTGCGAAAGTGGCGGCTCCAGGACAGCAAATCCATTTCGAGCTGCGGCGCATCCGCGACCTGCACGAGGAAAATCTTGTCCCGCGGAATGCCGCGGATTGAATTGAGCTCCGTCTTGCGCGCCAGGATGTGGAACGTGTCGAGCACAAGGCCCAGCGCCGGATGGTTGACGCGGCGCACGATTTCCCAGGCGTCGCGGTAATCGTTCACGTGGCGGCCCCAAGCCAGCGCCTCGTAAGCGATCCGCATGCCGCGGGCCTGTGCCCGTTCCGCCAACGCGCGCAAATCATCGACCGCACGGTCAATGCCCCCGAGGGAGTCCGGCGAGCAGTTGCTGCACAACATGAGCAAGTCGCAGCCGAGTTCCTGCATTAGGTCGAACTTGCGCTCGGCGCGCGCGAAGGCGCGCTCATGTTGCGTCGTGGGCATGCCCTCAAAATCCCGGAAGGGCTGCAACGTGACGATGCCGAGGTTGAGTTCATTAAGCCGCTGGCGGACATCCGACGGCGTGCCGGGAAAGGCCAATAGATCGTTTTCAAAGATTTCGACCGCGTCGAATCGGGCGGCGGCGATTGCGTCGAGTTTTTCGCCGAGACTGCCGCTCAAAGACACTGTGGCGATGGAGGTCTGCATCCGGTTCGCCTCTAGCCCTTGTAGCCCAAGAGACGAGGCAGCCAGAGAACGGTTTCGGGGAAATAGGTGATGATGAAGAGCGCGACGACCATCGAATAAACGAACGGCATCATGTCGCGGATGATGTCGCGTAGCCGCGCTCCGGAGATCGCCTGCGCAATGAACAGCAGCAGGCCGTGCGGCGGTAGGACAAGGCCGATCATGATGTTGAACACGGTGACGACGCCGAAATGGACGAGGTCGATGCCGAGCGCTTTTGCGGTCGGGATGAAGATCGGCAGTACGACGAGGATGATGGTGGTGCCTTCGAGCAAACAGCCCAGCACCAAAAGGATGATATTAACCCAGAACAGGAACCAGTTGGCGGAGAGCTGGTAGCCGGCGAGCAGCGACTTCACCACTTCCGGGATCTGCTCGATGGTAACGACATAATTGAAAGCAAGCGCGCTTGCGATCAGCATGCCGATCGAGGCCGTGGCGCGGGCACTGGTCACCACCGCGCCGTAGGTCTCGCGCATACCGAAGTTTCGGTACCAGAGAATGCCGACGATGAAAGCGTAAGCCGCCGCGACCGCGGCCGCTTCCGTTGGCGTCATCACGCCACCATAGATGCCCCAGAGCAGCACGACCGGCATCATCAGCGCCGGGAACGCGCGCCAGGTGATGGCGGGCCATTCACGCAGCGGAATTGGCTTTTCGACCGGGAAGTTGCGCTTGTAGGCCATGTAGTGGTTCACGACCATCTGGCCGGCGGCCATCAGCAGGCCCGGGATCACGCCGCCGAGAAAGAGGTAGCCGACCGACGTGTCGGAAATCAGCGCATAGACCACCATGGGGATTGAAGGCGGGATGATCGGTCCGATCACTGCCGTCGCCGCCGTGATCGCCGCCGCGTAGCTCAATGGGTAGCGGTTGTTCTTAGTCATCATCTCGATCTGCACCTTGCCGGTGCCGGCGAGGTCGGCGATCGCAGAGCCGGACATTCCCGAGAAGATGATGCTCTGGACGACGTTAATGTGGCCGAGCCCGCCGCGCAGGCGGCCGACCAGCATGTCGCAGAACTCGAGCAGATGATCGGTCATCTTGCTCAGATTCATCAGCTCGGCAGAAAACAGAAAGAGCGGCACGGCGAGCAGCACGTAGCTATTGAGCATGCCGTTCATGATCTGCTCGGCGGCCAGTCCCATATCGAGACCGGCGAGCAGCAAATAAAGGATAGTCGCGGCGATCATCGCGTAGCCGATCGGTAATCCGTAGAGCGCCAGTGCGAGGATGGCGTAGATCGAGATCGAGAAGGGGCTGAGAAAATTCACAGCGCTGAGCCCCCGCCAATCTGGATGTCGGGCGGAGTGCCGCGCAGGCCGCGGTACACGATCATCACGTAGCGCGCGATCGTCGCGACCGCGAAGATGACGTAAATCGCGTAAAGATAATCGAGCCGAATACCGAGATAGGCAGAGCGCTCGACCTTCAGGAAGGCGACATAGGCGTAGGTCGCGGGCAACGAGACCGCGAACAAGACTATACAGCAGATTCCGGTGATGACCGCGGCTCGTGCGCGGGTTTTTTCGCTCAGCGCGCTGTAGAAAATGTCGAAGCGGATTTCGTTCTTCTCGCGCAGCACGAAGGCGGCGCCCCACAGCGTGCCCCAGACCCAGAAGAACACGCTGGCCTCGTCGGTCCAGCCCAACGGATTATTGAACACGTAGCGCGAAACAACCTGCGCCATGAACGACAGAAACATCAGAACCAGGAACAGTCCTGCGACGCCTTCAACAATCTGGCGCAGGACGGGCGCGATTTTTGTCCGTTTTTTTACTTTCCGCGCCATGGGCTATCCGCACGTGACTTGAGGCGGCCGGTTGCGTCAGCTGCAACCGGCCGGAGACTTCGGATCCCAACGCCTTACTTTATCGCGTTGATCTTCTCGAGCGCGCCCTTCGGCCACTCATTGGCATAGCGGTCGAGATACTTCTTTTGCGCGAAGGTGCGGAAAGCGTTCTGGTCCGGGGTGTAGACCTCCTTGCCTTCCTTCTTGAAGAACTCGATCGCTTCTTTTTCCTGCGTGTCGTACTTAGCCGCATTGGCGTCGAAGGCTTTATCGGCTTCGGCGCGGAACTTGGCTTGCTGCGCGGCGCTCAGACTCGACCACGCTTTTTTCGACACCGACAGCATGTCGTAACCGATGACGTGGCTGGTCAGGATGAACTGCGAGGTGACCTCGTAGAATTTCATCGAGCGACCGGCGACCAGCGGGTTGTCCTGCCCGTCAACCGCGCCCGATTGCAGGGCGGTGTAAAGTTCAGCGTAGGCGACCGGCGTCGGATTGGCGCCAAGCGATTCACCGAGGAATTGCCAGAACTCGCCGCCGGGCATGCGGAGCTTCACGCCCGCGAGGTCGGCCGGCGTGTTGATCTTCTTGGTTGATTTCAGATTGAGCTGGCGCGCGCCGAAATAGACCGGTCGGACGATCTCGATGCCGAGCTGATCGCGCGCCTGCTTGATGAAGTCCTGGCCGACGTCGCTCTTGAAGGTTTTGACGAGGTGGTCGTAGTCGCGGAAGAGATAGGCCGAGGTGAGCAGCGACCAGGACGGAATTTGCTTGGAAATATCGGCCGGCGCGAGATTGCAGAGTTCGAGATTCTCGCGCTGGAGGGCAACGAGCTCGGTGCCCTGCTTGAAGAGCGAGTTGCCGTAATAGGGCTCGAAGGTGAACGCGTCGCTCATCGCGGCGGCAAAAGCCTTGTAGCCCTCGGTTCGCAGATCGGTCTCGTTGAACGCGCTGCTAAAGCGGAATTTCGGTGCGCCCTGCGCAAAAGCCGGCGCGCTTGCCGCGACAGCGATTGCGGCGCCCCCAGCGACGACCTCCCGGCGGGTCAAATTGGTCATGTTTTCCTCCCTGGCTGTTATCCGTTTGCCGCGATATTCGGCCTTGCCTGCATCCGATCAATAGTCAAAAATCGGATCGTCATATGATCGCGTGATTGTCGGAGGGGCGAGTGGGCGTTGCAGGCACAACTATCGAGACTGCGGGGGAGAGGGCGTACCGCCGCATGCGCAACGACATCATTTTCGGCCGTCTCGCGCCCTCACAAAAGCTCCGTCTCGATAGCTTGAAAGACGGTTATGGCGTCAGTGTCAGCACGCTGCGCGAACTGCTCAATCGCCTGACCTCGGAAGGCCTCGTCATTGCCGAAAATGCACGGGGCTTTGAAGTCGCGGCAGTGTCGGCCGATAACTTCCGGGAGCTGGCGAACCTGCGGCTACTGCTTGAATCGCACGCTCTCCAGCAGTCCTTCGCGCGTGGCGACATGGATTGGGAAGGCCGGGTCGTCGCTGCGCACCACAAGCTGGCGACGATGGAGAAGCGCACGCTGGCCGGCGACAAGCGCGGCTTGGAGGTTCTCAAGAGATACGATTCCGAGTTTCACCAAGCATTGCTGTCGGCTTGCGGATCGCGCGTTCTGCTCGACGCGCACGCGGCCGTGTTCGATAAATATGTCCGCTACCTGATGATCGCGGTTATTTTCCGGGCCGTGGCGCCAGGCGAGCACAGCAAGCTCCTCGAATGTGCGCTCAAGCGTGACGCCAAAGGCGCGCAGACTATCCTCTCGACCCACATCATGGATTGCGTGACCTATACGCTCGCCAACACGCCGGCGAACCTGCTCGGCTTGCATCGCCCGCCGGCAAAACGCCGCCACTCCGGCGCTCTCGCTGCGGCTTCGGCCTGAGGCAGTCTTGCAAAAAATCCGTCTTGGCCTGATCGGCGACAACATCGCCGCCTCGCGGGCGCCGCATCTGCACCGCGCGGCCGGAGAATTGTGCGGCATAGAAGTGACTTATGATCTTATGGTGCCGAAGGTCATGGGCCTCGATTTCGACGCGGTGTTCGAGCGCGCTCGCGCCGAAGGCTATCGCGGCCTGAACATCACTTATCCATACAAAGAGTGTGTCGTGCCAAAGCTCGCAATCGATGACGCCTCCGTGCGCGCGATCGGTGCGTGCAACACCGCGCTGTTCGACGGCGGGCTACCGCGGGGCGCCAACACCGATCACACCGGATTCATCAGCGCCTATCGCGGGGCTTTCGGCCAGACTGCGCCCGGAAAGATAGCAATGGCGGGCGGCGGCGGCGTCGGCCGCGCCATCGCCTTTGCCCTCGTGAAATTGGGTGCGACGCGGCTTGTTGTGTTCGATGTCGACCGTGACAGAGCCGCTGCGCTGATCGCCGCGCTCAAAGGGGCCGCGCCGCAATTCGACGCGCAAGTTGCGGCGACGATTGATGGTGCGTGCGAAAGCGCAGAGGGACTTCTCAACTGCACACCGGCGGGCATGGTCGGCTACGGCGGTACCGCTTTTCCGGAGAGCGCGTATCGCGGCCGGCGCTGGGCGTTCGACGCGGTCTATACGCCGATCGACACGCCCTTCCTCGAAGCGTCACGTCGCGCAGGTCTAGCGACGATGTCGGGTTACGAGCTCTATTTCTGGCAAGGGGTCGATGCGTTCCGGCTGTTTGCCGGGCACGATGTCGACGCAAGTGCGCTACGAAAGGCGATCGAGCCGGTGACGGGCCTAGCCTAGGCCGCGGAAGGCTTACGGGCGCTGGCGAGCCGCTTGTCGAGATACTGCGTGATCGACTGCATCAAGGGTTCGACCTTGGCGTCGAAGAAGTGATTGGCGCCCTGGATCACCTTCTGCTCGATCACGATGCCCTTCTGCGTCTTAAGCTTCTCGACCAGGCCGGTGACGTCTTTGTGCGGCACGACCGCATCCTTGTCGCCGTGCACGATCAGGCCCGACGACGGGCAGGGCGCAAGGAACGAGAAATCGTAGAGGTTGGCCGGCGGGCAAATCGAGATGAAGCCTTCGATTTCGGGACGGCGCATCAGAAGCTGCATGCCGATCCAGGCGCCGAACGAGAATCCGGCGATCCAGCAGCTCTTGGCTTCGGGATTGATGGTCTGCGCCCAGTCGAGCGCGGCAGCGGCATCCGACAATTCGCCGGAGCCGTGATCGAACGCGCCCTGCGAGCGGCCGACACCGCGGAAATTGAACCGCAGCGCGGAGAAACCGCGATGCACGAAGGCATAGTACATCTGGTAGATGATCGGATGGTTCATCGTGCCGCCGAATTGCGGATGCGGATGCAGGATGATCGCGATCGGCGCGTTTTTTTGCCGCGCAGGGTGATAGCGGCCCTCGATACGACCGGCAGGGCCGGTAAAAATAACTTCAGGCATTCTTTAAAAGCTCCGGGCGGCTTCGCGCATATTACGGCGGTGCGGTATGCTTGCGCGGACCCTCGTAACTGTTTAGAACTATTCTAAATTACGGGATTGGGCCGTTGGCCGGCCGCGATGCGCGGTATCTACCACGACCCGTAGGATCAAAAGCAAGCTTTTTCGCCGCGCAACAGATGACCACCTCAACCCGTGCGTATTTCGACTGGAATGCCACAGCGCCGCTGCGGCCCGAGGCTCGCAGTGCCGTCCTGCGCGCGCTGG
>JAFBAG010000283.1 GCA_019247925.1 Pseudolabrys sp.
TGATAGCCGAGAATGGTTTTGTCTCTAGCCCGCGCCGCGAGGTCAGCTTCGACAGCCGGTAGAAGCTGATTATAGAGTTGGTGGCAAACCGCGCCGCACTGGGTGAGCAACAAATAGGTTACGTAAGGAATGCGGCGGCCAATAAGAACCGGCATGCAATCCAGTGCCAGGCATTTGCGAAGCGCATCGATAAGTTCTGGCCGGTCAGGGTAGAGCCACTCGCGAACGTTCTTGCACTCAACGCCCATGAAACCGGCGACAGGATCGCGATAGAGAAAATCGAGATTTTGATTGCCCGGAAGCGATCGAGCACCGATGTGCTGCGGTGGTTCTTCCTTCGAATAATTGGTGCTGTCGTCGTGATCGTCGAGATCTTTAAATCGACCGTAGAACTCAGCCGTTCCCGTCTTGATGAAGGCCTTGTAGACCGCGATTTCGAGTGCTTGCCCGACGCGGACAGAAAGGGCGCCTGCGTTGATGGCCTGATATACTGGGAGCTGGACATTCAGACGTTCAGCGATAAGGGCTGGATCGGTGTCAGGGAGATGAAACCATGGGACGTTTGCGTGGTGGATTCGAACCAGTTTGCCCTCGGCGACCAGCCCGTTTCGAACCTCGGTCAAGACGTGAGGGTCGACGCGTTGATTGAACGGTCCGGCGTCGCTAATTTTTTGTTCGATAGTGCGTGCCGTCGCTATCGAGTGTGCCCCGAGGACGCTCAAAAGGCGTTTTTGGGCGATTGCTGCGCGGTCTTGCCTTGGGAGCCGTGCCACCGGGGTCACCGCGCGCCGGTTAGGGATTATATATAGATAGTAGTATTGCCCTCGAACGCCCTGCGGAACCAGTTATTTGTTCCGGGTCTGTTCGGGCGACCTTTCAAAAACTGTTTTTGAGACTTTCAGCCGGTATATCCCGCAATTTCCCCGGCGTGAGACTTGTAACCTACTGATCCTGCTCGCCCGATCGGTGACTCAAAATCAGGTGATGGCAACATCGTGCTGGTTCGACTCCGGCTAGGGGCACCAATAACTATTTGCAAAGATCGCGAGGCGGCGCTGTTTCGCCGAGGTTTACGCCATGTCCGGCGACGGCAGCAGGAATTGCTCTTCGATCGCCGCTAACGTCGTTGTCGGCGGCTGATGATCCACGCGCGGTCCCTTGCCGCGAAACAAAATCCCGAGACTAAATCCGTCATCCGACAGTGCCGCACTGACAGCGGCGCCACGATCGTTTTCCACCAAGACGCCATCGTGGCGGACTTTCCTTTTCCATTCGAATTCCTCGGGCCGAAACGTGACGCAAGGCGACAGCACCTCGACGAACGCAAAGCCGGGCCATTTTGAACCGGCGACGATCAGCTCCGCTAACCCCTGCGGATCTCCCGAATAACCCCGGGCGACAAAGGTGGCGCCGGCCGTAACAGCCATCGCAACCGGATTGAATGGCGGCAAGCGGCTGCCGCCTGGAATGAGTTCGCTGTCCCAGTCCGACTCGGTGGTCGGCGAAGGTTGCCCCTTGGTCATGCCATAAACCCGGTTGTCCATCACGATATAGAGCATGTCGACATTGCGCCGGCACGTATGGATGAAGTGGTTGCCACCGATGGAAAACCCGTCGCCATCACCACCGAGTGCGATCACTTCGAGGTCGGGGCGCGCCAGCTTTAGTCCCGTTGCAGTTGCGAGCGCCCGGCCGTGAACGCCATGAAAACCGTAGCAGTTCATATAGCCGGGCAGTCGCGACGAGCAGCCAATTCCAGAGACTAGCACAACCTCATGCGGCGGGCGGCCGAGAAGCGCGAGCGCCCGCTCGAGAGCGGCGAGCACGCCGAAGTCGCCGCAGCCCGGGCACCAGATCGGGTGCGCGCCGGAGCTGAAGTCCTTGGCCTTTAGGGCGCAGCCTTGCGCTTCAGCAACGGCGAGGTTCATGCCCGCTCCTCAATCAGGCGGCTCAATATTTCGGCCGGCCGGAATGGCAGCGGTCCTGGCCGCGCCATGCTTTCGGTTGACGCCGGCACCGCATCGTTTGCGCGCAGGTACTGCAGCAACTGGCCAGTATGATTTTGTTCAAGCACGACGACGCGCCGCGTTCCCTCGAGCGCGTCGCGAAGCGCCTTGCGCGGCAGCGGCGACAGCAGGCGGAGCGCGATTACGCGCGTCGCTTGGCCCGCTTTATTGCGCCGTATCGCCGCTTCGCGCGCGGGCGCAACGCCAGAGCCGAAAGTAATGATCGCGGTGTCGCCATCGCCCCAGCATTCTCCCCAATCCGCTCCTGGGTCGATCTGCGCCAGCTTTTTCGCCCGTTTATTGATCTGAGCGGCATGGGCAGCGGCGGCGCTGACCGGCAAGCCCGCTTCGTTGTGTGTGAGCCCTTCGGCCACCCATTCACAACCTTCGGTGCCGGGTCGCGGCATTGGCGTATTGGGGTCGGATCCGATGGCATATCGCTTGAAAGGTTCGCCGGCCTTCGTTTCGGTTCGGCGCTTGCCGGGAGATGGCCGACGCGTCGGCGCCGGGATCGCCCCACTCGCCTGGCCCATCGCCTGATCGGAGAGAACCAGAACGGGGGTTTGAATGGTCTCTGCCAAACCGACCGCCCATTCGGTCGTATAGGCACAGTCACCGATTGATGTCGGCGCGAGAACGATGCGGGGCGCGTCCCCATGACTGCCATAGATCGCGATGTTGAGATCGCTTTGCTCAGTCTTCGAGGCAATTCCGGTCGATGGACCGGCGCGCATGACGTCGATAATGACGGCCGGGATTTCCGCCGCGACGCCGAGCCCAATCGCCTCTGTCATCAAAGAAAGTCCCGGCCCCGCCGTCACTGTCATGGCCGGAATCCCGCCATAGGAGGCTCCCAGGACCATGTTGATCGCGGCAAGCTCGTCTTCGGCGAGCACGAGATTGCCGCCAAGTTCGCGGATATGCGGCGCGAGCCATTCTACGAGGTCGGTCGCCGGCGTAATGGGATAGCAGCCGACAAAGCGCACCCCGCCGCGTAGGGCGCCAAGCGCCGCCGCGCGATTTCCCGATATGAACCACCGCTCACCGGGCGCCGCATCGTCGAGCGCGAGGGTCACAGGCAGAGTTTTTGCAAGCTGCGCCCCATACTTCAGCGCACGTTTGTTGGCTTCGAACACCTCTGCGCTTTTCTTGCCGAGCAGCTTGATAAGCGCGCTATCCAGGTGACGGGACGGCAGCCCAATCAACGTCGCGACGAGGGCGGCGGCGCACACATTGGCGCGGCGCCCCCGCAAGGCCCGCTCGAGCCGGGTCACCGCGGGGTCATCAAAGCTGACTGTGAGCACGCGCGCTTTCGATTTGGCGATCGCGGCCGGCACCTGGCCCGCGGCCGGGTCGCAAATCACGATACTGCCGTCGTCGAGCGGGATTTCCGGGGCGAATTGATCGATCTTTTCCCAATCGATCGCGACAAACAATTCGTAGCGGTCGGGTGGCGACTCGACAGGCTCGGTCGAGACTTGCACCAGAGCGGCAGACTCTCCGCCGCGCACTTGCGCGCCGAAGAGCTGAGTCATGATCCCATAATAGCCCGCCGCCGCGGCCGCCTGCAGGAACAACTGTCCTGCCGTCATGGCGCCGGACCCGCCGCTGCCGGCAAATACGACAGAGAGCGACGTCCGGCCCATGGCTTACACGTAGCCGAGCCAGCGCCAGTACGTCATGCCGAGCAGCATCACCAAGCCAATGGCGATGAGAGTCAGCACCAACCCCGTGCGGACAAAATCGCGCGCGGTGAAGGTCTCGGTGCCGTACGCAACCATGTTTTGCGGCGCGTTGACGACGAGGATGAAGCCGAAGCTGACCACGAATTGCAGCAGCATGGTCATTCCGATGACGTTGATCCCCGGCGTCGCGACGCCTTTGAGCACCGCGATGACGATCGGGATCATGGCTGAAGCAAGCGCCGTCGCGCTTGCGAAGCCGAGGTGAATGACGACAAGAAACAGCGTCATCACGCCGAGGATGAAGAACGCGGTGGCGTTCTTCAGTCCAAACTCCGCCACCACGATATCCGCAAGCCAGGTGGCACCTTTTGTCTGCAGCAGCGCCGTGCCCAAGCTAATGCCAATGCCGAACAGGAGCACCGTGCCCCACGGGATTTTCGGCTGCGCATCTTTCCACGTGAGGATGCCGACGCCTGGCATGAACATCAGGGCGACGGCGACCACGGTCGTCGAGGACGTGTCGAACTTGTGGAAGATGCCTTCAGTGGCCCAGAAGGCGATCAGTGTCAGCGAAATCGCCAGCAGCTTCTTTTCCGCCGCCTTCATTGGACCAAGCGCGGCCAGTGACTTGCGGATGCCTTCGAGACCGCCCGGCGCTTCCTCGATTTCCGGGGGCATCATGCGCGTCATGACGAAATAAAGAGCGATCGACATCAAAATGCCGAACGGCGCCGCGGCCATCAGCCACTCCGCCCAGGTGATCGTCTGATTGAAGGCTTTTTCAATGAAGCCGATGGCGATCATGTTTTGCGCCGCGGCGGTCTTGATGCCGACATTCCAGATGCTCGCGGTCTGCACCGTGACGATCATTAGCATGCTGGCGAACGCGCTCCGCCTGTTGACGCCGAACGCCGCAATGATGCCGAGCGTGATCGGCACGAGACAGGCCACGCGTGCCGTGGTCGACGGCACCATAAATGCGATGACGAAGCCGACGAGAATGGTGCCGACCACGACGCTGCGCGTGCTGGTTCCAACGCGTGACAGGATTGTCAGCGCGATGCGCTTGTCCAAGCCCGTCTGCGTCATCGCCGCGGCGAGGAACAAGGCCGCCATCACCAGAACAAGACCCGTCGTCGTGAAGCCGCTGAACGCAAGGCTCATCGCGCCGCTGGTTCCCAGCAGCACTTTCGGATTCGCGACATTCGGAGCGAGGCCGACGAGGAAAGCGATCAGCGCGGCGATCACGATTGAAGAGACCGCGTAATCGATCGCTTCGGTCATCCAGATGATGACCGCGAATGCCAGGATGGCGAGCATGCGATGGCCGGCCACCGGAAGGTTTTCCGGCGTCGGCAACGCCAGAACCGCCACCAGTGCGGCGATGGCTGCAAGCAGACCCCAGTTCTCGCGGAGCCAGCTTGGTGCCGCAGTTGCAGTGCTTCGATCGTTTACCGAAAGGGTGTCGGCCATGGATCTCCTCCTTGGATTACGCCCATTTTGGCGGAGCCTTCAGAAGGCTGCTTTGAGGCAGATCAAGCGGTGCAAACATCGCGAAAATGCAAAACGCGCGTTGCGCCCGCAGGCCGCAACGCGCGCTTGGCGCTAGCCCCTATTTAGGCGGCTTCGACTTGGCCTTTGGGCTCGATGATGGTTCCGGACCACGGCTCCACCCACACCATATTGTCGCGGACCTTCGTAACGCCGGCGGTATTTTCCGCAAGCACCTGCAAAGCAGCGCGGTCACGATCGTCGAGCAAGGTCCCGGATAACGTTACGACGCCCTTTTCGACGCTGACGTCCACCATCGCAGTCGGCGCCCAAGCGCTTTTCTCCATCTGTTCCAGAATCGAAAGCCGGATCGCCTGGTCGCTCGCGACACTCGCCTTGTCATATTTCGCGGTCTTCAGCAGCGCGCGCAGAACATTCGCGCGGCTGAGAATGCCGACCAGCTTGTTGTTGCGCATGACCGGCAAACGCTTGACGTTATGGCCCTCCATCAATGTGACGGCATCCTCGAGGTCCGCTTCCTCGGTGATGGTGTAAGGGCTTTGGGTCATCACTTCCTCGACGCGGCGGCCGTGCGCGCGGGTAAATTCTTCGGCCGCACGTCCTGGTCCGAGCAAAAACTGCAGCCACCGTGGACGGTGCTTTTCCGTCGCAGTTTCGGAACGGCGCAGCAAATCGCCTTCCGTGACGATGCCGATCAGCTCGCCATTCACTTCGATGACGGGCAGGCCGCTGATGCGGCGCTTCAGCATCAAACCGGCTGCCTCTAGAACGGTGCTGTTCGGCGGCAGGGCGACCACGCGGCGGGTCATGACGTCTTTCACTTTCATAGCGGCCTCCTGGGGTTTCTTGGAAGGTAGAGCCCCCTGGCCGCGACAAAATTGCGCTGGATCAATCCTTGCGCAAATCATCCGGGCTAAATTTAGCTATGCTGATGCATCCCGGCATGGCGCAGGAATTTTATGTCGAGCTGCCCAAGCTCGGCCGGATTTTGATCCGGTCGGTTCGCGGCGACGATGACGCACGTTTTCTGAAGTTTCTCGAGCATGTCAGCGCCGAAGATCTTCGCTTACGATTCTTCGGGGCCATCAATGTCCATGAGCCGCAATTCATTCACAACC
>JAFBAG010000335.1 GCA_019247925.1 Pseudolabrys sp.
AATGTCCGGTCTGTCGACCTCGACCCATTGGTTCGGGGTGACGTCATAGGTCAGATGCGAATAGACCGGTGCCCGCGTCGGCCGCCGCCCGGCCTTCACGTCGCTGAGAAATCGCAGCAGCGCGGTACGGTCATAGCTTTCCGGAAAACCCTTCTTTTCCATCAGCCCTTCGCGCTCGAGAATTGCGTTGGGATAAAGAAAGCCGTCGGTGGTGATGAGGTCTACTTTCGGCACGTTGGGCCAGCGCATCAGCAGCGCCTGGAGAACGCGCGCGGTGGTCGACTTGCCCACCGCGACCGATCCGGCGACGCCGATGATGAACGGCATCTTGGTGTCCCTGGTGGCGAGAAAGTCCTGCTGCGCGTTGAACAGGCCCTGCGTCGCCTCGACATACATCGACAGAAGCCGCGACAGCGGCAGGTAGATTTCCTCGACTTCCCGGATGTCGAGCCGGTCGTGCAGCGAGCGCAGTCGCGTCACCTCTTCCGGCGACAGCGTCATGGGCGTGTCGCTGCGCAACGCCGCCCATTCGGCGCGCGAGAAGGTGCGGTACGGCGATAACGTCTCGTCGATGCACTTTTCCATGGCGAAAGCTAACGTTTGCGCCGGCTGGCCTTCTCGGCGTGGCCGGACTGTGCCGTACGCTTGGCGAGCGCGGCCTCGACGTCCTTGAACGCGATGCCGCGCGCTTTGAGCACGACCATCAGGTGATAAAGCAGATCCGCGGTCTCGGCGGTGAGGCGCTTTTTGCTTTCGCCAACCGCGGCGAGCGAAGCTTCCAGGCCCTCTTCGCCGAGCTTCTTGGCGCAATGCACGATGCCCTTGTCGAGCAGCGCGCGCGTATAGGAATCCTTGGCGCGCGCCTTCGCGCGCTCGGCGACGCGCTTCTCGAGCTCGTATAGCGAGAAAGTGTTTTTCTTTTTCGTCTTCTTGGCCATCAGCCGCTCAATATCACGGATCGAGCCGCATCGGCAGCCCGGCTTTGGCCATGTATTCCTTGGCCTCGCGCACGCTGTGCTCGCCGAAATGGAAGATCGAGGCGGCGAGAACGGCGGTGGCATGGCCGTCGCGGATGCCTTCAACCATGTGTTCCAGATTGCCGACGCCGCCGGAGGCGATCACCGGCACGGCAACGGCATCGGCAATGGCCCGCGTCAGCTTGATGTCATAGCCCGATTTGGTGCCGTCTCGATCCATAGAAGTGAGCAGGATTTCGCCGGCGCCGAGCGAGACGACTTCCCTGGCGTAGGCGACCGCGTCGAGGCCGGTCGGGTGCCGGCCGCCATGGGTGAAGATCTCCCAGTGGTCCGTCGCGCCGTCTTTGGAAACCCGCTTGGCGTCGATCGCGACGACAATGCATTGGTCGCCGAATTTCTCGGCGGCTTCCCTGACGAACTGCCGGTTCGAGACCGCGGCGGTGTTGATCGAAACCTTGTCGGCGCCGCAAGTGAGTAACTTGCGGATATCGTCGACCGTGCGCACGCCGCCCCCGACCGTGAGCGGCATGAAACAGGCCTCGGCGGTGCGCGTCACCACGTCGAAAATCGTATCGCGGTTCTCGTGGCTCGCGGTGATGTCGAGGAAGCAGAGTTCGTCGGCGCCGGCCGCGTCATAGGCGATTGCCGCTTCGACCGGATCGCCCGCATCGCGCAGGTTGACGAAGTTGACGCCCTTGACCACGCGACCATCCTTGACGTCGAGGCAGGGAATGACGCGGACCTTGAACATCACGCCGCCTTGAGAAGCTTGAGTGCTGCCGCGGCGTCGAGCCGCCCGTCATAGAGCGCGCGGCCCGTGATGGCGCCTTCGAGTTTGCGGGCGCGCGGTGATACCAAAGTTTTCACGTCATCCAGCGAAGCGAGCCCGCCCGATGCAATCACGGGAATGCTGATGGCGTCGGCGAGCGCGATGGTCGCGTCCCAGTTGATGCCCTTGAGCAGCCCGTCGCGCGATATGTCGGTGTATATGATCGCGGCGACGCCGGCGTCCTCGATCCGTTTGGCGATCTCGAGCGCGGTGAGTTCGGAGGTCGACGCCCAGCCTTCGACCGCGACCTTGCCATCGCGGGCGTCGAGCCCGACCGCCACACGACCGGGATATTTCTTGGCCGCCGCTTTCACGAAGGCCGGATCGCGCACCGCCGCCGTGCCGATGATGACACGGCGCACGCCTTTGCCGAGCCAGCCATCCACGGTCGCCATGTCGCGTACGCCGCCGCCGAGCTGCACGGGCATTTTCACCGACCCCAGAATGTGTTCGACCGCCTGTGCGTTGACGGGCTTTCCCGCAAACGCGCCGTCGAGATCGACGACATGCAGATATTCGAAACCCTGCGCCTCAAAAGCGCGCGCCTGCGCCGCCGGGTCCTTGTGGAACACGGTGGCGCGCGCCATGTCGCCCTGTTCGAGCCGCACGGCCTCGCCGTTCTTCAGGTCGATGGCAGGGAAGAGGATCACGGCTTCCACTTCAGGAAATTGGCGATCAGCGCGAGGCCCAGCTTCTGGCTCTTTTCGGGATGGAATTGCGTGCCGACAATGTTGTCGCGCCCGACCACGGCTGTGATCGGTCCGCCATAGTCCGCCTGGGCCACAAGGTCCTCGCGCCGCGCCGGCTTGAGCTCGTAGGAGTGCACGAAATAGGCGTGCAATCCTCCGGCGCCGGTCGGAATACCGTCGAGCAATTTGTGCGGCTTCGCCAGATCGAGCGTATTCCAGCCCATGTGCGGAATTTTCAGATTCGCGTCGGACGGTGCGATCTTGTCGACCTCGCCCGCAATCCAGCCGAAACCCGGCGTGACGCCGTGCTCGTGGCCGCGCTCCGCCATCAATTGCATGCCGACGCAGATGCCGAAGAACGGCTTCCCCTTCGTGCGCACATTGGTTTCGAGCGCGGCGAGCATGCCGGGGATCGCTTCAAGCCCGCGGCGGCAATCGGCGAACGCGCCAACGCCGGGCAGCACGACGCGCTCTGCGCGCTCCACGGCGGCGGGATCACCCGTCACCTCGATCGTGCCGGCATAACCGGACTCGCGGGCCGCGCGCTCGAACGCCTTTGCCGCCGAGTGCAAATTGCCCGAGCCGTAGTCGATGATGGCGACGCTCATGGCACCACTCACCGCGGGCCCGGTTGCGGAAACAGCCCAAGCACATCCGACTGCTGCGGCCGCGGCGCCGGATATGGCGCGGCC
>JAFBAG010000160.1 GCA_019247925.1 Pseudolabrys sp.
TAGCCGCGACGAACTGCCCGGTTTTGTCCGTCGGCGCGCCGCGGGTCGAGCGCCGCTCCTGATAGGGCTGCTGATAGCCGGGGCGATTGCCGGTGAGGATTTCGGCGCCCCCGATCAGCACCGAGGGATCGATGCCGAGCGCATAACCGATGATTCCGAGCACGACGACCGTGCCGAGGCCGAGGCCGCCGCCGCCTATCGGGAAGCCGAAGCCACCGCCGCCGCCACCGAATCCGCCGCCGCTATCGCCGCGGTAATCATCGATATTGTCGCTGCGGCGAAAGTCATCCCAGCGCATGGCTCAGGTCCTTTCCGGTATTGCGGTGCCGATCATTGCTTAGGCTTTGTATGTGTGTCCAATTTCGGGACGGGCGACGCCATGTAAATCATTGATTCTGCAAATGAATGGGCAATTTTTGCCTAGCAAAACTAAACTCTTTTTCAACCCTGCTCTCCCATAGTGGCGGCCTGTCGGTTGTAGGTCCCGCGTCGCCGACCGCGTCACCTGAGTCAGAGTCCTGAGTCATGGTTGTGTCGCGTCGCGGGCCGCCCCAACGGGCGGCCCGTGGAGTTTCTGGAGCGCCCTCCTCTCGCATCCTCGTTGGGGATTGCGTCAGCGAGTTGGCAAAGCTTCCGGCCTCCTCGGTCGATCTCGTATTCGCCGACCCTCCGTACAATTTGCAGCTCCAGGGCGATCTCAAGCGGCCTGACGACAGTCACGTCGACGCCGTCACGGACGACTGGGATAAGTTCGACAGCTTCAAGACTTATGACGCTTTCACACGGGATTGGTTGCAGGCCTGCAAGCGCGTCCTCAAGCCGGCCGGCACGATCTGGGTAATCGGCAGCTACCACAACATTTTCCGCGTCGGCACGATCATGCAGGATCTCGGATTCTGGATCCTCAATGACGTGATCTGGCGCAAGTCTAACCCGATGCCGAATTTCCGTGGCCGGCGCTTCACCAATGCGCATGAGACGATGATCTGGGCATCGCGTGACGCCAGCGCCAAGGGCTACACGTTCAACTATGAAGTTCTGAAGGCTGGAAACGAGGACGTTCAGGTGCGCTCCGACTGGACGCTGCCGCTGTGCACGGGCGACGAGCGGCTCAAGGGCAAGGACGGCAAGAAGCTGCATCCGACCCAGAAGCCCGAGGCGCTGCTTGCTCGCGTCATTCTGTCAAGCTCGCGCCCCGACGACCTCGTTCTCGACCCGTTCAATGGCACTGGCACCACCGGCGCTGTCGCGAAACACCTTGGCCGCCGCTACATCGGCATCGAGCGCGACCCAAAATACGCCAAGGCTGCCGAGAAGCGCATCGCTCGCGTCAAGCCGCTGGAAGCGCCGGCGCTCGCTCCCTTCATGACCGCGCGCGAAGCGCCGCGCGTGCCCTTTGCGGCGCTGATCGAGCGAGGCCTGATCAAGCCCGGCGCCAAGCTGGTCGATGGCAAGAAGCGCCATAAAGCTTTGGTGCGGGCCGATGGCGCCGTTACGCTCGGCGACAACGTTGGCTCGATCCACAAGATGGGCGCGGTCGCGCAAGGCCTCGACGCCTGCAACGGCTGGACCTTCTGGCATGTCGAGACCCCGAAAGGCCTCAAGCTGATCGACGAGCTGCGCGCGAAGATCCGCGCCGAGATGGACGCCTAGCGCACCGCAAAGGGCGAGCCATAAGGCCGCCCGAACGCCACGCCTGCCGTCACCACCGCAACGGGCTTGAGCTGGGCCCTGCCCTCGCGGCGGTTGTTGCGGGTGTCGACGAAAGACACGGGCCCTTCGACCAGCTCCATGATCGACACATCCCCCGGCGCGCCCACCTGCAGCGTGCCGTGCTTGGCCTGCCGGTTGATGATCTTCGCGGGAGTGGCGGTGGCCATCGTCACGACCTGCTCGAGCGAGAAGCCGAGCCCCATGAACTTGCTCATGACATTGGTGAGATAGGGCATGCCCGGCGAATTGCCGGAGAACACATGGATGTCCGACGAGATCGTGTCCGGCGGGCAGCCTTGCGCAATCGCCACCTCGGCCACGGTATAATCGAAGCTGCCGCCGCCATGGCCGACGTCGAATATGACGCCGCGCTGCTTTGCCGCCTTGGCCGCGGGCAGCAACTGGCCGTCCTGCACGATATTGGTGAAGACGCCCGCCATGTTCGGAAACCCGGAATAGGCGTGGGTGAGGACGTCGCCCGGCCGCAGCAGATCGAGGATCTGCGACATCAGCTCTTTGGTCTCGACGCCGCCGATATGACACATGATCTTGGCGCCGGTGCCCGCGCGCTCGCAGGCGAGGATCGCACGCTTGAGCGGTTCGGTGCCGTGCTTGGCGATGACGTTTTCCGACATGCGCACCTTGGCGCCCAGCGCGATGTCGGAATTCTCCGCGATCGTCTTGGCGCACGCGTCGACCTGCGCAAAATCGATGTTGTAGAGCTCGGCGACCGGGAACGGCGTCAGGCCCACATTGGCGATGTGAACGAACGCATAGAGCCGGGTGCGGGTCTGCGCGACGATATGGCGTCGGAATGCCGCGAAATTGTTGGCCCCGGCATCGCCTGCCGACACGCAGGTCGTCGTGCACTGATGCGCGACAAGTTCGTCCGCCGGAATGCCGATCGCCGAACCATACGGATAGACATGCGAGTGCAGGTCGATCAGACCAGGCGTCACCAGCTTGCCATTGGCTGGTAGGACGCGCTCCGCGCGCGCTTCTGCGATATCGGCTTCAACTGCTTCGATGATGCCGCGGCGTATGCCGATGTCGCGCTTGCCGAGCAGCGACTGGCTCGGATCGAGGACGTCACCGCCTTTGATCAACAGATCGAACTTGTCGTTCGGCCCCATCGCGGCATGGCCCGCGCCGATTGTCAGCCCGGTGGCGGCAGTCGAAGCGAGAAAATCACGGCGTGTCAGCATGGCGTCCCCCCGGTTTTATAGTTCGAGGAATGCTAGCGCCGCGCCTGTAGCCTCGTCGAGTAAACGGCGCCTAAAGGCGAATGAAGCGTGACCGGACGCGCCCTCGTCCCACCGCGAGTGGGCGACGATAAAATAGGCTGCACCGCTCCAGCCGCGTTCAGTCGCCGCTAATTGACCGGAGAACGCTGCGCCGACTGAACCGGGACCGAGTCCATGTCGGCGTGCATGGCGGTGGCAAGCACCACGAAACCGAGGGCAATAGCGATAAAGGCCAGGATGACTTGACGCATGGCGGGGCTCCATCTGTTCACGTCCACCCGATTCATTGGGATGGTCGACCCCGGCCTAATTAGAAGACTTTATACGAAACCAATGTGAACTGGTTCACAAACAAGCAAAATAATAGCGCGGCGATATAGCCAATGCGAATTGGCTATAGGGCACTAGGCATCGGCGTTTCCGAGGTGGCTGATGACGCGGAAGACGCCAATCTCGGCGCCAGCAAAATCCCGCGCGATCTGCTCCGCAACGGCATTCGCGGACCGCTCGTCCAGCGTATCGACCAACAGGCATTGCGCGATCTTGCGGTCGCCGCCGCGCAACTTCTCTTCTTCCATGATGGCGCCGGGCTTTTCAGCGGATAACCACAGCTCGCCGGCAATAGTCTCGTCGCGCCCGAATTGTTCGAGAGCCGACCTGAGTTTCGTCACATCCTGCGGCAGGGCGAAACGCGCCGCGACAGTAACCGCGCCCCGAGCCCGCCCGATGCGAAGGTCCCGCCTGCACGCTGTCCGGCACATGTCCCTGAAGATTTCCGACATCGTGACACGCGTGCGCGGCGTCGGATTGTCGAGACGGTCGAGATATGGCTTCGAAGTCAGGACTTCGGGGCTTTCGACGACATAGAAATTGAAATAGCCGAACGCGCCTGAAAGGGCCTTGTGGCGCCGGCCGTAAAGAAAGCCGGGCACCGAAAGCCGTTCCGCCAGGTGCTCGCCTTGAAACCAGGCGTTGAATTCGGCGTCGCGACCCGCCGCGACATTGTTGAAGATCGCTAGAACGCCACGAGCAGTCACTTCGCGGCGACCACCATGATTTCAACCTTGTAATCGGGCGTCGCGAGCTTGGCTTCGACCGTGGCGCGCGCCGGCGTGTTGCCGAGCGAGACCCAGGCGTCCCACACCGCATTCATTTCCTGGAAGGTCGACATGTCGGTGATCCAGATGTTCGCCGACAGCAGCTTTGACTTGTCGGTGCCGGCCTTTTTCAGAAAGCCGTCGATCTGCGACAGGATGCTCTTGGTCTGCTCGGTGACATTCTTGCCCTTGGGCTCGTCCGCGACGATGCCCGCGAGATAGACAGTGTCGCCGTGCATCACGACCTTGCTCATGCGCGCCGCGACGTCGTGCCGTTCGATTTTCATTGTCGTCCTCCGTTGTGGCGTCTGGCTTTAGCCGCCGAGTACGCCTTGGGTGTTGGTGTAAACCGCGTAGAGCGAATGCGCCGCAGCCATGAAGAGTCGGTTGCGATGGCGGCCACCGAAACAGACATTGGCGCAGCGCTCCGGCAGCGCGATATGACCGATCGGCTCGCCTTCCTTGGTGAAGACGCGCACGCCGTCGAGCTCGGGTGACATGCCCCAGCCGCACCAGAGGTTACCGTCGATGTCGACGCGAAAACCGTCGGGAGTGCCTTGTGGGCCGGAGTCGATCAGCACCTTGCGGTTCGACAATTTTGCGTCGCCCGAAACATCGAAAGACAGAATGGTGCGCGGCACGGCGCGCGATTCCACGATGTAGATTTTCTTTTCATCCGGCGAGAAGGCGAGGCCGTTCGGGGCGTTGATGCCGTCGGCGACGACCGAGATCGCGCCGCTCTTGCCATCGACGCGATAGACATTCATCGGCAGCTCTGATTGCGCGATCTCGCCCTCGTAATTGCTGAGGATGCCGAAGGCCGGATCGGTGAACCAGATCGAGCCATCCGACTTCACCACCACATCGTTCGGGGAATTGAGCCGCTTGCCCTCGTAGCGGTCGGCGATCACCGTGATGCTGCCGTCGTATTCGGTGCGGGTCACGCGCCGGGTCAGGTGTTCGCAGCTGACGAGCCGGCCCTGACGATCACGCGTATTTCCGTTGCCGTTGTTGGACGGCGCGCGAAACACGCTGGCCTGGCCAGTCGCCTCGTCCCAGCGCCACATCTTGTTGCCCGGCACGTCGCTCCAGATCAGGCAACGGGCGTCGCCGAACCATACCGGGCCTTCGCCCCATTGGGTGCCGGTGGCGAGCCGCTCCACATTGGTGAGCATCACCCGGTATTTGTCGAACTTCTTGTCGAGCGAGGTAATCGCCGGGTCCGGATAACGCAGGCTTGGCGACCATTGATCGGCGGGCATCACGCACTCCCCCAAAACTTCCGGTCTAGGTTTTAGTTTTCTTTGCGCGTTCTTGGAACCCGGCCCGCGCAAAAACTATTGACTGGCGAACCCGGATAATGAGGAGGCGCGACTATGGGCTGGTTTTCACCCGATATGCAGACGATGGAGGAGCTGTTCATGCACGGCCTCCAGGACATTTATTACGCCGAAAATCAGATCAAGAAGGCGCTGCCCGACATGGTTTCGAAGGCGTCCGATCCCGAATTGAAAAAGGGCTTCCGGATGCACCTCAAGCAGACCAACGGGCAGATCAAGCGGCTCGACCAGGCCTTCAAGAAACTCAAGCAAAAGCCGAAAGGCACCAAGTGCCCGGCGATCGACGGCATCATCGATGAAGCCAACGAGATCGCCTCGGAGATCGAGGACAAGATGGTGCTCAATGCCGCGCTCATCGCCGCGGCGCAGGCGGTCGAGCACTATGAGATCACGCGCTACGGCACCTTGGCGGCGTGGGCGAAGTTGCTGGGCCGCAGTGACGTGGCGCGGCTGTTCGTCGCCAATCTCAAGGAAGAGAAGGCGACCGACAAGAAGCTCAACGCGATCGCCAAGCGCAAGATCAACCGCAAGGCGGCGGCCCGCAAGAAGCCGAAGATGACACGCGCCCAGCAGGACGCGATGCTGGCTGCCTCGACCGGCATTCCTGCCGTCTAGCGCGGCTTCTCCTCGAGCGCATGCGCAATGACCTTGCGCATGACGCTCGGCAGCGCTTCTCCCGGAAGTTCGCGGCGTCGCACCCAGCGCATGCCCGACGGCGGCGGGCTACGGCGCGGCACTTGCGCGAAATAGACGCTGAGCGTCAGCGGAAAGTGCGTGAAGACGTGCTCGACGCTGCCGGCGAGACGGCGCCAGGGCACCGGCGGTATCAGCTTGGGCGCGGCGCGGCGCATCGTCGCTTCTTCCATCTCGCTGTGCCAGTCGCTGCCAGGCACTTCGCTCATGCCCGCGAGCAATCCTTTTTCCGGGCGGCGGCGCAGCAGGACGCAGCCGTCTTCACGCAGCGCGACGAAAGCGGCGCCGCGCCGCAGCTGGCCTTCGCGCTTCGGTGTTTTGCGGGGAAACGTCTCTTCCTCGCCGCGAGCATGCGCGGCGCAGTCGGCGTTCCACGGACAAAGACTGCAGGCCGGGGTTTTCGGCGTGCAGATCGTCGCGCCGAGGTCCATCAGCGCCTGGGCAAAGTCGCTGTAGCGCGCCGGGGGCATGAGGGCAGCCGCCAGCGCTCTGAGTTTCGGTTTTGCCGCGGGCAGCGACTCTTCCACCGCGTAGATTCGCGCGACCACACGTTCGACATTGCCGTCGACCGGCACCGCCGGCTGATCAAAGGCGATGGCCGCAATCGCCGCCGCGGTGTAATCGCCAACGCCCGGCAGTTCGCGCAGCGCTTCGACGGTTTGGGGAAATTTTCCGGCGCGCGTTTTGGCGACCGCCTGCGCGCAGGCATGCAGGTTGCGCGCCCGGGCGTAATAGCCAAGCCCGGCCCAGCCCTTGAGCACATCTTCGAGCGGCGCCTTGGCGAGGCTTTGCACATTCGGCCAGCGCGCGATGAAGCGGGCGAAATACGGCGCGACCGCCTTCACCGTCGTCTGCTGCAACATGATTTCCGAAAGCCAGACGCGATACGGGTCGATCGCTTCGCCGGGCCGTGCGCGCCACGGCAGGATGCGACGATGGCGGTCGTACCAAGCGAGCAGCGCCAGCGGATCTGGCCGCGCAGAACTGCGGGGACGAATGCTGGCCTCTTTCTTCCGCGCGACTGCACGCTTTGCTAGCGTCATGCCGCAACGTTGGCATAGGTCGCCCGTCCGTGCGCAAGCCTTCGCAAAGTTTTCCCCGCCCGCTGTCGGAACTCACCGGCCGGCTGCTGCGCGAGGGTTTTGCGCAACAGGGTTTCGCCTCCAGCGAAATCGTCATGCGCTGGGCCGAAATCATCGGTGCGGACATCGCCGCGCATTGCGAGCCGATCAAGATCCAATGGCCACGGTCAACCGGTGACGACGACCTTCCCGAGCCAGCGACCCTGGTGCTGCGGGTGGAAGGCCCCGCCGCGCTGGAGATCCAGCATCTGTCCGCTGTCATCCTCGAGCGCGTCAACCGCTTCTTTGGCTGGCAGGCGGTCGGACGGATCGCGCTGCGGCAGGCACCGTTGCATCGGCGGGCAGCGCCGAAGCCGCCGCCTGCGCCCGATCCCGAGCTGGTGGCCAAGATCGGCGCCGGACTGCCCCAAGTCGAGGACGAGAGCCTGCGCGGCGCCCTGGCCCGCCTCGGGGCGGTGGTGAAGCGGCGCTAGCCCTTGATCGATCAGGAAAATTTGACGCCGGGCGACGGTCCGCCGTGCCGACCTAGAATTGCCACGGAGTTTGTTTCTCGCTAGCACAGCCATCGATCAAGACGGCCTGACAGGAGTTTCCCGTGACCTTTACCCGCCGTGAATTCTGCGCCGGCACCACAGCTTTGGCCTTCGTCGCCGCGACCGGCCTCGAGCGCGCCTTCGCGCAGACCGTTTCCAGTGTCGTGCTCATGGCGCCGCATCCGCTCGGCGAAATGGCCATTGGCAACGAAAAGGCTCCGGTCACCGTCATCGAATACGCCTCGATGACATGCGGGCATTGCGCCAACTTCGCGCTCAACACGTTCCCGAAATTCAAGACCGAATACATCGAGACCGGCAAAGTTCGGTTCATCCTGCGCGAATTCCCGCTCGATCCGACCGCGGCGGCGGCTTTCATGCTGGCGCGCTGCGCCAGCAATGGCGATGGCGGCAAATACTTCGCTATGGTCGATACCCTGTTCCATCAGCAGAACACCTGGGCGGTGCAAAACCCGGAGGCCCAGCTGCGCACCATCACGCGCCAGGCGGGGCTGACGGACAAGTCGTTCAACGAGTGTCTGGCGAATCAGAAGGCGCTCGAAGGCATCGAAGCCGTGCGTCAGCACGGGGCGCAAAAGCTCGGCGTCAATTCGACCCCGACCTTCTTCATCAATGGCGAGAAGGTCGCCGGCGCCCTATCCTATGACGAGATGGTCAAGCGCGTTACCCCCTATCTCAAGGCGGGATAAGGGTTTTTCGCGTTACGCCGCGTCCCGGCGCGACGGTCTAGACGTCGCGCGACGTCGGGTTTCCCGCGCGGACTTTTATACATCTGGAAAACGAAAAACCTTTGTTGCTCCCGGCGCTTGGCCGATTCATTGTGCGGCGAATGCGGCACCCAGGGCGATGCGCCGGCGCGTTTTCCGGCAGGATGATCGCCTCCAGTCCATGATGTGTGAATGCGCGCTGCGGCGCGCCCAGAGACGAGTGGCATGAAGCTCACCCGGCTACGCCTGATTGGATTCAAATCTTTCGTCGAACCGACCGATTTCCTGATCGAGCCGGGGCTGACGGGCGTCGTCGGGCCAAACGGCTGCGGCAAGTCCAATCTGGTCGAGGCGTTGCGCTGGGTGATGGGCGAAAGCTCATACAAGTCGATGCGCGCCGCCAGCATGGACGACGTGATATTCAACGGCTCGGGCAACCGGCCGGCCCGCAACACCGCGGAAGTCGCGATCCAGATCGACAATGCCAGCCGCTCGGCGCCGGCCCAATATAACGACCAGGATACGATCGATATTTCCCGCCGGATCGAGCGCGAACTGGGCTCGACCTACCGCATCAACGGCCAGGAAGTCCGCGCCCGCGACGTCCAGATCGTGTTTGCCGATGCCTCGACCGGGTCGCGCTCGCCTGCCCTCGTCCATCAAGGCCGGATCGGCGAGATCATCCAAGCGAAGCCTGAACAGCGCCGGCGGGTGCTTGAAGAGGCCGCCGGCATTTCGGGCCTCCACCAGCGCCGTCACGAAGCCGAGCTGCGCCTGAAAGCGGCGGAGACGAACCTCACCCGCGTCGAGGACGTCATCAAGCAGCTTGCGTCGCAGATCGACGGCCTGAAAAAGCAGGCGCGCCAGGCGATCCGTTACCGCACCGTCTCCCAGCAGGTGCGCAAGTCGGAGGCGATGCTGTTCCACTTGCGTTGGGTCGCGGCCAAGACCGAGGTCGCCGACGCCGAGCACGCCAATGTCATGGCGGTTGCCGTGGTGGGCGAGCGCACCGCGGCGCAGGCCGAAACCGCGACACGGCAAACCGAAGCGCAGGCTGCGCTCCCCCCGCTGCGCGACGCCGAGGCGCGCGCGGCTGCGGCGCTGCACCGCCTTAATCTCGCGCGCGAAGAGCTCGACCGCGAAGAGGCGCGCGCGCGGGACCGCATCGCCGAGCTTGAATTGCGCATGGTGCAGTTCGCCGCCGACGCCGAGCGCGAGAAAAAACTTGCCGCCGATGCCGAGGCTGCCTTGACCCGCCTCGCCGGCGAAGAAGCGCAGTTGAAGCGCGAAGCGCACGAGAGCGCCTCCCGCCGCACGGGCGTGGATGCTCGCGTCGCCGAAGCCGAAAAAACGCTTCGTGAAGTCGAGACGATCTTCGGCCAACTCACCGCCGAGCTTGCCGACCTCACGGCCCGCCGCCAGCAATACGAGACCGCCGCGCGCGAACAGGACGAACGCGCGACCCGCCTGGCCGGCGAGATCGCCGAAATCGAGCGCGAAATTTCAAGTCTGCGCGCCTCGGACACAGCGCCGATCGCCGCAGCTGTCGAGGGCGCGCAAGCGGCCTTGACCGAGGCGGAGGCCGCCGCCGTCGCGGCCGAGGCTGCCCGCAATAATCTGCGCAGCGAAGTCGAAAGCGCACGCAGCGCACTGGCCGAAGCCGAGCGCAGCGTGCAGCGTCTCGAAACCGAAGCGCGCACCTTGTCCAAGGTGCTCGCGCCCGAGAGCGGCAATCTGTGGCCGCCGGTGATGGACCACATCGCTGTAGAGAAAGGTTACGAGAAGGCTCTCGGCGCCGCTTTGGGCGATGATCTTGACGCCCCCACGGACGCGTCGGCGCCCATGCATTGGGCTGGCGTCAGCGCAGATTCTGCCGATCCAGCCCTGCCCGAGGGCGCTGCCGCGCTTGCCAATCATGTGCAGGCGCCGCCGGCGCTGGCGCGGCGGCTCGCCCAGATCGGTGTCGTCGACAAAAACGCCGGTGCACAGCTAGCGGCTTCGCTCAAACCCGGCCAGCGCCTGGTTTCGCTCGACGGCGATCTGTGGCGCTGGGACGGTTTTGTCGCCGCCGCGCACGCGCCGACGGGTGCTGCCCGCCGCCTCGCCCAACGGGGCCGGCTGACCGAAATCGAAAGCGAGCTCGCCCCGCTGCGCGCGGACGTTGAAGGCAAGCGCGCCGCGCTGGCCGCGCTGCAGTCGTCCTTCGACGCAGCCGGCGTCGCCGAAGTCGAAACCCGCTCGCGCGAGCGCGAATTGAACCGCACCGCGGCCCGCTTGTCGGCTCTGGCCGAGGCGCGCGCCCGGCTCAATGCGAGCCGCGAGGAAGCGCTCGCGGTGCGTGAAGACGCCTCGCGCACCCTCGCGGGCCTGGCGCCCGCGGCCGATATCGAGACACGGCTTGCCGGCGTCCGCGACGACATCGCTGTAAAACGCGGTCAGCTCGCCGAGGTGCAGGCGGAACAGCAAGCGATCGTGCGCGAGGCCGAACATGCCGATCGCCGGCTCCACGTCATAGCCGGTGACGTCGCCGGCTGGACCGACCGCCGCGAGGGCGCCAACACGCAGATCGCCACGCTGCAGTCGCGTATCGAAGACGCCAAGCGCGAACGGTCCGAACTTGAGAACGCGCCTGCGATCTTCGCCGAGAAGCGCGAGGCACTCTCGGGTGAAATCACGGCGGCAGAAGACAATCGCCGCGCCGCGGCCGAGACCCTTGCCGCCGGCGAGGAGGCTTTGGCACAGGCCGATCGTGACGCGCGCGGCGCGCTCGAAGCCGCAAGCGCCGCGCGTGAGGATCTCGCCAGGGCGGAAGAACGCTTCGAAGGCTCCAAGCGTCGTCTGGGAGACATCGGGCGCGAAATCCACGAAATCCTCGAGACCGAGCCGGAAAATCTGAGCGAACTCGCCGAACTCAAGGCCGACGAGACGCTTCCCGAAGTCACCGAGGTCGAAGCGACGCTCGAGCGGCTGCGGCGCGAGCGCGAGCGGCTCGGCGCCGTGAATCTTCGCGCCGAAGAGGAGCTGCGCGAAATCGAGGCGTCGCACAACAAGCTCGCGGGTGAGCGCGACGACCTGATCCAGGCCATTTCCAAATTGCGACAGGGCATTCAGTCCCTCAACCGCGAGGCGCGCGAGCGCTTGCTCGCCTCGTTCGTCACGGTCAACGAGCATTTCCAGAAGCTGTTTACATCGCTGTTTGGCGGCGGAACCGCGGAATTGAAACTAATCGAGAGCGACGATCCGCTGGAAGCCGGCCTCGAAATCTATGCGCGGCC
>JAFBAG010000220.1 GCA_019247925.1 Pseudolabrys sp.
ACAAAACAAAACCTTGGAGCGCCGCCTTCGACATTGAATACGAGAGTTTGTTTTGTCTGGCGATCGTCTGCCAGATGGAGCTGATGACGCAGAGCCTCGCGTTCTTTGCGAGCAACTTGCGCCGGAGCAGCACGTTCAACGTCACCACGTTGAACAGGCAATTGGCCTTGTAGATATCCAGGTGCGCGTCCGGGCGGACGTCATAAATGCTGTCATTGATGTTGGCGCCTTGCGCCCAGCACACAGCGTGAAACGGGCTGTGGCGATCAAGCACCTTATGGTCGGCATTCGCGGCCAGCGGGTCATACGTGATCCACCGCAGCGTCTTGGTGGCGGCGCGGGGGCGGCTGGAACGCGTTGCCGCAACGACCTGCCAGCCGTTTTTCTGGAAAGAGCGCGCGAGCGCCCCGGCGATTGCGCCGGTGCCGCCGAATACAAGCAGGCGCTTTTTCATCGCAGGCTACAAATAGCTCTAACAGACGAAACCAGACCGAGCAGGCCGGACTAGTTCGCCTTTTGCGCAATAAGGGCCTGCCAGCGCTTGGACAGCATATCGATGCGCTTTTCGTCCTCGCGGTGGATGACCCCGTAATAATCCTGCTTGTTCTGCAGCCACAAGAGCTCGAACTGGACCGCGTTGAGAAGGCCCTTGTCCGCGGCGCTGTTTTTCAGCGAGTCCGCGCCGAAGATGATCTTGCGGGTCTCAAAACGGGTGAGGTGCGTCGCCGCCATTTCACGCAGCGCGGGGATCGCATCCATCGACACGCCGCCGCCGACGACAAGCTCGAGATTGGCAGCCTTGGTCTTCTTGCCGATCTCGACGCAGCACTTGGTGACCTCGGCCGTATTGATCGCGTCGCGCGACAACTTCTTGGACAGCGCAAAGTCGACGCGTCCGAACACAATGCCATCAAGCCCGTTGGGCTGCTTGGCGCGTTCGATCATTTCGTCGGCGACATTATATGCAGCGATTGATTCAAGGTTGACCAGGAAGTCGGTGTCTTCCTGCTCGTCCTTGGAATAGACATTGTTCTTGGCGTCGATGAATTTCGAAAGCGCATAGGCGCTCTCAACCATCGGGGCGATGATGTAGTCGACGCCGATTTGCTTGCTCTCGAGCAGATCGCGGATCGCCTCGCAGCCGCCGATTTTCAGGCCGATCATGAGGTCGGCTTTGCGCGCGATCTCGATGAGGCGCAGCAATTCGTCGACGCGCGTGCCTTCGGCCTCGAATTCCGCCTTGACCGCGACGTAGCCGTACTCGCTACGGCCCTTCTTCAAAATATCGAGCATTTCGCGTTCGCGGCGATTCATCGGTCCCCCAACACTGTTTTCTTGATGATAAAACTTTGGCCCTTGAATACTGACGGGCCTATCTTTTGTCTATAGTCAGGGCCAGGCGCGCCGGCGGCACACATTGGTCTTGTTTTGTTCCAAAGCCAGCTGAAATGCCGAAGCTTGACACATAGGCGCGGGCCCTTCATCGCACGCGTCATGACCGAGATTAGAGGTTCCACACCTTATGCGGAGATAAGCGCCGGACAACGCGCGGCTTTGGCGTTATCAGACCTGCGCGAGGGTCTCGCGAGTTGGCCGGTGTGGTTGCTGCTCGCCCTGAATGATATCAGGCAGCGTTATCGGCGTTCCCGGCTGGGGCAGTTTTGGTTGACACTGAGCATGGCCGTGAATGTCGCCGCGGTCGGATTTGTTTGGTCATATCTTTTCAAGCTGCCAATCGCCACGTACATGCCTTTCATCGCGACCGGCATGATCATGTGGGCGCTGATATCGACGACGTTCAACGAAGTGTCGGTCGCGTTCATCGAAGCGCGTGGCTACTTATCAAATTCCCGTATCGCTAAAAGCACGATCCTTTTTCGAGTGATTTTGCGGAACCTCATCATCTGGTTGCACAACGTCATTATCCTTGCCGTAGTAATGATTATTTTTCCTCCGCCCCAGTATTGGACCGTTATCCTTCTTATTCCTGCGCTGCTGCTGTTTGCCATCAACGCGCTATGGATCGGATATGTTACCGCGACGATGTCGGCGCGGTTTCGCGATATTCCGCCGATCCTGGCGGCGCTCGTTCAAGTGGCGTTTTTTATCACCCCGGTGATGTGGAGGGCGGACCAATTGCCGCCGCATCTCTGGTTCATAACCTTGCTCAACCCGTTTTCGAATTTCGTCTCAATCCTCAGGGAGCCTTTGCTGGGACAGGTCCCCGACCCGATGAATTACGTCATGGTGATTCTGATCACGCTGATCGGCTACGCGATTGCAGTGCCTTTCTTTGCGCTGTATCGCCCGCGCATCGCTTACTGGCTGTAGGTTCTGCCGTGGCCAGTGTGGATCTTGAACACGTCGACGTTTTGTTTCCCATCTACGAGGCGCGTTCGCGCTCGTTGAAAAACCGGCTCGTGCAAACGGTCGGCGGAAATGTCGGGCAGTCCGCCGATCATGTCGTGATCGAGGCGCTCAAGGACGTGACTTTGCATATCAAGCCTGGGGAGCGGGTCGGACTGGTTGGCCACAACGGCGCCGGCAAATCGACTTTGCTTCGCGTCATCGCAGGGATTTACGAGCCGCCGCGCGGCCGGGTGAACATATCCGGCAAGGTCGCTTCGCTTTTGGATTTGACGATGGGCATGGATTTCGAAGCGAGCGGCTACGAGAACATCATGCTGCGCGCGACGATGATGGGAATGTCCTATGCGGAGTCGAAGAGCATAGTGCCTTACATCGAATCTTTTTCTGGCCTTGGCGAATATCTCCATCTCCCGATGAGGACCTACTCGTCCGGCATGCAATTGCGTCTCGCTTTTTCGATTTCGACCGCGCAGAACCCTGAAATCATCCTGATGGACGAGCTGCTTACCGTCGGCGACAGCGATTTCATGAAAAAGGCCGAAGCGCGGATTACGGAGATGATTCAAGATGCGGACATCCTGGTTCTCGCCAGTCATGTCCCGGAGGTGATCAACCGATTCTGCAATGTGATCGTCACCATGGAGGGTGGCCGCATCCTCGATGTGAAGAAGAACGCGGCTTGATCGCCTAGATTTTTTTAAAGACGGCGGCGAAGGCCAGGCCCGCATTGCCGAGCGCCGTCTGGCGATAGATTCCCGACTTAAGGAAGCCGCAGAGTCGAGGCAGGATCGCCGCCTGTCGCGCATGTGTGAAGCGATCGAGGGTCGTTTGGTTGCCGGCAGGCATCCGTGAACGAAGCGAATGAAGCGCCGCCAGGTGGGCGTCCGTCCATTGTCTCAACTGGCCGCTGAACAGTTTGCGTATCCGAACCGACCGCTCGAAGAATCCGGTGTTACTGCCGACGATGTTGATGCCGTGCATGCGGTATCCGATGTGCGGCTCGGGGTCATAAATCGCGACGCCTCCGACCGCCGTGGTGAGGAGATAGATCCACCAATCGTGCGAAGCGGCGTCGATGGCCCCTATCTCCGCGGCCAGCTTCTTTGTCGCGCGATTGAAGACCATGGTGTTGGCGCCGCCGAGACTTTGCACCAGTGCATTGGCGAAGCTCGGCCGCCGGGCATGCAGCGTTGAAAGACCTAGATCGCGGCCCGTTTCGTCGATAAGCCGCGTTCGCGTGCAATACATGGCGGGCGCGGCAGCGCCGGCTTGTTCAAGCTGAGCAACGGCGCTGGACAGCTTGTCGGCATCCCAAATGTCATCCTGGTCGCAAAACGCGTAGTAGT
>JAFBAG010000305.1 GCA_019247925.1 Pseudolabrys sp.
GATCGACGAGGACGGCCTCAAATCGGCTTTCCGCAAGCTCGCCATGAAATGGCACCCGGACAAGAATCCGGGCGACAAGGGCTCCGAGCTCAAGTTCAAGGAAATCAACGAGGCCTACGAGATCCTCAAGGATCCCGACAAGCGCGCCGCCTATGACCGGTTCGGCCACGCCGCCTTCGAGCATGGCGGCATGGGCGGCATGCACGGCTTCAGCGCCGATTTTGGCTCGACCTTCTCCGATATTTTCGAGGGAATTTTCGGCGGCATGGGCCAGCGGCAGCGCGGCACCGGCCGCGAGCGCGGCTCGGACCTGCGTTACAATATGGAGATCGAGCTCGAAGAGGCGTTCACCGGCAAGACCGCGCAAATCCGCATCCCGACGCCGGTCACTTGCGAGGCGTGCTCCGGCACCGGAGCCAAAGCGGGGACCAAGCCCAAGACCTGTCCGCATTGCAACGGCCACGGCCGCGTCCGTCATCAGCAAGGTTTTTTCACGCTCGAGCGCACCTGCACGGCCTGCCAGGGCCGCGGCCAGGTGATCGACAGCCCCTGCGCGTCCTGTTCGGGCGCCGGCCGCGTGACGCGCGAGCGCACGCTCTCCGTCAATATTCCAGCGGGCGTCGAGGATGGCACCCGCATCCGGCTCGCCGGCGAAGGGGAGGCCGGATTGCGCGGCGGGCCGCAGGGCGACCTCTATATTTTCCTCGCGATTGCTCCCCATGAATTCTTCCAGCGGGACGGCGCGGATATTTACTGCCGCGTGCCGGTGTCGATGGCGGCGGCGGCGCTCGGCACCGATCTTGAAGTCCCGACGGTCGGCGGGGAGCGCACCCGCGTTAAAATTCCCCCCGGCGTTCAGTTCGGCCATCGCGTCCGCATCGCGGGTCAGGGCATGCCGGTGCTGCGCTCGAAACGAACCGGCGACATGTATGTGCAGGTCTCGGTCGAGACGCCCCAGAACCTCACGAAAAAGCAGCGCGAGCTGCTGGCCGAATTCGAAAAGCTTTCGTCCAAGGAAACCCAGCCGGAATCCTCGGGTTTTCTCAATAAAGTCAAAGAGTTTTGGGACGGCATCGGGACCCGCACCGGCAAGACGGGATGACTGCCTTGACCGTCTGCGACGGCCCCTTTACCCCTGAGACCAGATTTCGCCCTTAATCCGCAAGCAGCAGCGATGCCATCGCAGTCCGTAGCACGCGTTGAGAAGAAGCTGCGCCTTGACGGCGACGACGTCCGGTTTTTCCGCACCTGGTTCGAGAAGCCGCTGGCCACCGGCGCCGTCATGCCGTCGAGCCGCGCGCTTGCGCGCACTATGGCGAGCTATGTCGATCCGCAGGCGCCCGGCCCGGTGATCGAGCTCGGCCCCGGCACCGGCCCGGTGACGCAGGCGCTGGTCGATCGCGGTGTCGATCCGTCGCGGCTGATCCTGGTCGAGTTCAATCCGGAATTCTGCCGGCTGCTACGCACCCGTTACCCGGCGGCGACCGTCGTTCAAGGCGACGCCTATCAGGTCGGCAAGCTGGTGACGTCGCTCCTGCGCGAGCCCGCTTCTGCCGTGGTCTCCGGGCTGCCGCTCCTGACCAAGCCTTTGCGCACGCGGCTGCGTTTGGTGCGCGACGTGTTCGAACTGCTTGCGGACAACGCGCCTTTCGTCCAGTTCACCTATGCGATGGTCCCGCCGATCCCGAAGGAACTGCCGCGCATCAGCGCCGAGTCCTCGGAAATGATCTGGATGAACCTGCCGCCGGCGCGGGTCTGGGTTTATCGCGGCCGATAGTTCTTTTTCCCTCACCGTTCGCGGCGAGGGATAAGTAAAGTCAGTCCATGGCCGGCCCAAAAATCATCGTCATCGGCGGTTCGCTGCGCACCGGCTCCTATTCGACCAGGCTCGCGGCGCTTGCGGTGAAGGAGCTTCTCCTCGCCGATGTCGAGGTCAATCGCGTCTCGTTCGAGGATTACGAGATGCCGATCTACGACGCCAATCTCGAAAACAAGTCCGGGCCGCCGGCGGCGGCGGTGAAGCTCAAGCAGCAATTCATGGCGCATCACGGCGTCTTCATCGCGACGCCGGAATACAACGCTTCGGTGCCGCCGCTTCTCAAGAACGGTATCGACTGGGTTTCGCGGGTGCGCGAGCGCGGCGATCCGCCTTATGCCGCGTTCAAGAACCGTCCGTTCGCGCTTGGCTCGACATCGCCCGGCCGTTTCGGCGGCGCGCGGGCTTTGATCGCGCTGCGCCAGATTCTTGAGCTCGGCTGCGGCGCGCTTGTATTGCCGGATCAGGTGTCGGTTGCGCATGCCGAGACCGCCTTCAATGATAAGGACGAGCTCGCCGAACAGCCCGCGGCGAATGCGTTGCGCTCGACATTGCAGAAGCTGGTCGAGATGGCGCGGCTGATGATGTGAGTGACGGGATGGACCCGCGTGACCGCTTGATCGTCGCCCTCGACCTGCCGAGCGTGGATGCGGCGCAGGTTTTGGTGGGCAAGCTCGGTGACGCAGTGAGCTTTTACAAGATCGGTTATCAGCTCGGCTACGCCGGCGGGCTTGCCTTCGCGGAGAAGTTGATCGGCGCCGGCAAGCAGGTCTTCATCGACCTCAAACTGCATGACATCGGCAACACCGTGGAGAAGGGCGTCGAGAGCATCGCCAGGATCGGCGCAAGCTTTCTCACCGTGCACGCCTATCCGCAAACAATGAAAGCCGCGGTTGCGGGCAAGAAGGGCTCGCAGCTCCAGATCCTCGCGGTGACGGTTCTCACCTCTTATGACGACAGCGATGTCGCGGCGGCCGGCTATCGGATGAAAGTGGCGGAGCTTGCCGCTGAGCGCGCGAAGCAGGCGCGCGAGATCGGCGTCGATGGCCTTGTCTGCTCACCGGAAGAAGCCGGTAATCTGCGCAAAATCGTCGGCGGTAACATGGTCCTGGTGACGCCCGGCATCCGGCCGGCGGGCGCCGACAAGGGCGATCAGAAGCGAATTATGACGCCGGCAAAGGCGATCGCGGCCGGTGCGGATTATCTTGTCGTTGGCCGTCCCATTACCGAGGCTGCCGATCCAAGGGCCGCCGCACAGTCGATCGTCGCAGACATCAAACAAGCGAAAGCGTAGGGGGACAGAATGGCAAAGGGTTATTGGGTGGCGTTGGTCGAGGTCAAAAATCCCGACGGCTATAAGAATGAATATGTCGCGGGCCTTCCAACGGCACTCAAGAAGTTCGGCGGGCGCTACGTGACGCGCGGGGGCCAGACGCAGGTGCCCGAAGGCAGCAGCAAGAGCCGCGTCGTCGTTCTTGAATTTCCCAGCTATCAGGCGGCGGTCGATTGCTACAATTCGCCGGAATACGCGCCGCTGAAGGCCGCCCGCAAGGCGCATGCGCAAGCGGATATCATCATCGTCGAAGGCTACGACGGCGCGCAGCCGTGACGTTTTGAGCCGCGCGCGCTATAGGACGCGCAGGATTTATTGCGCGTGACCCGATCCGAAAACCGGTTTCCACGTTTCGGGGTCACGCGCGCGGAGGCTGACCGATGTCGGAGATGCGGCTGATGGTGGCTGGCGCGGGCGGGCGCATGGGACGCACGCTCATCAAGGCCATCGCCGACAATAAGGGTTTGAAGCTGACGGGCGCGCTGGAAGATGCGCGCTCGCCGCTGATCGGCTGGGATGCCGGCACGCTCGCCGGCCTCGGCGAGAACCACGTCAAGCTGATGGGCGACCCGGCCAAGGTGATCGATCAAGTCGACGGCATCGTCGATTTCACCATTCCTGCCGCGACGACATCGTACGCGGCGCTCGCGGCGAAGGCTGGCAAGGTGCACATTATCGGCACGACCGGGCTGAGCGCCGACGATGAAGCCAAGATCAAGGACGCCGCAAAAAAGGCGGTCATCGTCAAGTCCGGCAATATGAGTCTGGGCGTCAATCTGCTGGCGGCGCTGGCGAAGCGCGTCGCCAAGACGCTCGACAATAGCTTCGACATCGAAATTCTGGAGATGCACCACAATCAGAAGATCGATGCGCCGTCGGGCACCGCGCTGCTGCTCGGCAAGGCGGCGGCGGAAGGCCGCGGCATTGCGCTCGATCAGCGCTCGGTGATGAGCCGCGAAGGTCATACCGGCGCGCGCAAGCAGGGCGACATCGGCTTTGCGACGTTGCGTGGCGGCACCGTGGTCGGCGAACACAGCGTGATTTTCGCCGGCCCCGCGGAGCGCATCGAGCTCACCCATCGCGCCGAGGATCGCATGATCTTCGCGCGCGGCGCGCTGCATGCGGCGTTGTGGGCGCGCGATCAGAAGCCAGGTCTTTATTCCATGGCCGACGTACTGGGCCTCCAGAATTTTTGAGAGGGGGATGTCATGACCGGTAAGGAAATTGCGGCGAAGAAAGCCAAAGTTTATGTGCTGTTCGGTGTTGCGGTTGCCTGTTTCGCCGTTGATTATTTCCTGCCTGAGACCACGACCGCGGAAATTCTGACGGGGTGGGCGTTCATCGTCGCCGGCGTTGTTTGCGTTCTCATCGCCGGGAAGATTGCCAAAAGCCTGAAAATGGAGAGCGCGAAGAAATGAGCGAGCGCGTCCTCGTGCTTGTGCGGCACGGCCAGAGCGAGTGGAATCTCAAGAACCTGTTCACCGGCTGGCGCGACGTCGACCTGACCGAGCAGGGTATCGGCGAGGCGAAATCGGCCGGACAGAAACTCAAGGCGCAGGGCCTGTCATTCGATGTCGCCTTCACCTCGGCGCTCAAGCGCGCGCAAAGAACGCTCGATCTGATGCTGGCGGAAATGGGCCAGGCGAAGATTCCCGTCATCAAGGACCAAGCGCTCAACGAGCGTGACTATGGCGACCTGTCCGGTCTCAACAAGGACGATGCGCGCAAAAAATGGGGCGAGGAGCAGGTGCATACCTGGCGCCGGTCCTACGACATCGCGCCGCCGGGCGGGGAAAGTCTGAAGGACACGCTGGCGCGCACGCTGCCTTATTACGTGACCAACATTTTGCCGCGGGTGCTGCGCGGTGAGCGCGTGCTGGTGGCGGCACACGGCAACTCCCTGCGCGCGCTGGTGATGGTGCTGGAAAAGCTCACGCCCGAGGGCATTTTGAAGCGCGAGATTGGCACCGGCGTGCCGATCATTTATCGCCTCAACGCCGACGCCACGGTGGCGGAGAAGAAGGACTTGGCGGCGTAAATTTCACGCCGCGACTTGTCCCGCTTCCCAGCCGAGAATGGCGCGCTTGCGCGTCAGGCCCCAGTGGTACCCGGTCATGTCGCCGGACTTACCGATGACGCGGTGACAGGGCACTACGAAACAGATCGGATTTTTTCCGACTGCGAGCCCAACCGCGCGTGCGCCCTTCGGTGAGCCGACCTCCTCGGCCAGTCCCGAATAGGTCTTGGCCTGGCCCATCGGGATCGTGAGGAGCTTCTCCCACACCCGCACCTCGAAATCCGTGCCGATCATGATGACGCGCAGCGGCCGGTCCTTCTTCCACAATTTCGGGTCGAAGATGCGTTTGGCGGTCGGCGCCGTCGCGGCGGTGTCCTCGATGTATTTCGCGCGCGGCCAGCGCGAACGCATGTCGCGCAGAGCGGACGCTTCCTTGCCCGGGTCGGCGAGGCCGAGCCCGCAAAGCCCGCGCGGCGTTGTCATCACCAGCGCCCGGCCGAACGGGCAGGGATGGAAGCCATAGGTGATGGTGAGGCCTTCGCCGCCGGCCTTCCATTCGCCGGGCGACATCGCTTCGTGCGTCACGAACAGATCGTGCAGCCGCCCCGGTCCGGACAGCCCCACCTCGTAAGCCGTCTCGAGCACGCTCGCCGACGAGCGCAGCATGTCGCGCGCCGAATTCAGCGTCAGCGCCTGCAGAAAAGCTTTCGGCGACAGCCCGCACCAGCGGCGGAAGAGGTGATGCAGCTCGGTCGGCGTCACCCCGGCCGCTTCCGCGACGGTTTCGATCTCCGGCTGCGCGCGCCAGTTGCCGCGAATATGCGCGATAGCGCGGCGGACGATGTCGTAATCCTCCGACGCGGTTTTCAGCCCGCGCAGGTCGGGCAGGCGGTTGGCAACGGCGAGATTCGTCTGGGTCATGGGATCGAAGGCTTTGGTTTCAACGGCTATTGTCATCGCGAAAACCTAAGGCGGGCAAGGCGGCGTAACCACCCGATTCCTGCCAAACGGCGTTCAGGCCGGCAAATGGTCCGGCCGGTAGCCTTGTTTGGCCTGCCACAGAGCGCGGCGGAAGGCGCGCATGAACTCGGCCTTCTCGTCAGGGCCAAGGAAGCCGGCGATGGTCAAGGTCTTGCCGCGCGACACCAGGAAAAGCCGCTCGATGCCGAACTCCTCGTGGCGCACGCTGTCGAGCGTCACCCACGCCGGATTGAGCATCCATTCGCGCACCCGGCCGCGCGGCGACACTTTGCGCACCCGCAACGCCACGGGGCTCACGGAGATTTCCTCATAGGCCAGCGCCGCGCGGTAGTTGATGCGGAACGCCCAGTAGAGCAGCACGACGTCGAGGCCGAAGAAGCCGAACACTGGCCAGGCGCCGGCCATGAAGAACACAAGCCCGGCCACGAAGCTGACAAAGCAAACGAAGGCCATCAGCAGCAGAAAGCCGGGATGCGGCAACGAGCGGTGCGGCGTGATGACGGCGGAAAAGAGCGGCGGGATTTCCTCGCCGCCATGACCGGTCTCGAACGGGCGATTGTCGAGCGTCATGCGGGGAGTATAGGCTCGAATATGGCGAAAAAAATCCGTCACCCCAAAAAGCCCAAGCCCAAAAAGGCCGAGGTCAAGCCGCCGAAGCAGCGCGTTGTGGCCGATGCCAAAGCCGCTCTCGGCAATGTGAAGCCGATGACGGCCGCGGAGATCGAGGAGTGCTTCCGCCGCTTTCGCGAAGCCGCGCCGGAGCCGCAGACCGAACTCAAATACACGAACCCCTTCACGCTGCTGGTCGCGGTGGTGCTGTCGGCGCAGGCGACCGACGCCGGCGTCAACAAGGCGACGCCTGCTTTGTTCGCCGCCGCCGACACGCCCGAGAAGATGGCCAAGCTCGGCGAGGCGAAAATCCGTAATTTCGTGAAGACGATCGGGCTGTTCCGCACCAAGGCGAAGAACGTCGCGGCGCTGTCGAAGATTCTGGCCGAGAACCATGGCTCCGAAATTCCGCGCACGCGCGAAGCCTTGCAGGCTCTGCCGGGCGTCGGCCGCAAGACCGCCAATGTCGTTCTCAACGTCGCTTTCGGCGAGGAGACGATGGCCGTGGACACTCATATTTTCCGGGTTTCGAACCGCACCGGGCTGGCGGAAGGGAAGAACCCTGAGGCGGTCGAGCAGAAGCTCGAACAGGTGGTGCCGAAGCCCTACCGCCGGCATGCGCACCATTGGCTGATCCTGCACGGCCGCTATGTCTGCGTGGCTCGCCGCCCGCTATGCGAACGATGTATCATCAACGACCTGTGCCACTGGCCGGGCAAAACCGTTCTGCAAAAAACGGTTCTGCAAAAGGCGTCGTGACCTGAGGGAGTGGGCGTGATGGAAGGCTCGGCGGCCAAAAAGCCGATCAAGACTGGCGGGCCCGACACCGTGCTGCGGTTGCATCTGGCGAAAGCCGGTCTGCCGGACAAGCCGGCCGCGGCGTGGATGAAGGCGCGGCCGAAATTCGGCAAGTCATTCTCGCGGGACGCCGACACCGGGAAAAAATTCTGGCGCGATAGCACGGCGCTCATCGCAATGCTGCCCCCGAAGGCAAAGCGCACGCCCGATCAGCAGGTCGCCGCTCAAAATCTGCTGCACGCGGTGCGCCGCTCGCGCGAGGATTTTCTGACGAGCCACGCCGATACCGTTTACCGCAAGCTGACGAATAACCACGCGAAGTTTTTGCGGGTCGATGAGCTGTGCTATGCGGCCGCCAAGCTCGTGCCCGGGCTGACGCCGGCACAGACCGACGTCAACGCCGAAGCCGAACTGATGCAGTCGGAGAAGGACGGCGTCGAAGTCGACCAGGGCATCTTCCTGTCGCATGTGCTCGCCGATGCCGGGAACGGCATGCACCTGTGCCACGCCATGCTGCTGCCGAAACCGCAATCCGACGAACTCGCGATGCGATTCCTCAAGGATGGGCTGGTCGATCTCGGCCCGGCGCGGATTGAGCGCAAAGGCCAGGCTGCGATCCTGACCATCAGCAATCCGCGTTATCTCAACGCCGAAGATGACGGCACGCTTGCGGAAACCGAAGCGCTCGCCGACGCCGCCATCCTCGATGGCCTCAACCAGATCTGCGTGCTGCGCGGCGGCGTGGTCGAGCATCCGCGCTACCAAGGCCGCAATATATTTTCCGCCGGCATCAATCTCACGCACCTCTACCGCGGCAAAATTCCCTTCCTCTGGTACATTACGCGCGACATGGGCGTTGTGAACAAGATGTTCCGCGGCGTAGCGCGAGAAGATATCGGCCCCGAAGAAACCAAAGGCGGCACGCACGAAAAGCCCTGGGTGGCGCAGCTCGACGTCTTCGCGATCGGCGGCGGCTGCCAGTATCTGCTCGCGATGGATTATGTCGTTGCCGGCGCGGATGCCTACATGACACTGCCGGCGCGCAAGGAAGGCATCATTCCCGGCGCGGCTAATCTGCGCCTCACGCGATTTGTCGGCGCCCGCGCGGCGCGGCAGGCGATCATGATGGGCCGCCGCTTCGACTGCGATACGCCCGAAGGCAAGATGATCTGTGACATTGTCGTGCCGCCCGATCAGGTCGAGATCGCGACCATGAAAGTCTGCGACGACTTCACGTCATCCGGCGTGGTGAGCGCCGCGTCGAACCGCCGCGCCTTCCGGATCGGCGAGGAATCGCTCGACGATTTCCGCCGCTACATGGCGGTCTATTGCCGCGAACAGGCCTATTGCCACTTCTCGCCGGCGCTGATCGCCAATCTCGAGAAGCACTGGAACGCGGCGAACAGGAAGATGTGACGCGCATGATCCCGAAAAGTGGGTACCGGCTTTCGGACAAGATCATGCGCAAAGACAAAAGTGCGCCATGTCCGGCTTGATTTGCAAAGGCGTCGACCTGTCGCCGCGTCGCGCGGATTTTGAGCCTATCGAAATCGCCTCACGCGACGAAATTTCCGCGCTTCAATTGGAGCGGCTGAAGAAGTCGGTCGCGCTCGCCTATACGGTGCCGCACTACAAGAAGAAATTCGACGCGGCCGGCGTGCGTCCGGGCGACCTCAATTCGCTTGAGGATCTGCGCAACTTTCCCTTCACCGAGAAAGAAGACCTGCGGCAGAATTATCCGTTCGGCCTGCTGGCGGTGCCGCGCGAGCAATTGCTGCGAGTGCATGCGTCGTCCGGCACCACCGGCAATCCGACCGTCGTTGGCTATACGCGCGGTGACGTCGAGACCTGGGCGACCATCATGGCCCGCGCCATGCGCGGGGCCGGCTGCCGGCCCGGCATGCTGGTGCAGAACTCTTATGGCTACGGGCTTTTCACCGGAGGGCTTGGTTTCCATCACGGCGCGGAAAAGCTTGGCCTCACCGTGGTGCCGGTGTCGGGCGGCATGACCGAGCGTCAGGTCAAGCTCATCACCGACTTCAAGCCCGACATCATCTTTGTCACGCCGAGCTATCTCCTCGCCATTCTCGATGAATTCCACGCCCAGGGTATCGATCCGCGCGAATCCTCGCTCAAGATCGCCATGTGCGGCGCGGAGCCCTGGACCAACGCGATGCG
>JAFBAG010000158.1 GCA_019247925.1 Pseudolabrys sp.
TATCACTTCCCGTGGCCGGGCATCGGCTTCATTGCCAAGGACAACGGCAATTATCGCTATGTGCCGATGGCGCTGCGCACCTCGCTGTAGTTCGTGACTCACTTTCTTCACACCGAGACCGATCTCAAGGCCGGCCTCGAGAGACTCCTGAAGCAGGATCCGCGGCTGGTGCCGGTCGCGGCAAAGGCGGGCGCCTTCGCCTTGCGGCGGCGTGAGGCGGGCTTTCCCGGCCTGTGCGCGATCGTCTGCGGCCAGCAGCTTTCGACGGCGGCCGCCGCCACGATCCGCAACAAGCTGTTCGCGGCGTTCGATCCTTTCCACCACGACGCCGTCCGTTTGGCGCGGAGCGACAAGCTCCGGCGGCTCGGCCTGTCGAACAACAAGATCAAATCGATCAAGGAAATCGGCAAGGCGGTCTCGCGCGGCAAGATCGATCTCAACGCCGTCGGTAACATGGAAGCCGACAAGGCTCACGACGCGCTGACCGCTCTGCACGGGGTCGGCCCGTGGACGGCGGACATTTATTTGCTGTTCTGTCTGGGCCATGCCGACGCTTTTCCCGCCGGCGACCTCGCCGTGCAGGAGGCGGCGCGCATCGCCCTCAATCTGCGCAAGCGGCCGAGCCCCGAACGGCTGGCAAAAATCGCCGAGGCGTGGCGGCCGTGGCGCGGCGTCGCCGCCCACCTGATGTGGGCCTACTATCATGTGGTGAAGCGGCGCGAAGGCATTGCCGTGCAGGAGGCGACTAAGAAAAGCTGGCCGCAGATCAAAAACCCGAAACGCAAGGCAGCCCGCAAGCGGAGGCCGAGCAAACAATGATCACAACAGGACGAGCTTTGCTTTTGGCGCTCGCTCTGACTGGGCCGGCCCTAGCCGACGAGTGCAGCGACGCGGTGCGCGATTATAACGACGTGGTCATTGCGCTCACCGAGGCGACTCAGCGGTTCTCGACTTGTGTCGCTGCCAGCCTCGGCATGGACAGTTGTGCGACCGAATACGCCCATTTGCATTCCGCCTATAACCGGTATGCGGCCATCGTCGCCTTCTATAGCGGGCATTGCGAGGTGAAGCGCTAAAGCGCCCACCAGCCTTGCGGGTAAGTCTCCGTCCCCGCTTCACAATCCTGTCACGGCCTTTTATAAAATGGGGATCGGGAGGTTCGACCCGCTTGAACGTTCACGTTTCGCCGAACGGTTTCCCTGCCCTGGTGCTCAACGCCGATTTCCGCCCGTTGAGCTATTACCCGCTGTCGCTGTGGTCCTGGCAGGACGCGATCAAGGCCGTCTTTCTCGAGCGGGTGAACATCGTCGCCAATTACGACCGGCTTGTGCACTCGCCGAGCTTTGAAATGCGGCTGCCGAGCGTGGTTTCGCTCAAGACCTTTGTAAAACCGTCGACGCATCCGGCGTTCACGCGGTTCAACGTTTTCCTGCGCGACCGGTTCTCCTGCCAATACTGCGGCGACCGGGACGACCTGACCTTCGATCACATTTTGCCGCGCTCACGCGGCGGGCACACGACGTGGGACAATGTCGTCGCTGCCTGCGCCGCCTGCAATCTGCGCAAGAGCAATCTGACCCCGGACGAGGCCAAGATGTGGCCCTCGCAAATGCCCTTTGCGCCGACCGTGCATCACCTGCACCGCAATGGCCGGCTGTTTCCGCCGAATTATCTGCACGACAGCTGGCTCGACTATCTCTATTGGGACACCGAGCTGGAGCCGTAACGGCTGGGTTTAAGGGCGTTAATCTTCATCAACGTGCCCGTCTTGTTCCTGTCACATTACGCGCCTATATGGGTGTCATCGGAGGCGTCGAGCTGGAGACAGTTCCGCCACCGGAGACGGTCACGAAAGGTTTGGCGACGGCGGATGTAACCGCGCCTTCCACTTCGTGGCCGTTAGCATTTTCAGCATCCAAATTCGTCGAGGCGCTGTTAGAATCCTCGTGTCGTGAGGAATCGGATGCGCGCGCTCATTGGTCTCGTTCTGATCGTCGTCGCGGGTGCTTACCCCGCCGCTGTTGCCGCGCAGGGCGCCGAGGACGACCGCGAGACCTGTCAGAAACAATCAGGCGACGTCGCTATCGCCGCCTGCGGCCGCGCGATTGCGTCCGGCAAATTCAAGGGGAAGTCCCTCGCGGTGATCTACGTCAATCGCGGCGCCGAATGGAAAGACAAGAATCAAACCGACAGGGCGCTCGCCGATTATGCCGCCGCGTTGAAGCTCGATCCCGGTCAGCCGGCTATCTACAACAACCGCGCCAATATCCTCGGCGACCGCGGCGACACCGACAGGGCGCTCGCCGATTACAACACGGCGATCAAGCTCGATCCGGCCTACACCGCCGCTTACACCAATCGTGGCCTGCTCTACGAGGAAAAGAAGAGCGACTACGCAAAAGCCCGCGCGGACTTTGAAGCGGCGCTCAAACTGCCCCCCAAACATTCCGACGGCGAATGGGCGCAAGAGACCGCCCGCGAGCGGCTCGAAGCGCTCAAAGACAAATAGCTAACGGCGTTTAGCCTTGGCGCGGCCAATGGCCGCAAAACCGATCCAGCCCGCCAGCGCGGCGTGGGCCAAAGACACCAGCACGTTCCAGCCCGGCAATGAGATCCCGAACAGCCGCCACGCGGCTTCGTCACAGCGCACGACCGTCGCGGTCTGCAATTGCCGCAACAGCCCTCCAGGACCGCCGAGCGGAGCAAGCCCGCCGCTGCATTCGGCCGGGCCTTGCCAGAATTTCCACTCGATCCCGGCGTGATAGACGCCAAGGCCTGCGTTCCAGAGCATGATGGCGGCGAGCACAATAAACCCCGCAGCGATGACTTTGCCGGACGCTCCATGTTTGGCCCCGAGCGCCAAAAGCCCGGTGAGACCGAGGCCGATATAGAAGGCGTAGCGCTGCTCGTAGCAGAGCGGGCACGGCGCCAGTCCAACGACATATTGAAAGAACAAAAAGCCGCAAATGGTCAGCGCGCAGCCGGCCGCCAGCGCCACGGCCCCCGAGAAAGGGTCCGCGCGGCGGAGGTCCGAGAGAAAAGTTTGTAGATCCAAAATCAAGCTCCGGCGTTGAACCGGCGGCAATGCGCCATTATGATCGGTCCCGGTCAAGCCCCTATGGCGGAATTGGTAGACGCGCCTGACTCAAAATCAGGTGATGGCAACATCGTGCTGGTTCGAGTCCGGCTAGGGGCACCATCGACTGTTCGCAGATGTTCGCGGACGTTCAAATTTCCAGACAACACAATGACTTGATATAATTTTTGCTCGCCGACGTTCGCGTCTGTTCTTGGGCAGCCAGACCGTTTGTTGGTATTTTTGTTGGTATCCGGATTTTTTCCTAGCGAGTGTACTGACATGCCTCTCACCGACGTCGCAATCCGCACCGCCAAGCCAAAAGAAAACCCGTACAAACTTTCTGACAGCGATGGCCTCTATCTCCTCGT
>JAFBAG010000163.1 GCA_019247925.1 Pseudolabrys sp.
GCGATTTCGACTTCGTCGCCTTGGTCTTCATCGCGCGCAAATTGGATGTCTTGCGGGAAGCGCGGTCGAGGTGGTCGAGAAATTCGCGAAACACGGTCACGTGGTCGCGGCGCGGGGCACTTTCCGCCTTGGATTCGCTGATGCTGCGCATCACCTTGTGCAATTTTTCCATCATCGGTCTCCGAACAGATCGTTGAAGCGCGCGAGTTCGCGCACGAAATCATCGAAGCGGCGCGCCGCCGCGGTGAGTTCGCGCAGCGCGTACCAGGCGAGTCCGCTCATCGCCGCCGCCCATAAGAACAGCGCGAGATGCGCGAGGTCGCCCCGCGCGACAAAGATGCGAGTAAGGTCGTCCACGTGCCCCCAAAACAAAACGCCCGGTGCAAGCACCGGGCGTTCCGTCAGACTAAAAGCTCAGAACGTTACCGCTTCATGCTCGAGCCCGAGCCGGTGGTCGGCGCGGCGACCTGGCTCTGGATCTTCTTGATCTCGGCAAGGTGCTTCTGGAGCACCGGCAGCGTCTCCTTGGCGAAGCCCGAAGCCGCATGGCCCTTGGCCGCCTGCTTCTGGAATTCCTTCACGTCGTTCTCATGGTCCTTGACCATGCCGTTGACGTAGGAGCGGTCGAACGTCTCGCCCGACAGCACCTTGAGCTTCAGGTAAGTCGCCTGATGCATGGCGTCGGCGCTCTCTGGCGGCTTGTCGACGCCGAGCTGCTTGGCGAGCGCGATCGCCTTGGTGTTGGCGTCGCCATGGTCCTTGACCATCATCGCGCCGAATTCCTTGACCTGCGCGTGCTGGCCCTTCTCCTGGGCGAGCTTGCCGGTGTCGATCTCGGCGAAATTGTGCTGGATCGCGGTCTTGATGAAGCTCTGCGCGTCCTTGTCGACCTTCTTGTCCTGCGCCAGCGCCGCGGAAGCGCCGAACGCCAGCGCGGCCGTAAGCCCGAGCATTGCGAAAGTTCTCATGTTCTCACCTGTCCGTCTTTTGGGTTCCCATCACGCCGCATGCGCGGCGCTCGCCCTTCAACGGCAAGTGATCGCCCTTGGTTCCTGGGTTTGGACCCCGACTTAACCGAAGGAATCCCCACCTTCCACGGCGCCATAGCCGGTGGCGGCGCGCTTCTCATTGATCGTGAGGAACGGCGCGCGCGTCACGCGGTCCCACAGCGCGGCGCGGTCGGCATTGAGCGCCTCGATGCGGTCGGTATCGACCGCAAGCCGCATGTCCTCGCCGTAAACCGGCGCCAACCACTGCGTCAGGGCCGCGCCGATGCGCTGCGCCAAAGGCAGCACGCCGAGCCGGTAAAAGGCGCGGTTCGCCTCCTGATAATTCGAATAGGTGGCGTCTCCCGGAATGCCAAGCAGCATCGGCGGCACGCCGAAGGCAAGCGCAATCTCCCGCGCCGCGGCGTGCTTCGCTTCCATGAAATCCATGTCGTGCGGGGTGAGCGACATCGGCTTCCAGTCGAGCCCGCCTTCGAGCAGCAGCGGCCGCCCGGCATTCGCCGCGCCGGAATATTGCTCGCCGAGCTCCTTCTTGAGGCGGTCGAATTGCCCGTCATTGAGCACCGCCCCTTCCGGCCCGGCATAAACCAGCGCGCCCGAGGGCCGCGCCGCGTTGTCGAGCAGCGCCTTGTTCCACTTGGCGGCGGCGTTGTGTGTGTCGACCGCGACCGCGGCGGCCTCAAGCGGCGCCAGGCCATAATGATCGTCGAGCGGATTGAAGAATGTCAGATGCAGGATCGGCGGAAACGCCGCCGTTTGTTCGAAGCGCAGAGCTCGCGCGCCGATCGTGTATTCGTAAGCCTCCGGCCAGCCTTCCGGTCCCGGCACGACTTTCATGCGGTCGGGCCGCAGCGCGTAAAGCTCGCGCAGATCGTCGCCCAGGGTCACGGCTTCGATATAGGCATTGCCGGCGAGAAGCAGATGCGCTGTCACGCCTTCGAGAAAGCCGGCGCCGTCCTGGCGCGGATTGGGCCGCGCCAGGAGCTCGAGCAGCGGATGGCTATCGTGCTCGCGCTCGCCCTCGAACAATGTGAACGCCGTCGCGCCGATTGCCTCGGAGACGAGCCGCACCGCGCGATAGACGATGGCGTTCTTGGCGTAGCCCTCGCGCGCCAGCGCCGCATAATCGCGCGGCGTCCACCGCGCGCGGCCCAAAGAATACAAATTGCTCTCGATCGCAATCAGGTGAGCGGTGCGCGACGCTTTGGCTTCGGAAGCACGCAGCTTCGAAGCCGAGAACAGGGTTTTGATAGTTTCGAGCAAAGGCGTATCCTTTCGTGTCCCGGGCGCAGCGCACCGTGCAATGGTGCGCTGCTGAACCGGGACCCAGCTTCGGCCGGTTCAGATGTCAGGTCAGTTTCATGTTTACGTTCTGGCCAGCCGCTATCGCGGCACGCTCTACGTCGGCGTGACGCACGACCTGTCGCGCCGCGCTAGTGAACACAAAGCAAAGGCGGTCCCGGGCTTCACAAAAGCCTACAGAGTGACCCGCCTGGTTTATGCCGAACCCTACGACTCGCTGAATGACGCTCGCGCCCGCGAACAATCGCTAAAACGCTGGAGACGCGAATGGAAATTCAAGCTCATCGAGTCAAATAATCCGGATTGGAAAGACTTGTCTGGCCTTCTCTAACCGGGGTCCCGGTTCTGCGGAGCAACACTTCGTGCTGCACCGCGCCCGGGACACCGCGCCCCCCTCTCGGCTTTCAAGGCTTTCACCACTAATATCCTGACCGCTGAGTCCCGGTGTTCGTCCTTCTTCAGGAGAGCGACCAAGGAGCATCACCATGACGGCTTTCAACATCGTTCGTTTCAAAGTGAAGCCCGGCCGCGCGCGGGCTTTCATCAATGCCCATCGCGGCGTGCGTTTCGGCGCCCGCGGCTTCAAGGGTGGCACTTTGGTCCGCACCGGGCCGCGCACCTTCTGCGTCATCGGCGAATGGTCGAGCTTCGGCGCCATGGCCAAAGCGCGCCCGCAGATGATCGGCATCCTCGACAGCTTCCGCAAAACGCTCGCAAAAATCGGCCCGAGCGGCGTCACCGATCCGGTGTCCGGCGACGTCGTGCTCAAACTGCGGGCGTCAGCGCCATCCCGCCGCAAGAAGCGCCGAAAAGCAGGAAGGAAGAAGCGGCGTTAGACCAAAAACACCGCCCACACCATCGCGTCGAGCGATCCGGCGCGCGGCCGGAGGTGAGGCCGTCCGGGCCGAAATCGGTCCTCGATCTGCGGAAAAGCGCCGGCGAGTCGCGAGCGCCCTCAGACAAACTTCGTGTCGTCGCCGATCAGCAGGTCCCGTAACGTTGGCGCGACCGGAAAGCCGTAGCCGCTTCCCGGCTTATCCCAGAACAACTGTCCGGCCTTATGATAGTTGCTGGTATAAATTTCTGCGCCAATCATCCCCAGCGCAATAAAGAGCGCCTGAACGGAATCAAATCCGCCGGCCTCCATCTGGCGCGTGCCTTCAGGCCAATCAATCTCATAGCAGCACGCCCAGCTTCCATGCTCCGCAGGACGCGGTGAAAAAAGCCGAACTTGAACGTTCCGAGTCCTGTCACCTTCGCGCAACTTTAACGTACGGATAGCGATCGGTGTCATAAAAGCTCACCACCTCAAATCGGGAAAGTCGATCATCCCGCGCATGCAGTTGCCATACCGTAACGCCGCTACGCCGTGGCAGACTGGCGATTGAACAAGATTACAGAGGCGGGTGTCGTCCCGATACTGCTTATCGCAAATCGCCAGCAGTCCCGGCGGCGTTGCTCCCGCGCTCAACCATCCGCCCAACTCGCTTGTACCGTTGTCGCTCGTCCACTGTCCTCCCTCCGGACTTCCCGCCGGGACGCGCGGCTGATCCTCGGAGTACTTCCGCTCAATGCTCTCGTAATACCGCGCCAGGTCCGAGCCCGGCACGACATAGCGCCGCCAGTCCGGACGCATGAAGCGGACGCGCATCGTATGAGCTGAGTGAAGACGCCATTGCTCAATCCAAAAAACTACATCGCGCGAATGCGCGGCTGGTGCTTTGCGCCGAACGACAAAGCCGCCACCGCCCACACCATCGCGTCGAGCCGGTCGGGCGAGCGGCCCGCGCTCAAGCCATCCGGGCCGAAATCGCACATCTCATCCTCGAGCTGCGGAAATGTGCCGGCGAGCCACGCCCGGCCCTGCTCGAATTTGTGCGCCACGGGCTCGGCGCGCAGATATTTGCCGCGAAAGGCGCGCACCGGCGTCACCGGCACGCTGCCATCGACCTCGCCCACTATGGCCGTGACCAGATCGCCGCCCTGATTGACCTCCACCACCAGCGCATCCGCGTCGAGGCGGCGCCATAAAGCGATCGCGCGGCGCGCCCAGCCCTGCGGGCTAAGTCCCGCGCAAGTCTCGTCAGCCAGAACATAAATCGTCCCTTCCTCGCTGATGCCCGCGGCGACCAGGCCGCACGAATCCGCGTTTTTGCCGCGCGACACCGGCGGGTCGACCGCGACGACGACGCGGCGCAAATTCGCGGGCGCCTCATTCACCCGGCATTGCTCGATCAGCGCGCGGCTCCACAGCGCATCGGCACGCTCGTCCACGACGAGGCCTTCGATCTCCTGACGGCCGAGCCGCGTGCCGCCATAGCGGGCGAGCACGGTGTCGAGGAACGCCGGCGCCAGGTTGAACGCGTTGGCCTGCGTCGCCGCATGCGTCACCGCCGTCGCCGGATCGGCAATCAACCGCTTGATCAAGGCCGAAGGCCTCGGCGTCGTGGTGATGAGCTGGCGCGGCCGGCGGCCGAGCCGCAAACCGAATTGCAGCTGATCGAAGACATCTTCGCCGCGCTTCCACTTCGCCAACTCGTCGAGCCAGGCGTGCGAAAACTGCGGGCCGCGCAGGCTGTCGAGTACATCCGCCGAAAAAGCCTGCGCGACCGCGCCATTGCCCCATTCGAGCCGCCCGCGCGTAGGGGTCCAGGCGGGCCGCTCGTCCGGGGCATGAACCGAAAGCAGTCCGGAGACGCCCTCGATCATCACTTCACGCACATCGTGGTCGGTCTCGCCGACCAGCGCGATACGCGCGCGCGGATTATTCAAAGCCAGCGCGCGCACCCACTCGGCCCCGGCGCGGGTTTTGCCGGCGCCGCGTCCGCCGAGCATCAGCCAGGTCGTCCAGGGCGCGCCTTTATTAGCGGCGGGCTCGATCTGATGGGGATGCGCGTAGCTTTCCCACCACGCCCCGATCATCGCGAGCTCAGCGGGCTTGAGCCTCGCCAGATACTCCACCTTCTCGCTCGGCGATAAGCTGATCCAGTTTCTGCGTAACCGAGCGGCGTAATTCGTCGACGTCACGCGGCGCTTCCTCATCGTTTTTGGCGCGGCGCGCCTTGCGCCTGCCGGCGGCTTCCGCCTGCTGCGCATCCTTGGCGGTCAATTCCTTGATGCTGCGCACCAGGAGCGCCAGCGTGCGCGCCTCCTGCTCGGGCTTCGCTTCGCTGCCGACGATCCGCTTGTCGATCGCGCCAATCTGGCGGCCGACCGAGAGCAAGATCTTCTTGACCAGGATCTGGCGGCGGCGTGCCGCCGTGACCGGCTTGCGCGCGGGCTTCGCGGATGTTGCAGATGCGGTCGCCACTCTCTCACCGGAATAAAAACGGCGCCTCATCGCTTCGTCGGAAGCGCGGCGCCATCGTCTCTTAACAAGATCGTCTCTTCACAATTCTGGAGCGTGCCGAAGTTGTAGCGGAGCAGCGTCACGCTGTCAAGGAATTAATTCCTCGACTTGTCCCGCCGCTGTGGACTACTGCGCGGGCTTCTTGGCCGCCGGCTTTTGCGCGGCGGGCTTGGCCGGTTCGTTGCCGCGCATGTTCGACCAGGGATCGACTGCGGCCGGCGCCTGCAGCGATTGCTTGCGCAGCGAATCGCGATAGGCCTGGTCGACCTTCTCGCGCTGCTCGAGCACGGCCGGATCCTCGACCTTCTGCGGGATCATGTTCATGTTCGGCAGACCGCCCGACGTGTTGCCGCCGCCCGAGCCGCCGAATTGCGCCTGCGCCGCGCCGCTCCAGGCAACGGCGAGGGCAAAAAACGCGAAAGCAAAATGGCGTGCTGTCAGGTGTGGCGTCATGCTGGCGGTCCCGGCTCTTCGTCGGCGGCCGCGATTTTAGCGGCCCGCAAAATTCCAACAAGTCGAGAAAAAAGAAACAAAATGGCGCTGGCGTGGCGCTAGTGCAGGCCGCGCCCGTTACTGCGCCAATCCTCGGCATCGGATGCGCCGGCCTCACCCTCGTCCTGGCGCAGCACAGCAGGCTCGACCCGCGCGCCCGAGGACGCCGGATGCGCGGCCATCTGGGTTTTCGCGAGCTGCTCGCGCTCGAATTCGGCGTAGCGCGGATCGCCGGGCCGCGGCGGCGCCTCGCGCGGCAGGCCGCCAGCCCATTGCGGCAGATTGTCAGCGATCATCGACGAGAGCCCGGCGTTGAGCGCGCCGCAGCCCGACACAGAAAGAGCCGCCGCGACAATGAGCGCGGCCCGGAACAGTCCGGCGATGGCAAATGATGGACGCAACGCTTACTCCCCCAACGCGCGCCATTATGCCCCTTCCGGCGCGCCGCGAAAAGCGAGCCGCACAACGCCTTGCGCGCCATGGTGAATAACCGCGCTTAGCGCGGTGAGGCGGCCTTGGGAGGGCGCTTCGCTGCGGCGGTTTTGCGCGTCTCCGCGACGGGCAAAGCCAGCGCGCTGTAGGTTTCGCCGCCGCAGCGGTCGACGAGCACCGCGCGGCGGATTTCCGGCGCCTCGTCGTCGAAAAACACCGCGAAAGTGCCGGGCGCCGCGCCCGCTTGCGGCGCCGTGCGAAGACACGCCATCCATTGCCCGGGCTGCGGCGCGCGTGATGCGCGCAGAGCGGAAATTTCCGCGCCGGCGAGCGGCGGAAAATCCTTGAGCTTGGCCGCGGCTTCGATCGTTTGCCGGCGATAGGTCGTGGCGAGCCGGCCGGCATCCTGAGCGCTGACGTCCGAACCGGCGGGCAATGTCTGCGGCGATGCCGTGCCCATCTGAGCTGCGAGTACCGCAGCGATCGCGACCTGCGCGCTCGCGCGGGGCAATCTCATTACCGTTTCGGCGTGTCGTCGGGCAAACCCGGTAAGCAGGACTTCGGGCTCTCCCAGAACCAGCCGCAACGCGAACAGCCGCCGAGCGCGAGGCCGAGCGTCACGACGAGAGCGATGGCGAAGAGGCGGTGCGGCGACATGGGGCGAGTGTAGCGCAATTTCATGAACGCGGCGATAACCGCGCCGTTAACGCGATGCGGCGTGCCGCGCGCCTTTCGGCGCCTTCCCCGGCCAATTCACGATATGCCTCTCCAACTGCGCGTCCGGCACCTGCGTCTCGCACACCGTGTCCCGCCCCCGCACCGAGACGCCGGCCTGGTGCACGGTTTCGCGCGAGCCCGAGACGAGGTGGTGCCACCAGGGCAGGTCCCGCCCCTCGGCCACTAATCTGTACGCGCAGGTCGGCGGCAGCCAGACGATGCGCTTCACGTTGCGCCACGACAGCTTCACGCAGTCCCTGACCTTGGCCATCCGCCCCGCATAGTCCTTGCAGCGGCAGGTCGCGGCGTCGAACAGCTTGCAGCGCACGTTCGTGAAAAACGTGTTGCCGGTGTCGATGTCCTCGAGCTTGTTCAGGCAGCAGCGGCCGCAGCCGTCGCACAGACTCTCCCACTCGCGCGGGCTCATCTCGGAGAGCTGCTTCTGCTTCCAGAACGGCACAGGACCGGCGGGAACAAGATCGGCGGGCGGAGAGCCGGTCGGCACGGCTTCGATCTTGGTGTTGGCTTTGGCCAGCGGGCGAGTCATGGAGACTTTATAGCCCCCAGCCACGCCACACGCA
>JAFBAG010000240.1 GCA_019247925.1 Pseudolabrys sp.
GCGCCTGGGTGAACCGCGCCAAATTACCGCCCGAATACGGCGCTAACTGCACGACAATTCCCGATCTCGCCGCGCTGCCCGATCTTGTGTTGAACTGATTCTCATGTCGCCGATCATTTCCATCACCAACCTGTCGAAAACCTACGCCTCCGGTTTCCAAGCGCTGAAATCGGTGGACCTCGCGATTAACAAAGGTGAGATCTTCGCGCTGCTCGGCCCCAACGGCGCCGGCAAGACCACGCTGATCGGCATAATCTGCGGCATCCTGCGGCCGTCCGCGGGCAAGGTCACGGTCGGCGGCCACGACATCATCACCGATTACCGCGCCGCGCGCGAAATGATCGGCCTCGTGCCGCAGGAGCTTCACACCGACGCCTTCGAAAGCGTATTCGCGACCGTGAGCTTCTCGCGCGGTCTGTTCAACAAGCCGGCCCATCCCGCGCATATCGAGAAGGTGCTGCGCGCGCTGTCGCTGTGGGACAAAAAAGACTCCAAGATCATGACGCTGTCGGGCGGCATGAAACGGCGCGTTCTCATCGCCAAGGCGCTGTCGCACGAACCGCAGGTGCTGTTCCTCGACGAGCCGACGGCCGGTGTCGACGTCGAGCTGCGCAAGGATATGTGGCAGGTGGTGCGCGAACTGCGCGACAGCGGCGTCACCATCATCCTCACCACGCATTACATCGAGGAAGCCGAAGACATGGCCGACCGCGTCGGCGTCATCTCAAAGGGCGAGATCATTGTCGTCGAGGAGAAGCACGAGCTGATGCGCAAGCTCGGCAAGAAGCGCCTCACGCTCGAAGTGCACAACAGGCTCGACGCGGTGCCCGACGCCCTTTCGAACTTTGCCCTGACCATCGGCAACGACGGCAGCGAACTCATTTATGACTACGACACGCAGGCCGAGCGCACCGGCGTCGCGACCCTGCTCGGCGAATTATCGAAGGCCGGCATCCGGATCCGCGACCTGAAAACCACGCAAAGTTCGCTGGAAGACATTTTCGTCAGCCTGGTGCGCCGCCAATGATCGTCAACCATCGCGCCGTCAAGGCCATCTATAAATTCGAAATGGCGCGCACCGGGCGCACCCTGATGCAGTCGATCGTCTCGCCGGTGCTGTCCACGTCGCTCTATTTCGTCGTGTTCGGCGCCGCGATCGGCGCGCGGATTACTGAGATCGAAGGCGTGCAGTACGGCGCCTTCATTGTCCCCGGCCTCATCATGCTGACCTTGCTGACCCAGAGCACGATGAACGCCTCGTTCGGCATCTACTTCCCGCGCTTTACCGGCACGATCTACGAACTCCTTTCCGCGCCCGTTTCTTTTTTCGAGATCGTGCTCGGCTATGTCGGCGCCGCGGCGACCAAGTCGATCATTCTCGGCGTCATTATTCTCGCGACGTCGTTTCTGTTCGTGCCGCTGTATATCGCGCATCCGTTCTGGATGCTGACCTTCATGGTGCTCACTGCGGTCACGTTCAGCCTGCTGGGATTCATCATCGGCATTTGGGCCGACGGCTTTGAAAAGCTGCAAATCATCCCGCTTCTGGTGATCACGCCGCTGACCTTTCTCGGTGGCACGTTTTATTCGACCAGCGTGCTGCCGCCGGTGTGGCAGACGATCACCCTGTTCAACCCGGTCGTCTATCTCGTCAGCGGCTTCCGCTGGAGCTTCTTTGAGGTTGCCGACGTGCATATCGGCGTCAGCGTGGCGATGACGCTGCTGTTTCTCGGCATCTGCCTGGTCGTGGTCTGGTGGATCTTCAAGACCGGGTATCGGTTGAAGAATTAGTTCGCCAGCGCGTGCAGGATGCGCGCCCAGGATCTGATGCCCTTGTGGAAGCATGCCAGGTCAAATTTCTCGTTCGGCGAATGAACGCGGTCATCGTCGAGCGCGAAGCCGACCAAAAGCGAATCCATCCCCAAGACGTTCTTGAAATCCGCGACGATCGGGATCGATCCGCCGGCGCCGATAGTGACGGCCTTCTTGCCCCATTCCTCGGCCAGCGCGTCACGCGCTTTATTGAGCGCCGGATTGTCGAACGAGAGCTGGATCGGCGGCGCGACGCCGAAATTGCCGAACTCGACCTTGCAGTCGGCGGGGACACGCTCACGCACGAATTTCCGGAAAGCGTCGCGCACTTTGACGGGGTCCTGCTCGCCCACCAGGCGGAATGACACCTTGGCCGAGGCCTCGCTCGGAATGACGGTTTTAGCGCCTTCGCCGGTGTAGCCGCCGATAATGCCGTTGAATTCCGCGGTCGGGCGTGTCGTGATCTGCTCGATGAGCAGATGGTCTTTTTCCCCGACGGACTCCTTCAGGCCGATGGGGCCCAGGAATTTCTCGTTCGTCAGATTGAGCGCCTTGAGATCCGATTTGATGTCGGGTGGGAGCTCCTTCACGCCGTCGTAGAAGCCCGGAATTGTCACGCGGCCCTTGTCATCGTGCATCGCCGCCAGGATGCGGCCGAGCACGCGAATGGGGTTCTGCGCCGCGCCGCCGAATACACCGGAGTGCAGATCGCGATCGGCGCAGGTGACCTTCACGTCCTCATACACCAGGCCGCGCAAGGATGTGGTGACCGACGGCGTCTGCGCATCCCACATCGCGGTGTCGCAGACCAGCGCAAGGTCGAGCTTGAACTCATCGGCATTGTCCTTAACGAAGCCGAACAGGCTTTTCGAGCCGCACTCCTCCTCACCTTCGATCATCGTCGTGATCGGCAGCGGCAGCTTGCCGGTGACCGCCTTGAAGGCGCGGCAGGCCTCGACGAAGGTCATGAACTGGCCCTTGTCGTCGCAGGCGCCGCGCGCCACGATGATCTTGCGGCCATTGCCGAGGTCCTCGATCCGCGGCTCGAAGGGCGGCGTTTTCCAGAGATCGAGCGGATCGACCGGCTGGACGTCGTAATGGCCGTAGAAGAGAACGCGCGGGCCTTTGCCGGTGCCGTTTGCCGCCTTTCCAACCACCACCGGATGGCCGGCGGTCGGCCGCACTTGCGCATCGAAGCCGATGCTCGCCAAATCCCTTGCGACGTGGTCGGCGGCCTGCCGGCACTGCGGCTGAAAGGCCGGATCGGTCGAAACCGACGCGATGCGGAGCAGCGCGAACAGCCGCTCGACGCTCGCATCGATATCCTGATCGATCCGCGCCAATACCGCTTCAAGCGAACTCATGGTGAACTCCTTAAACCCTTCAACACGCTAGCAATGGCGAGGGAGACTTGAAAGCGCTGCCGCACGCAACCGGTCGAGTCAAATGTTCTCGACCATAACGCGCGGTGGTCGGCCCCCTTGACTTCTGCGCGAGCGCGGCGAACGCAGCAGGCAATGAAACGCGCAAGGCGCTTGTCAGCGGCGCTGGCGCTGTCCAATATTGATCGCCGCAACCCGCCACCAGTGCGGGAGCGCAATGAGGGGATCATGGACGAGCTTATCGGGCGCCTCGTCGCCAATGTCGGCGTCGAACGCAACGTCGCCGAACAAGCGGTCGTCATCATCCTGGACTTCCTGCGCAAGGAAGCACCGGAACAGGCGAACAAGCTCATCAGCGAAATGCCCGGAGCCGAGGCCTTGATCGCCGCCAACCCGCCCGCCGCGGGCGGCTTTGCGATGCCGGGTCTGATGGGCGCGGGAACCAAGCTGATGGGGATCGGCCTCAGCATGGGGCAAGTGCAAGCCGTGACGCGCGAGATGCTTGCCTTCGCGCGCGAAAAGGCCGGCGAAGATGCCGTCGGCGAAGTGGTCGGGGCAATCCCGGGCTTGAGTCAGTTCGCTTAACCTGCCGCCGCGGCGCCGCAGCCGCGGCACGTTTTCGGAGATTTTCGGTGTCGTATCCTCTGACCGATATTGAAGGCGTCGATAACGACACCGCCTTGCTGCTCAAATCCGCCGGCGTGCGCTCCACTGAAAAGCTGCTCGAAGCTGCGCGCACCTCGCGCGGCCGCAAGGCGCTGGCGGCCAAAACCGGGCTCGACGAAAAGAAACTGCTCGCCTTCGCCAACGCCGCCGACTGCATGCGGGTGCGCGGCATCAGCAAGGAGTATGCAGACCTGTTGCGCGCGGCCGGTGTCGATACGGTCAAGGAACTGAAATACCGCAACCCCGCCAACCTCGCTCAGGCCATGGCGGAGGCGAACAGGAAACGCAAATGCGTGCGGCTGTTGCCGTCAGAGAAGCTGATCGTGCGCTGGATCGAGCACGCCAAAAAACTGACGCTGAAGATTACTTATTGAAATAGCTGGCGTTTTGATCGGCCGCGCTTGACAGCATCGGTGCGGGCGCGCAATCAAAATCACCACCATGAGCCCGCAGACCGCCACCCTGGCTGAGCGCGCACCGGCGTCCATCGCCGCATTGCTGCGGCGTCGGAAGCCTTTGGTGATGGGCATCCTCAACGTCACGCCGGATTCGTTTTCCGACGGCGGCCGTTTTCTCGATGCCCAACTGGCGATCGGTCACGCGCGGCAAATAGCGCAGGACGGCGCCGACATTCTCGACATCGGCGCGGAATCGACCCGCCCCTATGGCGGCATGCAGCCCGTCACGCTCGACGACGAGATGGCGCGGCTGCAGCCGGTGCTGCCCGGGGCCGTCGCTCTGGGCATTCCAGTCTCGATCGACACGATCAAGGCCAAGGTCGCCGCCTGGGCGCTCGATAATGGTGCCGCGATCCTCAATGACGTGTGGGGCTTTCAGCGCGATCCCGACATGGCGCGGGTTGCCGCGGAACGTGGCGTGCCCGTCATCCTGATGCACAACCGCGACAAGGCGGATCCGAAGATCGACATTGTCGCCGACGTGCTCGCCTTCTTCCGCCGCTCGCTGGAAATCGCCGCCAGCGCCGGGGTGCGGCGAGAAAATATCGTGCTCGATCCCGGCATCGGCTTCGGCAAGACGCCGGAGCAAAGCATCATGTGCCTCGGCCGCCTGCCCGATTTCGTGAAGCTCGGCATTCCATTGCTCGTGGGCGCCTCTCGCAAACGGTTCATCTCCAGCGTCGCCCCATCCGAACCCGATCACCGTATCGGCGGTTCGCTTGCCAGCGCGCTGATCGCCGCCGATGCCGGCGCGGCCATCGTACGTGTTCATGACGTCGCCGAGACGGTGCAGGCGCTGAAGGTGCACGCGGCCATCAAGGGGACTTCAAGGGACCAGCCATGAGCGACCGGATTCAAATCAAAGGGCTTGCCCTCCACGCGCATCACGGCGTGTTGCCCTATGAGGGCAAGGTCGGCCAGAGTTTCACCCTCGACCTCACTTTGGATATCGATCTCAGCGCCGCGGTGCGCTCCGACAAGGTCGCCGACACGGTGTCCTACGATCAGGTGGTCGCGGCGGCGACCGAAGCCTTCAAAGGCGCGCGCTACAAATTGATCGAGGCCGCGGCCGGCAAGGTCGCCGATGCGATCTTCGCGAAATTTCCGAAAGTCCGCGCGATCGAAGTCACGATCCATAAACCCCACGCCCCGATCGCCGCGACGTTCGACGACGTGGCCGTCACCCTGATCCGAAAGCGTAATGGCTGAAGCCCTGCTCGCGCTCGGGGGGAATATCGGCGACAGCCGCGCCATTCTCGCGCGCGCGATCGATCTCTTATGCGACGGCGAAGAGGTGAAGCTGATGGCGCGCTCGTCCGACTACCGCACGCCGCCCTGGGGCATGAAATACCAGCCGGCTTTCACTAATCTCTGCATCAAGGTCGAAACCGAGCTCACACCGCGCCAGCTCCTGGAACGCGCGCAGGCGGTCGAACTCCGCCTAGGTCGCGACCGCGCCGGAGAAAAGCGCAATGGCCCGCGCACCGCGGACATCGACGTTCTGGCTTATGACGACATCACCGTGAACGAACCGGACCTCGCCATCCCGCATCCGCGTCTGTTCGAGCGCGGCTTTGTGCTGGTGCCGCTGGCGGAAATTGCCGCCGAACGGGTGATCGCGGGTCGCCGTATCCGCGACGCTGTCGACCGGATCGACACGGCCGGCATTGAACGGCTGCCGCCGGTTGGCGCGGCCTGATGATCATGGCAATTTGGCCGTGAAAGCCGTTGATGACTGACAAGCAATTCCCCCTCGCCGCCGAATTTGCCCGCGCCGATCTCGCGCAGTGGCGCCGCCTTGTCGATGCCGCGCTCAAGGGGGCGGATTTCGAAAAGCGGCTGGTAAGCAAGACCTACGACGGCATCCGGGTCGAGCCGCTTTACCCCGTGGCGAAGGACGCCAAGCCCGTGACCGGGCGCGGCGCGCAGCCGTGGCAAGTCATGGCGCGGGTCGATCATCCCGATCCCTCGCAAGCCAACAAGCAGGCGCTCGACGACCTGGAGAATGGCGCCACCGGGCTTACGCTGGTTTTTGGCGGCAGCGCCGGCGCCTATGGCTATGGCCTGGACGACGCTCGGGCGACGATCGGACGGGTGCTGGAGGGCGTCTATCTCGAAGGCGCCCCGATCGAGCTCGAACTCGCGGCGCAACACAAGGACGCTGGGCAAGCACTCGCCGCCGAGATCATGGCGCGCAAGATCAAACCGCCGGACACGCAAATCCGATTTGGTTATGACCCGCTGGGCGCCAAGGCGCGCGCGGGCTCGTCACCTTTGCCGGCGGCGCAAATCGACGCGCTCTTCGTGGACATCATCAAGAGCCTGCAGGATCAGGGCTTTGCCGGCCCGTTCGCTTGCGCCGATGGCCGGCATGTCCACGCAGCCGGCGGCTCGGAGGCGCAGGAG
>JAFBAG010000247.1 GCA_019247925.1 Pseudolabrys sp.
CGCGAGCCTTACGAACTCGATCCGCGCATGTTCGAGGGCCGCCTCCCCTCCTTCGCCAATACGCGCTCGATGCGAGTCGCGGGCGGGCTCGGCACCGTGGCGCGCGTAGTCGGCGATGCGCAGGAGATTTACGACCAGCGCATTCCAGTGGACGACGCGTTGCGCCGGATCGAGAGCCTCTACAAGCCCTATCACCGCGCGCTGCGCCGGCTGTTCACCAAAATGCACCGGAATTACGGGGCTGCGGTGCTGGTCGACTGCCATTCCATGCCGTCATCGACCGGCGGCAAGGACGATCGCACGCGCCCACAATTCGTGCTCGGCGACCGTTACGGAACGAGCTGCACCGCGCTCGTCACCGATGTCGTCGAGAAAACCTTGCGCGCCTGCGGCTACAGTGTGAGCCGCAACAAGCCTTATGCCGGCGGCTTCATCACCGAACATTACGGCAATCCCGCCGCCGGACTGCACGCGGTTCAGCTCGAGATCAATCGCGCGCTTTACATGGACGAGCGGCGCTTCGACCGCACGCCGGGCTTCAAGGCCCTGGCGGCCGACCTCGAAATCCTGGCGGTCAAGCTCGGCGAAATTCCGCTGGAAGAGTTGCGGCCTTATCGCGCCGCCGCCGAATAGGCTGCGCTCAACGCTCAGGACAAGAAAAAAGGCCGCTTGCACGAGGCAAGCGGCCTAAGTCTAGGGAGGAAACGCCCAAGTCCAAGAACCTTGGAGGGCAACGGCAACTCTCGTTACCGCATTGCAGCAATATAGATTGCGATGCAGCGAAGGCAAGGTCGAAAGGCCGTTTTTCCATGCGATTTTGCATAGCTAACTAATGGGAATGAAGGGTCTTTTCGGCGGGAGAGTAGATTTTAGCCAGATTGCACCGCAACGCGGCATAGCTTGCCCTCCGGTTGCTCAAGCGGAGTTAGTTCGTTACCCGGAAGAGCCGAAGCCCGACGCTGCAATCCCTGCGTGACAAGTGATGACCGCGATCGATTTCGCCGCCTTTGTGGATGAGCTCGCCGCGGCGTCCGGCGAGACGATCCTGCCGTTCTTTCGCACTTCACTATCCGTGGAAAGCAAACAGCCGGGCGCATTCGATCCGGTAACCGCCGCCGACCGCGCGGCCGAAAATGCGATGCGGGCGCTGATCCGCAAAAATTTCCCCGAGCACGGAATTATCGGCGAGGAATACGGCAGCGAACGCGCCGATGCCGAATATGTCTGGGTGCTCGACCCAATCGACGGTACCAAATCCTTCATCAACGGCATGCCTACCTGGGGCACGTTGATCGCGCTCACGCGCTTCGGCGAACCCGTGTTCGGCCTGATGCACCAGCCCTTCATGCGGGAAAAATTTTCCGGTGATGGCGGCGCCGCGCGCTATCGCGGCCCGGCTGGCGCGCGTGACTTGCGGGTGCGCAAATGCGCGGCGCTGTCCGACGCGCATCTCGTCACGACCAGCCCGCTCCTCATGAACGAGAAGGACGGCGCGACCTTCACCGCGGTAGAAAAGAAGGTGAAGCTCTCGCGCTATGGCGGCGACTGCTACGCCTATTGCATGCTCGCCGCCGGACAAATCGATCTTGTGATCGAAACAGAGCTCAAGCCCTATGACATCCTGCCGCTTATTCCGATCATCACCGGCGCGGGCGGCATCGTCACGAGTTGGGAAAACGGCCCGGCGCAGGCTGGCGGCCGCGTCATCGCCGCCGGCGACAAGCGCGTCCATGACGCCGCGCTGGCGATGCTCAAGGGCACTTAATCAGTAAAGCGGCGTGCTCAGTAAAGCGGAGTACTCAATAAAGCGGAGTACCTGGCACGAAGGCGTCGAAGGCGGCCCAGAACTGATTGCGATACTGGTCCTGTTCCTGCAGCAATTCGTGGCGCGCTCCGGGTACGATGACATGCGATCCCGCCAGCAAATATCGCGCAAATGTCTCGATCGCCGGGGTCGAAACCACTTCATCATGACCGGCCGCGACCATCAGGATCGGCTGCCGTAACGAGCCGGCGAAGGCCGGCGAGGCGAGTTCATTCATCGCGCGCCATGCGGCATTGGCCCAATTCATCGTCGGCGCGCCGATCACCAATTGCGGTTCGGCTTCCATGACCGCGACCGTGCGCGCAAACCGCACGGGGTCGGAGGTCAGGACATTGCCGATGAATTTATCCCGGCCGATCACGAAGCTGTCGGCGCTCGGCACGTATGCGTTGCCGCGGCCGATCAATTTCATAAGCGTCAACGTCGTGCCGGCGACGCCCGTGAGCTTGTTCTTCGGCAGGCCGATGAGCGGGGCGGACAGCACGACGCGGTCGAACCAGCGGCGCCCGTCATGGCAGGCGCGCAAGACGATGGCGCCGCCCATCGAATGCCCCAGCGCGAAAAGCGGCGGCGGGCAGTCAGGCAGAACGACCTGTTCCATGAAGGCGTCGAGATCGAGCCCATATTCGTAGAAGTCCTTGACGTGACCCTTGCGCTTGTCGGTGAGGGCGCGGTCCGACAAGCCCTGGCCCCGCCAATCGAGCGTGGCGACCGCGAAGCCGCGCGCCTGCAGATCGCGCACCGTCTCGAAATATTTCTCGATGAACTCGGCGCGCCCCTGAAAAATGCAGACCGTGCCTTTGCGCCCCGGCGGCGGCGCCCAGCGCGCATAGCGCAACCCGACGCCGTCGCCCGCCTTGAAGGCGCCGACCACGGCGCCGTCGGGCACGGGGTTGGCGGGGATAGAGACAAGTTGCATGAGAAGAACTCGTAAGGAGCGCGCCTTATAGCAGGGGACGCTCCGCGCTCAATTGCCCTTGGGTCGGCCTAAGTCATTGATTCTTATAGGCTTGCGCGTTGACAAACCCATCCCATATGAGGCCTGCGCAGGCCATCCGGCTGCGCACGGGAAACGCGGTCCGGCCCTATGGCGGACCAACATCCCGCATGTCGCTCAACAGGAGGATATGCAATGCGAACTTTCGATCTGACCCCGCTTTATCGTTCGACCGTCGGCTTCGACCGGCTGTTCGATATGCTCGGCACCGGCTTCGACGCCGCCCCGGGCTACCCGCCCTACAATATCGAGCGCACCGGCGAGAACGACTACCGCATCACTGTCGCGGTGGCCGGCTTCGGCGAAACCGAGCTCTCGATCGAGGCGAAGGAAAACACCCTGACCATCAAAGGTGAGAAGCAGACCAAGGAAGACAAAGCCGATAACGAGGTGCTCTATCAGGGCATCGCGGCGCGCGCCTTCGAGCGCGTCTTCCAGCTCGCCGATCATGTGACGGTCAAGGGCGCGGGCCTCGAGAATGGGCTGCTGCACGTCGACCTCGTGCGCGAGATCCCCGAGGCGAAGAAGCCCCGCCAAATTCCGATCGGCGCCGGCAAGACCGCCAATGTGAAGGTCGTGGACGCGAAAGCGGCCTAACTTTCCGACCGGATCTCCAAGTGAAAGCGCCCCGGATGCCCCGGGGCGCTTTTATTTTGGACGCCTTATTCCGGCGGCAGCAGTTCGCTGGTCGGCGGCAACATCAACACCGGCGGCAGCGGCACATTGGCGGGAATGCCGGCCGCCGGCTCGGAAATTTTTTCGATCTCGGCCGGCGCGACGGCCGGTTCTTCGGCCGTTTCCTGACGCTCGCCGGTACGCCAGCGTGGCGTCGGCTTGATGGGCGATGGGCCTTCGGCCGCCAAAGGCGGCACGCTCAAGACATTGCGCTTCGGCGCGACGTCCTGGGTTTCTTCCGCCGGCACTTGCTCGAGCGCGTCGGCGGGCGGGATCGGCATTGGCTGGGGCGGCATCACGCCGAGGTCGCGCGGCAGCGCCGGCTCGCGGCGGGGCGGCAATGCGCTCTGCTTGAAACGCTCCTTGCTCCAGCGCGGCTTGGCCTCGCGGGGCGGCCGCGCTTCGCGACGCGGCGCCGGTTGTTCGACGCGCCGTGGCACCGGCAATTCGGTTTCAATGTCGGAATGGACGTCTTCTTCGAGCGGCTCATCGGGCGGTACCGAAGCGCGGGCCCGATAGGGCTGAACATGAATGATGCGCGGGCCGCTGCCGAAATTGGGCACGTAAACGCTGCGATAGTCCTGAGCCCGCGCGGGCTCGACGTTGATAATGTCTGCGTATTGGGCATCGAGAACGACGCGCGTTTCTTCCCCACGCCGCGCGACGGCAGAGCCTGTGTGACCGGCGCGCGCATTCCAGCTCTTCCGCGCCTCGAGCGGCGGTTCGCCGTGGGCCGGCAGCATCATGGTCGCGCCGAGCGCGGCCACCGCAGCGAAGACGATCGTGGTTTTCAAGGAAGCCAGCCCCCCAGCCGGTGCCGCGGCGTCAGTGCCGCATCAGCTTTGCGATCACATGATCGAGCGAGAACACGCCGGGACCCTGGCTGATCAAGACCAGCAGGATCGCCGCCCAGAAGATCAATGCGGTCAGCAACGCCGACGGCATCACCAGATAGATCATCGCGGTCATGACCAGGAGCCCAATCGCGGCGGCGCGCGTCGCCAGACCCAGGACGAGCAGCACTGGCAGCACGAAAGCCGCGTAGCTCGCCATGTAGGCGGCAACCACGGGCGGAAGCGGCAGCGCCGCATATTGCGTCATGAACATATCGAAAGTGGACGCGCGCACTTCGAAGGGCAGTACCAACGAGGTTCGAAACAAATCCTGGAATTCGATCGGGATACGCGGGCCGCTGATCATGGTCTGGCCGGCGATGAAGAACAGCTGCGCCATCAGGACGCGCAGCGCGAGCGCCACGACCGAATAGGGAATGGTCGCGCAGGCGGAGATGAAGCCGTCGACCACGAGGACGGGCAGCGAACGGCGGCGCCAGGTGCGGGCGCGCCCGGCGACCGAATGGGCCACCGGATGGGATTTAGCGATCTTCGCCGCTGCGGTCGTGCTGCGCGCCAGCGCTGCGGCAACGGCGGGTGACGGCCGCGCGATCTGCATCGGCTGCGCCGCAGCCGGCTGTGGGGTGAGGCTCGCTAGCCGCTCGGTCAGGCTCTGGATCGCGGCAAGGGCGTCGGCGTGCTGCCGCGCCTGGGCTGCGTCGGACATGAAAAACTCCGCATTCGCTTCAAACTTTTGTAGTTCTTAGCGAAAGCGGGCGCGGGCGCGGGCTTTTCCCGTATTCACGCTAAATCGGTAAACGGCAGTTCCGCTCCCGCGCGCAACAAAACTTCACAGCCGGCCAATTGGACGTGGACCAAGCTTGTAAGCACGGGCAAAATTTGTCATGTTCCTAAAGGACAGCATTGCTGTCCTAATTTGCGCGGCGACCGAGCGCCACGCAACGAGCAGCCGGCCGCGGCGCAACCGGCAAGGCTGCCTTCTACCGGTTCGATAGGGACTCGGACTGCGGTGACGAGCGGTCGCCGCAGAGGCTGAAGGTACGCCGCGAGGCGAAGGGTAAACGATGACGAAGCGGGCGACGCGAGACGGTCAGTTCGTCGCTCCTGCAATGCAGGGGCGCGACGCCCGTTTGGATTACCGCGACAGCGCCGACCCGGGCGTGCCGGAGGGCTTCGGGCTTTACGATCCAAGCCTCGATAAAGATTCCTGCGGCGTCGGCTTCATCGCCGATCTCAAGGGCCGCAAGTCGCACAAGATCGTCTCCGACGGTTTGCAGATCCTCTGCAACCTCGAGCACCGCGGCGCGGTCGGCGCCGATCCGCGCATGGGCGACGGCGCCGGTATTCTCGTCCAGATCCCGCACAAGTTTTTCGTCAAGAAGACGAGCGAACTCGGCTTCGCACTGCCCAAGCCGGGCGAATACGCGGTCGGCTATCTGTTCATGCCGCAGGACCCCGAGTGGCGCGAGATCATCCGCGACATCTACGCCGACCTGATCAACCGCGACGGCCTCACACTGCTTGGCTGGCGCCAGGTGCCCACCGACAATTCATCGCTCGGCAAGTCGGTGCTGCCGACCGAGCCCTATCATCTCCAGGTCTTCATCGGCAAAGGCAAGAAGAAGATCAGCGAAAACGAGTTCGAGCGCCGGCTTTACATCCTGCGCAAGTCGATCTCGAACGCGATCTACAAGCGCCGCGAGCGGCGCACGTCGGGCTATTACCCGGTGTCGATCTCGTGCCGCACCGTCATCTACAAGGGCATGTTCCTCGCCGACCAGCTCGGCAGCTATTACCCGGACCTGCACGATCCGGATTTCGAGAGCGCGATCGCGCTCGTGCACCAGCGCTTCTCGACCAACACCTTCCCAACCTGGTCGCTTGCGCATCCTTACCGGATGATCGCGCATAACGGCGAGATCAACACGCTGCGCGGCAACGTGAACTGGATGGCGGCGCGCCAGGCCTCGGTGTCGTCGCCTTTGTTCGGCACCGACATCAACCGGCTGTGGCCGATCTCCTACGAAGGCCAGTCCGACACCGCCTGCTTCGACAACGCGCTCGAATTCCTGGTGCAGGGCGGCTACTCGCTCGCGCACGCGATGATGATGATGATTCCGGAAGCGTGGGCCGGCAACCCGCTGATGGATGAGAAGCGGCGCGCTTTCTACGAATACAACGCCGCGCTGATGGAGCCGTGGGACGGCCCGGCCGCGATCGCCTTTACGAACGGCCGTCAGATCGGCGCCACGCTCGACCGCAATGGGCTGCGCCCGGCGCGCTATTTCCTCACCGATGACGGCCGCATCGTCATGGCCTCGGAAATGGGCGTGCTGCCGATCCCTGAGAAAAACATCGTGCGCAAGTGGCGGCTCCAGCCCGGGAAGATGCTGCTGGTCGACCTCGACGAAGGCCGGCTCATCCCCGATGAGGAATTGAAGGCGACGCTCGCCGGCAGCCACCCGTACAAGGAGTGGCTGGAGCGCACCCAGATCGTGCTTGAAGAGCTGCCGGAATCGGCCTCGACTGCGCCGATCTCCAACCTCGCTTTGCTCGATCGTCAGCAGGCCTTCGGTTACACGCAAGAAGACCTGAAAATCCTGATGGCGCCGATGGCCTCGACCGGCGAGGAAGCCATCGGCTCCATGGGCAATGACACACCGATCTCGGCGCTGTCCGACAAGCCGAAGTCGCTGTTCACCTACTTCAAGCAGAACTTCGCGCAGGTGACGAACCCGCCGATCGATCCGATCCGCGAGGAAATCGTCATGAGCCTCGTGTCGATCATCGGGCCGCGTCCGAATTTGCTCGACCTCGAAGGCATGTCACGGAGCAAGCGCCTCGAAGTCCGCCAGCCGATCCTCACCAACGCCGACCTCGAGAAGATCCGCGAGATCGAGAAGATGAGCGGCGACCACTTCAAGTCGGTGACGCTCGACATCACCTTCCCGGCCGATCACGGCGCCGCGGGCATGGGCTGGGCGCTCGATCAGCTTTGCGCGCAGGCCGAGGACCATGTTCGTGCCGGCGTCAACATCATCATCCTGTCGGACCGCAAGGTTTCGGCGGAGCGCATCCCGATCCCGGCGCTGCTCGCCTGCGCGGCGGTGCATCACCACCTGATCCGTTGCGGGCTGCGCACGTCCGTCGGCCTGGTGCTGGAGAGCGGCGAGCCGCGCGAAGTGCATCACTTCGCATGTCTTGCCGGCTACGGCGCGGAAGCCATCAACCCCTATCTCGCCTTTGAGACCTTGATCGCGGCGAAGAACGATCTGCCCGGCAAGGCCGCCGACGATTATGAAATCGTCAAAAAATACATCAAGGCGATCGACAAGGGATTGCTCAAGGTGATGTCCAAGATGGGCATCTCGACCTACCAGTCCTATTGCGGCGCGCAGATCTTCGACGCGGTCGGCCTCAAGCAGGAATTCGTCGACAAGTATTTCACCGGCACCCATACACGCATCGAAGGCGTGTCGCTCTCGGAAATCGCCGAGGAAACCGTGCGGCGGCATCGCCAGGCCTTCGCCGATATGCCGATCTACCGCGACATGCTCGATGTCGGCGGCGATTACGCGGTGCGCGTGCGCGGCGAGGATCACGTCTGGACCGCGGGCACGGTGTCCGACCTTCAGCACGCGGTGCGCGGCAATTCGCAGGACCGTTACCGCAACTTCGCCAAAGCCATCAACGAGCAGAACGAGACGCTGCTGACGATGCGGGGCCTGTTCCGCATCAAGAGCGCCGATCAAGACGGCCGCAAACCCGTGCCGATCGAGGAGGTCGAGCCGGCCAAGGCAATCGTGCGCCGCTTCTCGACCGGTGCCATGTCGTTCGGCTCGATATCGCGCGAGGCACACACCACGCTCGCCATCGCGATGAACCGGATCGGCGGCAAGTCGAACACCGGCGAAGGCGGCGAGGAGAGCGATCGCTTCAAGCCGCTGCCGAACGGCGATTCCATGCGCTCGGCGATCAAGCAGGTCGCCTCGGGCCGTTTCGGCGTCACGGCGGAGTATCTCGTCAACTCCGACATGATGCAGATCAAGATGGCGCAGGGCGCAAAGCCCGGCGAAGGCGGGCAACTGCCCGGCCACAAGGTCGACGCGACCATCGCCAAGGTGCGCCACTCGACCCCCGGCGTCGGCCTGATCTCGCCGCCG
>JAFBAG010000109.1 GCA_019247925.1 Pseudolabrys sp.
CGCGCCGACCCGAACTTATTCGCGCGCCTATCTGCACCATCTAACGAAGGCCAACGAAATGCTCGGTGCGTCGCTCCTGTCAGCCATCAATCTCGCGTATTACCAGTCCTTGATGGACGGTATGCGCGACGCCATCGCGCGCGGCACCTTCGAGGATTATTGCGCAGGCGTGAAAGCGGGCTGGGCCAAGGGAGAAACCGCGTGACGCTCGATTTGTCGAACCGCCGCAAACCGCAATTCAAGCTGCCGCCGAAGGCGACGGATGCGCACTGCCATGTCTTCGGGCCGGCAGCCAAATTTCCTTATGCGCCGAACCGTAAATACACGCCGGAAGACGCCCCGAAGGAGGACCTCGCGGCTTTGCATCGGCATCTCGGCGTATCCCGCGTCGTGATCGTGCAGGCGAGCTGCCACGGCCATGACAATTCCGCGATGCTCGACGCGATCGCGTGCGATCCGAAGAACTTTCGCGGTGTTTCGATCGGCGACGACGGTCTGCGCGATGGCGATTACGACAGATTGCACGATGGTGGCGTGCGCGGCGTGCGCTTCAATTTCGTCAAGCATCTCGGGGGCGCGCCCGACATGGCGGCGTTCAACCGCGTGATCGACCGCGTCAAGGACCGCGGCTGGCATGTCGTGCTGCATCTCGACGCGCCGGACATCGTGCCGCTGTCCGGCATGTTGAAGGCGCTGCCGCTGCCCTTTGTGATCGATCATATGGGCCGCGTGCCGGGCAAGGGCGGCACCGAGCAACCCGCCTTCAAAGCGCTGCTGGAGCTTTCGCGGGTCGAAAACTGCTGGATCAAAGTGTGCGGCGCGGAGCGGATTTCATTGCCGCCTTATGCCGAGGCCGTACCGATTGCGCGCGCCATTATCGACGCTATTCCGGACAAAGTTTTGTGGGGCACGGACTTTCCCCATCCCAACGCCACCCACGTCGCGGATGAGGCCGATCTCGTCGATCTCATTCCGAAAATCGCGCCAACCGCGGTGGCGCAACAGCGCCTGCTGGTCGATAATCCGGCCAGGCTTTATGGTTTCGGCTCATAACAAGAATTTTTGGAGGATCGCATGACCAAACGCATTTGGTCGCTCGTTGCTGCGCTGGTCCTAGCGGCGGCGCTTACAGCGCCGGCACAGGCGAAATGGCCGGAGCGGCCGATCAAGCTGATCCTCCCGTTTGGTCCCGGCGGCGTCGCGGATGTGACGGCGCGCATCCTCGCCGAAAAACTCGGCGACAAACTGGGGCAGCGCGTTGTCGTTGAAAACCAGCCGGGGCCGGGCGGTATTGCCGCGGCGAAAGCCGTCACGGGCGCACCGCCGGACGGCTACACGCTGGGTCTGGTCACGAATGGCACGGCCATATCGGTCGCGACGTTCAAGAGCCTGCCGTTTGACCCGGTCAAGGATTTCGAGCTGATCTCGACCATCGGCGAGTTCGATCTGGTATTCGTCACCGGCGCGAAGTCGAAATACAAGACGCTCGAGGATTTTCTGAAGGATGCCCGCGCCAATCCGGGCAAGCTTAATATCGGCACGATCATCGTCGGCAGCACGCAAAATCTCGGCGCCGAGCTGTTCCGGCTCACGGCCGATCTCAAGGTCACGATCGTGCCGTTCAAGAACTCACCAGATCTCGTCGTGTCGACGATCCGCGAAGACGTGCAATTGCTTGTCGATTTTCCGCCGGCCGTGCGCGGGCAGGTCGATTCCGGCGATCTGAAAATCCTCGCGAGCTCCTCGCCCAAGCGTTCGCCGCTCAACAAAGACACTCCGACCGTCGCCGAAAGCGGCGTGCCAGGCTATGAGGTGACGTCGTGGAATGCGATCGGCGCGCCGAAAGGGACGCCGAAGGAAGCGCTCGACACGGTTCGCAACGCCGTCAAGGAGATCCTCGCAACCGATGAGGTCAAGCAGGCTTTCGCCAAAGTGGGTGTCGAGGCAAAGTCGAGCTCGAGCGAAGAGCTGATGAAGCGGCTGCAGGACGACATCAAGAAGTGGAACGTCGTGATCGACAAAGCCGGCATCGAACGGAAGTGATGCGGCTGCGTTGGTGGTGATGGCTCAGAACAAACTTTCGATCGCGATTGTCGGCGCCGGGATGGGCGGGCTTGCCGCGGCGGCGACGCTCTTGCGCGCCGGGTTTAAGGTCTCCGTTTACGAGCAAGCGGCCAAGTTCGGCCGGATCGGCGCCGGCATTCAGATGATGCCGAACTCGATGAAGGTCCTGCGCGGCATCGGTATCGAGGACAGACTGAAGAAGACCGCGTTCGCGCCATATTCGCATCTCAACCGCGTCTGGGACACCGGAGAAGTCACGCGCGAGCTGCCGATGCCGGAAAGCCTCTACAACGCGCCTTATTTCTGTATGCATCGCGCCGATCTGCATGACGCGCTGCTGTCCGCGGTGCCGCGCGACATCATCCACCTCGGCAAGAAGCTTGTTGGCCTGGAGCAGGAAGCCGGGCCGGCGACTCTTTCGTTCGAGGATGGATCGAAGGCCGTCGCTGATGCTGTGGTCGGCGCCGATGGCGTGCATTCGATCGTGCGCGACATCATCGTCGGGCCCGACGCGCCGATCCATCGCGGCCGCATCGCCTATCGCGCGGTGTTCGACGCATCACGCATCGGCCGGGACATCGGCAATTCCCGCACCAAATGGTGGGGCATCGACCGGCATATCGTCATTTATTACACCAACAAGCAGAAGAGCGAGATTTACTTCGTCACCAGCGTGCCGGAGCCGGCAGACTGGCTGACGAAGGAATCCTGGTCGGCAAAAGGCGACGTGCGCGAATTGCGCGCGGCCTATGAAGGCTTCCACGCGGACGTCGCCGATGTGCTCAATGCCTGTCCCGATTGCCACAAATGGGCGATTTTGGAACGCGAGCCATTGCCGGTCTGGAGCAACGGCCGCGTCGTGCTGTTGGGCGATGCCGCGCATCCGATGACGCCGTATATGGCGCAAGGCGCGGCAACGTCCATCGAAGATGCCGCGGTGCTGGCACGCTGTCTCAGTGAAGTGCAAGGCGACGACATCGAAGGCGCATTCCGCCGCTATGAGAAGCACCGCAAGCCGCGCACATCGCTGGTGCAGGCGATCTCCAGCGCCAATACATGGATGAAGGAAGCGGGTGGCGATACGAGCTGGCTCTATGGCTACGACGCTTGGACCGCGCCGCTCGACGCGCCCGCCGCCAATCCGCGCGAGGCCTGGGCGGCTCTTCCCAAAGCGTCGTGAAAGTTACGGCCCGCCGTAGAGCCAGGCGATCGAGTCATAGCTTTGCTCGACGGTGCGGGCGCCGAGCATCTGATCGCGCAGCTCGGCCGCCGGTCCCCGCGCGTGAAAGAACTCGCCATAAACGCGCGCCATGATCTGCACCCGCGCGGTGCGCAGATAACGCGCCTTGTTGTAAGCGAGGAAGGCTGCGGGCAGGTCGTCAGGGTTCTTCTCGATTTCTTCGGAGAGGATGACGGCGTCTTCCGTCGCCATGCAGGCGCCTTGCGCGAGATATTGCAGCATCGGGTGCGCGGCGTCGCCGAGCAGCACGACGCGGTTCTTCGTCCAATTCTTGACCGGCTCCCGGTCGCACAGAACCCACATGCGCCAGGTTTCGATGCGCTCGAGGAGCCGCGTGACCTGGGGCGTCTGCATCTTGAAATGTTGCCACAGCACGTCTTTCGCGCCTTCGGCGTTCCAGCCTTCCTCGTAATGGTCGGAATGGAAGACAGCGACGAGGTTGAACAATTCGCCGCGGCGTAATGGATAGTGCACGAAGTGGGTACGAGGCCCGACATGCACGACCATGTCGGGCCGCCATAGATCATCCGGCACCTGATCGCGGCGAAGCACTGCGCGATAAGCGATGTGGCCGGAAATGCGCGGCTTGCCGTCGCCGACGATACGATCGCGGATCTGCGACCACATGCCGTCGCAGCCGATCAAAGCGCGGCCTTCGATGCGCTCGCCATCTGCGAGCGAGACTGAAATATGATCGCCATGGTCCTCGTATGAATCGACGTGGCGATTGTTTTCCAGCGTAACGAGATTGCTGCCCTGACAGGACTTGAGAAACACGCCATGAATGTCGGCGCGATGCGTCACGGCATAAGGCTGCCCGAAACGCTTCAGCGCGCGCTCGCCGAGCGGCATCGCCGTGATGACGTTGCCGGTGAGTGCGTCGCGCATCTCAAGCTGGGTCGGCTGATGGGCGTCTGCCAGGATCTGTTGTTTGAGCCCGATCCGCTCGAGAACGCGGAAAATGTTCGGGCCGAGCTGGATGCCGGCGCCTACCTCCTTGAATTCGGCCGATTGCTCGAGGACGCGCACCGGAAAACCTTTGTGCGCGATCGAATAGGCGGCCGCGAGACCGCCGATACCGCCGCCAGCGACTATAAAAGGTGGAGAGCCGTTGCCACGCGCCATACGAATGCCTTCGGCTGCACACTAGAATCGTGGCGCGGCCGTGCGCAATAAAAAACCCGCCGGTCGCACGACCGGCGGGTCTGTGTTTTTGGCGTAGCTGTTAGCGGCTCAACTGACCGCGAATTTCGCCCGCCTTGTTTTCATTGGTGTGAACATTGACGTACCAGCGACCGGCCAGCAGATCGGCTTCCTGCTCGGCGGTAAGCGTGGCCGATCCTTCAAACGGCGAAGCATTCGGCGCGATCGGAACGGCGACGCCGCCGTTCTTGCCCTTCTCGGCCGCATGGAAATGCGCCGCGGTCGCAGGGCCGGTGAGGTCTTTGTAATCGCCCTTCCAGGTAAGGCGTTTCGAGGACTGGTCGTAAGTGGCGGTAACAGAGCCCGCGCCTTTGGTATTGGTCGGCGGGACTTCTTCGGCGCCGCTCAGGCTGGCTTTGAGATTGACGGTCTGCGCGAGGGCCGGGGCGGCCGCGAGCGCAGTTGCACAAGCGATAACAGACAAAGTGATGCGGATGGACATTGGGTAACCTCCCGTGGGCGGGCTGCAACGCAGCCTCAAAACGCAAACCCCGAAGACGCGCCACTATTCCCGGCTGTCAGTGCCGAAGTTCGAGCGAAATATGCGCGGTGCGCCCGCAAGCTTCGCATTCCCAATGATGGCGGATTTCCATCCCGTCGACAAATTCCGAAGTCACGGGCGCGACCAGCCGGTCGCCGCAATAAGGGCAATGCCGCAGCGAAGCAGTGCAGGATGTAAAGCCGGAAGGGCGGTCGCGGTGGGTTTGCAGCCACATGGCGTGTCCTCCTTTGCGAACGACGCCCCGCTTGTGCTGCCCGAAGATGGCACCGCAAAGACCATTACGTGAATCTTCAATGACGACATTGCGTCCTGCGATCTCGCCGGAATGCCTGATGTTTCGCAGTTCGGAACCAAAGCCCACACCGCCGGGTTATTTCGGCAAGACATTTCGAACAGGAGAACGCCATGAGTGTTAAGGGTCAGATGAAGGAAGCCGCTGGCTTCGTGAAGGAGGAAGCCTACGAGCACGGCAAATCCCCCGAGAGTCAGCAGAAGGCGCAAGAAGGTCGCAACTTGCGTAACGAAGGCCGTGTCGAAGACGGCAAGGCGCCCAAGACCACCAAGCCCGGGACCGGGCATTAAGCTTCAAAGATTTTCTCTGGAGAAGCCGCCTCGCAAAGGCGGCTTCTTTGTTTTTTTTGGACGCTGCAGAGGCTGTCTGGAAGTGGTGAGCGCGATGGGACTCGAACCCATGACCTACTGATTAAAAGTCAGTTGCTCTACCGCCTGAGCTACGCGCTCGCCGTTGCATTTCGCGCGACCTTTGACCGAAAACCGGCTCCGCATTTCGAGGTCGCGCGACGGTTGCGGCTGTCTACGGGCACCCCGATGCCCGGTCAATAGGCGCATTCGCCATATTGTTGGCCTCGCGCGGGAGTGTTGATTTGCTACACTGCGCCGAACAGGCTTGAGGTCACAATGCCAATCGTCAATCGCGTCGCCGACCTGCACGAAGACATCACCGCCTGGCGGCGGGATCTCCATCAGCACCCCGAGATCCTCTATGAGGTGCACCGCACCGCCGCGAGCGTTGCGGAAAAATTGAAGGCGTTTGGCTGCGACGAGGTCGTGACGGGGATCGGCCGCACCGGCGTCGTTGGCGTGATCCGCGGCAAGCGGGGCAAAGGCGGCCGCACCATTGGTCTGCGCGCCGACATGGACGCGTTGCCGATCGAGGAGGCGACCGGCCTTTCATACAAGTCGACGATCCCGGGCAAGATGCACGCCTGCGGCCATGACGGGCACACGGCGATGCTGCTCGGCGCCGCGCGCTACCTCGCCGAGACGCGGAACTTCGACGGCACTGCGGTCGTCATTTTTCAGCCGGCCGAGGAGGGCGGCGCCGGAGCCAAGGCGATGCTCGACGACGGTTTGCTCGACCGCTTCAAGATCGACGAGTTCTACGGCATGCACAATTATCCGGGCATGCCGGTCGGCCAATTCGGCATCCGACCCGGCCCGATGATGGCCGCGCAGGATACGTTGACGATCGACATCGAGGGCAAGGGCGCGCATGCGGCGCGTCCGCATCTCGGTATCGATCCGGTGCTGGTTGGCGCGCAGATCATCACGAATCTCCAGGGGATCGTGGCGCGCAATGTCGACCCGGTGAAAGCCGGCGTCGTTTCAATCTGCATGTTCCAGGCCGGCAATGCAGACAATGTCATTCCGCAGTCGGTGCAGCTTCGCGGCACAGCGCGCAGCTTCGAGCCGGCGGTGCGCGACCTGCTCGAGAAGCGCCTCGGCGAGGTTGTGCAGGGCGTGGCGGCGGCGCATGGCGCCACCGCAAAGCTGACCTACAAGCGCGGTTATCCGGTGTTGTCGAACCATCCCGATCAGACGGAATTTGCGCGCGGCGTCGCCAAGGAGATCGCCGGCAGTGACAAGGTCGATCCGAACCTGCCGCCGATGATGGGAGCGGAGGATTTCTCCTACATGCTGCAGGAAAAGCCCGGCGCCTTTATCTGGATCGGCAACGGCGAGAACAGCGCGGGCCTGCACCACCCAAAATACAACTTCAATGACGACGTGATCCCGTTCGGGACGTCGTACTGGGTGCGGCTGGTGGAAACGTCGCTCAGCCCGAAAAGCTGAACAGGCTTAGGGCGTCAGCTCGGGCTGCTTGGTGACGACCGGCGGCGTCGGCTGCACGCTCGCGCTGGCATTGGCGACATTGGCAACCTGGGGCCGCAGGATCGGCAGATATGCCGCGGCGCGGCCTTCGAGCTCGCGCCAGTAGCCGAATTCGTTGAGCCGGGTGCGCTCGACAACGGCGAGGGCGACGGCGGCGAGGAACGGCACGCTCTGGACCAGCAGCACCAGCGCGAAGATATTGATTTCGCGGATTTCCTTGACGTTGGTTTGCACGAGCACGATCGCGCCGAGGATCAGCAGCCCGGCGATGACGGCCTCCCACAGCGCCTTGAAGTCGCTGACGCGGCGCATCCCGCCCTTCGAGGTCCGCACGAAGGCGAGGTGATCTTTGACGAGGCCGTGGCCGACCGCGCGGGCCACCGTCCATTGTACGGACATCGCGGCAAATACCGCGCCGAACATGTTGCCGGCCGTGATCGGGACGCGGATGCGATAGAGCGTGAAGAAATGCGCGACCGAAACCGCGAAGGTCGCGATGATCGGCACCGTCAGAATCTTGTCCGGCACGGCGATGTCGAGGAAGGCGACGAAAGGAATCCAGAGAATATTGAGCAGCGCGACGACGACGCCGAGGCTCTCGGCGCCGAGCCAGTTGAGCCAACCCAGGGCGAATTCCTTCTTCTGCTCGCGGGTGAGGCGGCTGCCGCCGGGCAGGAAGCGCTTCCAATGCTTCTTTACGATCTGGAAACCGCCATAGGCCCAGCGATGACGCTGCTTCTTGTAGGCCTCGAAGCTGTCGGGCAGGAGGCCGTAGCCGTAGCGCTTGTTGGTGTAGAGCGCCTGCCATCCCTGCTCGAGAATCGAGAGGCCGAGATCGGTATCCTCACAGATCGTGTCGCTCGACCAGCCGCCGGCGCCGAGCAGCGCTTCACGGCGCACCAGGCACATCGTGCCGTGCACGATAATGGCGTTGAATTCGTTGCGCTGGACCATGCCAATGTCGAAGAACCCTGAATACTCGCCATTCATGGCGTAGTGCATCAGGCTGCGCTGACCGTCGCGGTGATCCTGCGGCGCCTGCACCAGACCGACGGTCTTGTCGGCGAAGGCGGGGACGAGATCCTTCAGCCAGTCCGGCGTCACAACGTAGTCGGCGTCGAGGACGCCGATAATTTCGGCATCGCTCGCGGTGTGTTCGAGCGCGAGCCGCAGCGCGCCCGCCTTGAAGCCTTCGATCTTCTGCGCGTTAAGGAACTTGAAGCGCTCGCCCAGCGCCTTGCAGTGTTCTTCGATCGGCTGGAAGTAAGCCGGATCAGGCGTATTGTTGATAATGACGATGCATTCGAAGTTCGGATAGTTCAGCCGCGCGATTGCATCGAGCGTCTGCTTGAGCATGTCCGGCGGCTCGAAATAGGCCGGCACATGGATAGAAACCTTCGGCGCGTAAGTCTCCGGCACCAGTGGTGGCGCGTTGATGAGCCGCAGCGGCGTCTTGCCGAACGCGATCGTGGCGATTTCCTCAAGCCGGGCGAGTGCGATGATGACAAGCGGGATGAGCAGCACGACGCCCAGACCGAGAGCGAAAGCGGCGCCGGGCACGAAATAGTGCATCTTCCAGTAGCCGAATACGGTGGCGAACCAGTAGCCGGCGAGATTGGCGGCGGCCGCGAGCATGACGACCTGGCTAATGCTGGTGCGGGGCTTCGCCAAGATCGGCAGAGACAGGAGAATGCTGAGGAGCAGCGCAAGGCCGGCGAGCTTGAGATGCTCAGGCTCGGTCAGCTGGCCGGTCCAGGGGAATTTCGCTTCGCGCTTGGCGTTGAAGATGCCCCAGTACGGGCCGACGCCACCTTCGAAAATCTTCCAGGGCTGATCGATCGCTTCGACGATATTGTAGTCGATGCCGTAGGATTCCGCCTTTGAGACGAAGGTGCGCAGCACCTTGGCCTGCTCGAGGCGGCCGGGATTGGCGTTCTTGAGATTATAGCCCGCACTTGGCCAGCCGAATTCGGCGATGACAATGCGCTTGCCGGGGAAATTTTCGCGCAGCTTGTCGTAGATCAGGATCGCCTGGTCGACCGCCTGCGCTTCGGAGAAGCCTTCCCAATAAGGCAAGATGTGCGCCGCGATGTAATCGACGGCGGATGCCAGTTCAGGGTGCTCGATCCAGACGTGCCAGATTTCGCCGGTCGTGACCGGCTGGTTCGTCGAGCGCTTGACGCGCTGGATCATCTGGATGAGGTCGGAAACTTTCTGGTCGCCGCGGTAGATCACTTCGTTACCGACGACGATGCCGTTGATGTTCGGATTCTTCTTGGCGAGATCGATCACCGAGCGGATTTCACGCTCGTTGCGTTCTTTGTCCTTGTCGACCCAGGCGCCGATCGCGACGCGCAGGTTGAATTCATTGGCGATCGCCGGAACGAGCTCGACACCGCCGGTCGAGGAATAAGTACGGATGCCTTTGGTGGAGGCGGAAAGAATACGAAGATCAGAACGGATTTGCGCGGCCTGCGCGCGATCTCCCGAATCCGGATGCGAGCTGTCGGCGAAGGGAGCGTAGGAAATGCTGGCGAGTTGGCCGTCGAACGCCGGCGCGTTGATGCGCTCCCGCGTCATTGCCCACAAACCGGCATGCACGCACGCCACAAGGGCGATCACGGCAGCGACGGCGCGCATAACTCACACAACTCAATGGGGCGTGGGATGAAAACCTCGAACCCGTCCCCTGGGCTCGACCGACCACTTTGCGGCAGTGCAAAATAGCGCGGGTTCAGGTGCGTCCTCAAGTAGGTAGGACGCATGGCAAATCCGTGACACGCCCGGCGCATTACCGAAAAATAATCTGGGATCTAACGGGTTACTTGGCAGGCGTTCCGTCGGCCGGGGCTGGATCGGATTGGGGGGTCGCCGCCGCCGTGGTCGCTGTCAGGCCCGGATTGATCCAGCAGGCATGAACCCGGCCATTGAGGGTGTCGGGCGCCTTGGGATCGATATTGCCCTGGCGGACGACGCACCGGAAGGTCGCCTGGATGTGCCCGCCCGGGCAGCCGAAACGGTCATAAAGGTCGAGATGACGGAAGGCGGTATCGAGATCGTCGCGCCAAAGGAGGCCGACGACCCGCCGCCCCAGCCAGACGCATTCGGGGTTGGAGGCAGGACCGGCAAGCGAACGACCGGCTTCGGCGATTTCGTCGATCTTCTTCTGGCTTTCCTTGGCCGTATTTTCCTTGGAGGGAGCCTCGGTCTTCTGGTCGGCGGGTCTGGCGCCGCCGCTTTGGGCAAGCGCAGGCGCCGCAGCCAGCGTCACGCCGGCAAGGCACACCAACAGACCGGTACGGAGATTGTCGAAACGCATCGTCACTTCGGTAAGAACGCCCGCCCGCACTCGCATCTAAAAGCCGATTAGGTCAGCAATACGGCTTCTGCACCAACACGTTGGTCAACCCTAGCACGAAGCCCAGCCGTGCCGCGACTTCTATCGCCACATGCCGGGAAGGCGCGGATTTTGTCCAGCAAAGCCCGCCGGAATGCTAAATGCCGCAACCATCCTGAACCGGCGATGAAGGATTCTAGACGGGAATGCGGCTGTTTGGAGCGCTCTATGTCGGCTGCGCGGCATTAATTGTCGCGGTTTGGTACGCCTTGGGGCTACCGGCCACGATGCCGGAGACCCCCCTGACGCCGGGCGAGAAACTCTATTGCCTGTCCTATGCGCCGTTCCGGGGAGCGCAGAGCCCGCTCGATCTGGCGACCCAGATTACCCCGGCCCAGATCGAGGACGACCTTGTTCGATTGTCACGCATCACGAGCTGCGTGCGCAGCTATTCGGTCGACTTCGGGCTGGAACGTATTGCCGAGATCGCGAGCCGGCACGGCTTGAAGGTGTTGCAGGGCCTGTGGCTGTCCAGCACGCCGAAAAAGAACGAGTACCAGATCGAGACGGCCATCGCCCTCGCCAACCGCTATCGCGACACGATCAGCGCAGTGGTCGTCGGCAATGAAGTGCTTTTGCGCGGCGAGATGTCGCCCGCCGATCTCGCGGCGACCGTGCGCGCGGTGAAGGCGCGCGTGCCCGTGCCCGTGACTTACGCGGATGTGTGGGAATTCTGGCTCCGCAACCGCGCGCTCGCCAACGAAGTCGATTTCATCACGATACATATTCTACCTTACTGGGAGGATCTCCCGATCCCGGCACGCGACGCGGCCGCGCATGTCGACTCCATCCGAAAAATTGTCGCCGACGCATTTCCGGGCAAGGAGATCAGGATCGGGGAGGTCGGCTGGCCGAGCGCGGGCCGCATGCGCGAAGGTGCGCTGCCATCGCCAGCCAATCAGGCACGCGTGATCCAGGATGTGCTGGCGCGCGCCGCGGCCGGCAATTATCGCGTCAACGTGATCGAGGCGTTCGATCAGCCCTGGAAACGTGCGCTCGAAGGTACAGTCGGCGGGCATTGGGGATTGTTCGACGACGTGATGCGGCGCTTCAAATTTGAATGGGGCGCGCCGGTCAGCAATCACGGCTTTTGGAAATGGCAGGCCGCAGGCGGTGCCGTCTTTGCTGCGTTGGTATTCGGCGCCGTCTGGAGCCGCCGCAGATCCGAATTGAGCGCGCGCACCGCGATCGCAACGGCGCTATGCGCGTTCGCCGGCGGCGCAACCATCGGCTGGGCCGTAGAAAACGCACCCGTTGAAAGCGTCGACGCCGGTGGCTGGGCGCGCAACATCGCGCTGCTCGGTGTTGCTCTGGCGTCGCCGATCGTCGCGGCGCTTGGCATTCAGGCGC
>JAFBAG010000111.1 GCA_019247925.1 Pseudolabrys sp.
TTAAGCGCTCCATCACATCGAAGCTCCGTCGAATTTTCGCACCGGATGGGATTCAGCATCGACGCCTTCGACACAGCGCACGTTGATCATCACCATCGGCTTGTCGCCCATCTTGCCTTGCGCAAAGGGCTGAATGCCGCAGGTGGCGCAGAACTGATGATCGATGACATGCTTGTTGAACTTGTAGGTCGTCATCGCGCCCTCGCCCGCCACCAGCTTGAACTTGTCGCCTGGCACCGCTGAGAGCAGCGCGCCGAGCCGACGGCAGCGCGAGCAATTGCAGGAAATGACGTCCTTGATTTCGGTGTCGGCTTCGAACTTCACCTTGCCGCACTGGCAGCTTCCCTTGAGCAACGCCATTACAGCTTTCCTTTTACGGCATTGCGGAAGCCATAGATCGTCCGCTTTCCGGCGAGCGCCACGAGCGTGACGTCCCGCGACTGGCCGGGCTCGAAGCGCACCGCCGTGCCCGCCGCAATATCGAGCCGCATGCCGCGCGCGGCTTTGCGGTCGAAGTTGAGCGCCGGATTGGTTTCGAAGAAATGGTAGTGCGAGCCGACCTGGATCGGCCGGTCGCCAGTGTTGGCGACCTTCAGCGTGACGGTCTTGCGCCCGGTATTGAGCTCGATCTCGCCGTCCTTGATGAAATACTCTCCAGGGGTCATCCGAAAGTCCCCGCTGTCAGCGTCAAGCCGATCGCGACACAAGCCATTCCGCCTGCGCGAATGAAAAGCCGCAAGCCGGCACGCGTAAGGCTGAGCGCGAAGGCCAGACCGATCACATGCAGCAGCGCTGTCGCGGTAGTGAACCCGGCCGTGTATTCGAGGCCACTGATGCTTTCCGTGATCTCGGTGCCGTGGGCATGTCCGTGAAATAGCGCGAAGACGCCGACCACCGCCGCGCCGAGCCGGAGCGGAGCGTCTATCGCCAGAGCGACGAGCAAGCCGATCGCGACGATCGACGCGAGGATCGCCGGCTCGACCAAAGGCAAGGCGATTTGGGCCATGCCAAGCGTCCCGCCAACCAGCATCACGGCGACAAACGCCGCCGGCCACAGCCACAGCGCGCGGCCGCCCTTCAGCGCCGCCCAAAGCCCGACCGCGACCATCACCGCGACATGGTCGAGCCCGCCGAGAGGATGCGCGAAGCCCGCTTCGAATGACGTCGTCGCCCCGTGCCCGACATGGGCGAACGCGGCGTTTGGAGCCAGAACTGCAAGAAGCAAAGCAACGAGGCGGATCATTCGAACTCCTATCGGATCGGTTCGTGCACGGTCACCAGCTTGGTGCCGTCGGGAAACGTGGCTTCGACTTGAATCTCCGGGATCATCTCGGCGATGCCGTCCATCACCTGTGCGCGGGTAAGGACATGCGCGCCGGCCTGCATCAGCTCGGCGACGGTCTTGCCGTCACGGGCGCCCTCGACGATGAAATCGGTGATCAATGCCACGGTTTCCGGGTGGTTAAGCTTGACACCACGTTCGAGGCGGCGGCGCGCTACCATCGCGGCGGTCGCAATCAGCAGCTTGTCTTTTTCGCGCGGAGTCAGGTTCATGATGTCAGCTTAGCCAAAGCCGCGGCAGCGCGCAGAGATTGAGCGCCGCAAGAGTTTGCATAATGTCATGGCGAAGCGCGGCGCTGTCGCGCGCGCAGAATCGAACGAGCGCCAGGCCATTCCACACTGAGACGCCGGCTTCGCCCGCGAAACTCAGATCGCGTATTTTGGTCGCCATTTCCTCGTCGCCGGGCACGAGGAGCAGCGTAGCGAGCGCGATGGCACCATTGGCAGAAGCAGGCTGTGCCAGGGTTTTGGCGATTTGACCTGCCAGCCGCGCGGTCTCGGCGAAGACGAGCTTGCCGCCGCGCCTCAGCCGCCAGCGGTCGATGTAAAGGCCCTGCGCGACCGCCTCGCCCATCGCCTCGCGGCCGAACACAACGCCTTCACACATGACAAGAGAAGCGGTGTCATCGAGGGAAATGTCGATGCGGCGGTCGAGCCTCGCCTGGTCGAACAGAATCGTTTCCTGGGGAAGCCACGCCAACGATGCGTGCTTGCCGACGTCAAGTTTTAGGGCAATTTCGGTATCCGGGCCGAGCGAACGGTAGATTTTCTCCGCCGCCGCAGTCCCGAACGTCATCCGGGCGCCGGCGCCGAGCGACACCTCCATGCCGAAGCGGTCGCCGCCCGTCATGCCACCCGCGGTGTTGACCGTCACGACTTCGAGCGACCCATCCGTGGTATTGGGGAAACGGGCCCGCAACGAGCCGGATTCGTGGACGTGCGCCCTGCGGGTTATGCCGCCCTTGGCATGCGCGGTGACGACAACATGACCGCTGGCGCGGTTGCGCGCGAAAATCTCGGCATTGTCTTGCAGCACCGCTACCGACACGTACCCACCCCGGTTCGCTTAAATCGCCAGCGCCCGCTTGAGCGCCGTCTCATCCATCGTCGCGCGGTCGCAAGCATAGACCACCGCGCCGCGATCCATCACGACGAAATTGTCGCCAAGCTCGCGGGCGAAGTCGAGATATTGCTCGACCAGGACGATGGCCATTTCCTTCAGGTTGCGCAGGTAAGAGATTGCCCGCCCGATATCCTTGATAATCGAGGGCTGGATACCCTCGGTCGGCTCGTCGAGCAGTAGCAGCTTGGGCCGCATGACGAGGGCGCGGCCGATCGCCAGTTGCTGCTGCTGTCCACCGGACAGGTCGCCGCCGCGGCGGCCGAGCATGGTCTGGAGCACCGGAAAGAGGCTGAAGACATCGTCCGGCACTCGGCGCTGGTCGCGTGCCAGAGGCGCAAACCCGGTCTCCAGGTTTTCCGCGACAGTCAGCAGCGGGAAGATTTCGCGGCCCTGCGGAACATAAGCGATGCCTTTGCGAGCCCGCTCGACCGGAGCGAGCTTGGTGATGTCGGCACCTTCGAGCGTGATGGCGCCACCCGAAATCGGCTTCTGCCCGACAATCGCCCGGAGCAGGCTCGTCTTGCCGACGCCGTTGCGGCCGAGCACGCAGGTGACCTGTCCCGGTTCGGCCTTCAGATTGACCGCGCGCAGCGCCTGCGCCGCGCCGTAGTGCAGATTGACGTTGCTGACGTCCAGCATCACTGTTTTCCTCGGCGCATGATCTGATCCGAAAACCGGCGCCCACTTTTCGGGATCATGCGCTAGCGCCCCAAATAGACTTCGACGACGCGCTCGTTCTGCGACACGTCGTCAATCGAGCCTTCGGCCAGAACCTGGCCCTCATGCAAACAGGTCACCTTAACGCCGAGCTCGCGCACAAAATGCATGTCGTGCTCCACGACAACGACGGTCTTGGTCTTGTTGATCTCTCGCAACAATTCCGCGGTCTGCTGCGTTTCGGCGTCGGTCATGCCCGCCACCGGCTCGTCGACCAACAGCAGCTTGGGCTCTTGCGCGAGCAGCATCCCGATTTCCAGCCACTGCTTCTGACCATGCGACAAGGAGCCGGCGACGCGGCTTCGCACAGCCTTGAGACGGATCGTGTCGAGCAAGGCGTCGATGCGTTCTTCCTGTGACTTGCTTGTATCCCAAACCAGAGTGCCGCGGACGCGCCGATCGTCGCGCAGCGCGAGCAGCAGGTTGTCCTCGACCGTGTGCATGTCGAACACGGTCGGCTTCTGGAATTTGCGGCCGATGCCTAGAATGGCAATTTCGGTTTCGTCGAGCTTGGTCAAGTCGATGCTGCCGCCTTCGAAGAACACGTCCCCTTCGTCGGGACGCGTCTTGCCGGTGACGATATCCATCATCGTGGTCTTGCCCGCGCCATTCGGGCCGATGATGGCCCGCATCTCGCCGGGCTCGATGGTCAGCGACAGATTGTTGATCGCCTTGAAGCCATCAAACGACACGCTGACGCCGTCGAGATAGAGCAGCGCAGAGGTTGTGCGTTTCTCGATCATCGCCCTACTCCGCCGCCTGGGGCGCGGCTTGGGCCGCGGCTTTCTTCTCGCCGCGGCTGGCGCGCCAGTATTCGATCGTGCCGACGATTCCGCGCGGTAGCAGCAGCGTCACCGCGATGAAGAGCCCGCCGAGGACGAACAGCCAGTACGGCGCGAGAAAGCCCGTGGTGAAATAAGTCTTGGCGTAGTTGACGACGAAAGCGCCGAGCACCGCGCCGGTCAAAGTGCCCCGCCCTCCGACCGCCACCCAGATCACGGCTTCGATCGAATTGGCCGGCGCGAATTCGCCAGGATTGATGATGCCGACCTGCGGCACATAAAGCGCGCCGGCAACCCCGGCCATGCAGGCCGAGAGCGTGAACACGAAGAGTTTGTACGCCTCGACTCGATAGCCGAGGAAGCGCGTGCGCGCCTCGGCGTCGCGGATCGAGATCAGCACCTTGCCGTATTTCGAGGTGACAAGCGCGCGGCAAATCAGAAAGCCAAGCCCCAGCGCCAAACAGGACACGAAGAACAACGTGTTGCGCGTCGCTTCCGACTGCACATTGAAGCCGAGAATGTCCTTGAAATCGGTGAGGCCGTTATTTCCGCCGAAGCCGAAATTGTTGCGGAAGAAGCCGAGCATCAGCGCGAAGGTCAGCGCTTGGGTGATGATGGAGAGGTAGACGCCGGTGACCCGCGAGCGGAACGCGAACCAGCCGAAGATGAACGCCAGCAGCCCCGGCACCAGGACCACCATTAGCGCCGCATAGGCGAAATAGTTGAAGCCGTACCAGTAGAGCGGCAGCTCCGGCCAGTTCAGGAACACCATGAAGTCCGGCAGGATCGGATGCGCATAGACGCCGCGGGTTCCGATCTGACGCATCAGATACATGCCCATGGCGTAGCCGCCGAGCGCGAAAAATGCGCCGTGACCGAGCGAGAGAATGCCGGCATAGCCCCAGATCAAATCGATCGAGAGGGCGAGCAGCGCGTAGCAGACATATTTTCCGAACAATGTGACGAGATAGGTCGAGACGTGCAGCGCCGAGCCGGCCGGCATCATCAGGTTGAGAACCGGCACGGCGATGGCAAAGGCGCCGAGCAACACAAGAAAAAGTTGCGCGCCACGGTCGAGCATGCGGGTGAGCGGGAAAGCCCTCATGCTTCCACCGCTCTGCCCTTGAGCGCGAACAGACCGCGCGGGCGCTTCTGGATGAACAGGATGATGAGGACCAGGATCGCGATCTTGCCGAGCACCGCACCGGCGAAAGGCTCTAGAAATTTATTGGCGATGCCGAGCGATAAAGCGCCGACGAGCGTGCCCCAGAGATTACCCACCCCGCCGAAGACGACGACGAGGAAGCTGTCAATGATGTAGCTCTGGCCGAGATTCGGCGAAACGTTGTCGATCTGCGACAGGGCCACGCCGGCGATGCCGGCAATGCCGGACCCAAGCCCGAAGGTCAGGGCATCGATCCGCGCGGTGCGGATACCCATCGAAGCCGCCATGGCCCGGTTCTGGGTGACCGCGCGCATTTCCAAGCCAAGCCGCGTGAAGCGCAGCATGGCGAGCAATGCGGCGAACACGATCATCGTAAAGACGATGATCCAAAGCCGGCCATAGGTGATGCTGATCCCGCCAAGATCGAACGCGCCCGACATCCACGACGGCGCGCCGACCTCACGATTGGTCGGTCCGAAGGCGGTGCGGATCGCCTGCTGGAGAATGAGCGAGAGGCCCCAGGTCGCCAGCAAGGTTTCGAGGGGCCGGCCGTAAAGAAACCGGATGATCGTGCGCTCGATCACGATGCCGACCACACCGGCGACGACAAATGCGAGCGGCACCGCAATGAGCAGTGAGTAGTCGAACAGCGCAGGGTTATAGGTCCGGATGAGCTGCTGCACCACGAACGTCGCGTAGGCGCCGAGCATCACCATCTCGCCATGCGCC
>JAFBAG010000069.1 GCA_019247925.1 Pseudolabrys sp.
GCTACGCCGCGCTGTGCCAGGCGGCGCAGATCGTGCCGATCGTCGAGCCCGAGGTTTTGATGGACGGAGACCATGACATCGACCGCTGCGTGATGGTCACGGAATGGCTGCTCAACGAGACGTTCCGCGAACTTTTCTATGCGCGCGTCCCACTCGAGGGCATCGTCCTCAAGCCGAACATGGCGGTGCCCGGCAAGAAGTCTTCAAAGAAGGCTTCGGTGGAGGAAGTCGCCGAGAAGACCGTGAAGATGCTCAAGGCCTGCGTGCCCGGCGCGGTACCAGGGATCGCATTTCTCTCGGGCGGCCAGTCCGACGAAGAAGCCACCGCTCATCTCGACGCCATGAACAAGATCGGCAATTTGCCGTGGGCGCTGACCTTCTCTTACGGCCGCGCGCTCCAGGCCGCGCCGCAGAAGGCGTGGTCGGGCAAGGCCGACAATGTCGGCAAGGCACAGCACGCCTTCGCGCACCGCGCCGCGATGAATGGCCTGGCCTCGCTCGGCAAGTGGAAAGCCGATCTGGAAAAGAAGGCCGCCTGATTTCGCATCAAGGCGCACAAAAAAAGGCGGCCGCGAAGGGCCGCCTTTTTCATTTCAACGCGACGCTACCTTACTTGACAGGTCGTATTCGTATTGGTGCTCGAGCCGAGCAACGTGTTGGTTTGCACCGTCTGCTTGGTGCAATCCGGACCCAGGCCCGCGCCCGTCGTGGTCGTCGTAGTGCGGGTCTCGTTGCCGAGCAGACCCATATTGTTCTGCTGAACGGTGGTCGACGTGGTCGGCGGCTCGACGACCACTGCCGCTGGCGGCGCCGGCTGGACGACGACGGCCGGGGGAGCCGCACGCTCCTCGATGATGGTTGTGGTCTGCGCGTTCGCGGCCAGTGCGCCAAAGGCGCTCGCGGCCAGCGCAAGCGTAATCGCATTGAGCTTCATGGTCGCCTCCTGCTACATGAGTTTCCCATGACAACGCCTTTCCCTCCCGGCCGGTTCCGGCGGGACTTTGAAGCCGAGGAAATCAACAGTGATCGACCTTTACACCTGGACGACACCGAATGGCCGCAAGGCCTCCATCATGCTCGAAGAGGTGGGCCTGCCCTACACCGTTCATGCGATCGATATTTCCAAGGATGAGCAATTTGCTCCCGACTTTCTGAAAATCGCGCCCAACAACCGGATCCCGGCGATTGTCGACCGCGACAACAACATGACGTTGATGGAGTCCGGCGCGATCCTGATCTACCTCGCCGACAAGACGGGCAAGCTGCTGCCGAAATCGGGCGAAGCGCGCTACCGCGTGATCGAATGGCTGATGTGGCAGATGGGCGGCACCGGGCCAATGCTCGGCCAGGTGCATCACTTCGTGAAATACAACAAGGGCAAGGCGCCCTACGCCGAGGAGCGCTACCTCAAGGAAGCGCACCGCCTCTACGGCGTGCTCAACAAACGACTGGAAGGCCGGCAATTCATCGCCGACGAGTATTCGATCGCCGACATCGCCAACTGGCCGTGGATTTCGCGTTTCGAGTGGCAGACGATCGACCTCAAGCAATATCCCAACGTGAAGCGCTGGTACGAAACCATTGCTGCGCGGCCGGCGGTCCAAAAGGGCTATAAAGTGCCGAAGGATATGGGTCCAATTCCGATGCCCTGATGCGGCTCATTCGATCGCGACGATTTCCGCTTCTCCCGCTCCGATTTGAATTACGTCACCGGCCTTGCGGCCGGTGATCGCTTTTGCGAGCGGCGACACATATGACACCGAGCCTCGCGACGGGTCGGCCTCGTCCTCGCCGACGATCTGCCAAGTCTGCCTGCGGCCGTCATCTCGCACGATGGTCACCGTCGAACCGAATTGCACGACGTCATGGGTTTCCGGTGCTTTCTGCACTTGGGCACTGGCGCGACGCTGCTCCCAGTAATGCAGGTCGCGGCTGACCCGGGCGAGTGCATCGCGATCGGAAGCGGCCTGTGCCCTGGCAAGGTCGGCGCGAAGCTGGTGCACCTCTTTGTCGATACGGTCGCGGCCGTGTTCGGTCACCAAATTGAGGTGTGCGGATATCGGCCGCTCGGGAAGCGGCTCGCTCACCTGATCATCTTCCCTGACGAAAGCGCGGCTCATGCGCAGCAAAGCCGCAGCGGCCCGTAGAGTTCCACCGCAATGGAACTGCGGCATCGATGTGGCGTGCACCGTCAAAAAACCGGCGCGTTCGATCAGCAAAACGTGATCGTCACTCGGAATGGACGGGGCGGGGGAAGCCCTCAACAAAAACGGATCGAACTGGATGTGGCGGATCACGCTTCCGACCTCGCTTGCGCTTACTGTTTTCATCACGGCCTGGGCCGCGCCCGCCGGACCGACTTTTGAAATTGTCACCGCGGCCACGCCCGCGGCGTCGCGAAGCTCCTTCGCCGAATTGTTCGATGCCAAAACCACGCTGCCCCGCAGCGATTTCCAGGTTCTGGCCGCGACCGAACCCCTAGCCACTGACGGTTTCGCGCCCAGCGACGTCGCAGCCGCCGAGACGGCCGAAGAGATCTTGCAGAAGAACGAGATGATCGGCGCTTTGGCTGCGCCGGCCGGCGCCGATGAAGCTGCGGATACCGCCGAAGCCGCGAAGCCTGAACCGATTCGCCTGCCGCCCCGCCGCGCTATCGCACGCGAAGTGGTCTGCGAGACGCTGGCTGACGCCGCAACCGCCAACAACGTGCCGACGCCCTTCTTCATCCGGCTGATCTGGCGCGAGAGCGGATTCAATCAGAACGCGGTCAGCCCGGTTGGCGCGCAAGGTGTCGCGCAGTTCATGCCGGCCACGGCCGCCCAGCATCGCCTCGCCGATCCGTTCGATCCGCTCGCCGCGCTTCACGCCTCCGCCCGTTTCCTGCGCAGCCTGATCAACCAGTTCGGCAATGTGGGTCTCGCCGCCGCGGCCTATAACGCGGGCCCCGGACGCGTCGCGACATGGCTTGCCAGCAAGAAGGGCAAGCTGCCGCAAGAGACGCGCGATTACGTCCAGAACATCACCGGCAAGGCGCCCGAGCAATGGCGCGGTGCTGCTGCGGCTGCGCCGATCAAGATCCCGGCGGCTGCTCCCTGCCAACGTGAGGCGGGTCTGTTTGCTGCCAATGGCCCCGCCAAGATTCCGCTGCCGCCCTCCATCGCGACGGCCAGCGTGACGGGCAAAAAACAGGCCGCCGACAAGAGCCACGATAAACTCACGACCGGCACGGTCACCGCTGCGGTCAGCAAGACCCCCGGCAAATCGAGCACCAAAACCACCACCAAGGTCGCCCAGGCCGCACCGTCGGCGCACAATGCGCCCCGCAAACCGCTGCAGCTCGCCGCGAACAAGGAGCCGGCCCCGGTCAAGCGCGAGGCCGCCCGCACCGCGGCCAAGGATGACAAGAAGCGCGACCGGCCGGTGGGTAAGCGCGTCAAGGTCGCCGACGCGGGACGCGACGGCAAATAGCGGCCGCGCTCTTTTGCGTCGCATGCGCTACCATGCGGCATGACTTCGCGACCGAAGAAGCCAGAAGCGCGGCCCGCGCCGCGCCTCTATCTGATGACGCCTCCCCTCACCCGAGCCGACGAATTCTCGGTCGCGCTCGGTCTGGCCCTTGAAGCCGGCGACATCGCCGCCGTGTTGCTGCGCTTGGGTCAGGCTGACGAGCGTGAGCTCATAAACTGCATCAAGGCCATCGCGACAGTCGTTCAAAAAGCCGGGGCCGCGTTGGTCATCGCTGAACACGCCGACCTTGCCGCGCGCGGCGGCGCCGATGGAGCGCACCTAACGGGCGCCGATGCTTTCGCCGCGGCAGCGCCCTCCCTCAAGCCCGATCGCATCGCCGGAGCCGGGGGCCTCGTCTCGCGCCACGATGCGATGGCAGTCGCCGAGAAGGGCGCCGATTATGTAATGTTTGGCGAGCCCGACGATGGCGAGCGGCCTTCGCTGGCGGCGATCGAGGAACGTGTCGCCTGGTGGGCCGAGGTGTTCGAAGTGCCCTGCGTCGCCTACGCCGCTTCGCTCTCGGAGATTGTGCCGCTGGTTGCGGCCGGCGCCGATTTCATCGCCGTCGATTATATTTGGAACGATTCGCGCGGCCCCGCCGCCGCGCTCGTTTCGCTTCAGGCCGATCTGCGCCTGCCGGAGGCGGCAATATGATCCGCGCGCTTCTGTTGCTCGCGTTCCTTTGTGGCGCCGAGGCCGCCGCCGCGCAGCCGCGGGCGCAAGAGCCGGACATCGCCTACGGCGCTTATCAGCGCGGCCTGTTCATGACGGCGTTTCTCGAAGCGACCAAGCGCGCGCCCAACGATCCCAAGGCGATGGCGCTGCTCGGCGAGCTTTACGCCAATGGTCTAGGCGTGCCGCGCAATGACGGAGAAGCCGCCCGCTGGTTTCAGCTCGCCTCCCAGCGCGGCGACCGCGAGGCGACTTTCGCGATCGCGATGTTCTATTTCCAGGGCCGCGGCGTTAAGCGCGATCGCGACACGGCGGCAAAGCTTCTGGCCGATGCCGCCAAGCAGGGCCAGCCGGCGGCGGCGTACAATCTCGGTCTTCTTTACCTGCAGGGCGAACAATTTCCGCAGGACTTCAAGCGCGCCGCGGAGCTTTTCGAACTCAGCGCCAATGCGGGCAATGCCGAGGCGCAATACGCCCTGGCGACGATGTTCAAAGAAGGCCGCGGGGTTGCCAAAAACGAACGCGAGGCTGCCCGCCTCATGCAGCTTGCCGCGATTGCGGAGAATACCGACGCGATGGTGGAGTTCGCCATCGCCCAGTTCAATGGCACCGGCGTCGCGAAAGATGAAGCCGCTGCGGCAAAGCTCATGCTCAAGGCGGCGCGCATGGGCAGCGCGATTGCGCAGAATCGTATCGCGCGCATCTACTCCGCCGGCCGTGGTCTGCCGGCGAGCGCCGTCGAAGCGGTGAAGTGGCATCTCATCGCCAAAGCCAATGGGAACGGCGACCCGGATCTCGACATCTACGCGAACAAGCAAAAAGCCGAAGACCGGACCGCTGCCGAAAAGGCCGCGCAACATTGGCTGGCGGGCGCCGCCAAAGCACTTTGAGCGGCCGAGTGACTTGACGCCGCCGGATGCGGCGGGCAGATCACGCCGCCATGCTCCGCTCCGCCCTCCTCAACGTGATGATCCAGGCCGCGCAAAAGGCCGCGCGCTCGCTCAAGCGCGATTTCGGCGAGATCGAGAAGCTGCAGGTTTCGGTCAAAGGCCCCGGAAATTTCGTCACCGCGGCTGACAAGCGCGCCGAGGAAATCCTGTTTCGGGAGCTGAGCAAGGCGCGCCCCAATTACGGATTTCTCGGCGAGGAAGGCGGGCGGCGTGAAGGCGCCGACAAGACCCACACCTGGATCGTCGACCCGCTCGACGGCACATCGAACTTCCTGCACGGCATGCCGCATTTCGCGATCTCGATCGGCCTGGAGCGCGAAGGAGCGCTGGTCGCCGGCCTTGTCTACAATCCGGTGACGGACGAAATGTTTTCCGCCGAGAAGGGCAAAGGCGCTTTCCTCAATGATTCTCGCATCCGCGTCGCGGCGCGACGTGAATTGTCCGACGCCATCATTGCATGCGGCCTTCCGCACCTCGGACGGGGCGACATTGACCTCGGCTTGCGCGAAACCGGCCTGATGCTGCCGCAAGTCGCGGGGCTGCGCCGCTTCGGCGCCTCCTCGCTCGACCTCGCCTGGGTCGCCTCTGGGCGCCTCGACGCTTATTGGGACCGCGATCTCGGTCCTTGGGACACCGCCGCTGGTATCGTCCTGGTGCGCGAGGCCGGCGGCTTTGTCACCGATCTGAACGGCCGTGACGACATGCTGGGCCGAGGCGAGATCGTCGCCGGCAATGAGGCCATGCAGCGCGCCGTGTTGCGCACGATTGCACCAGCCTGGAAGCGCTGAGCGCCAACCGCATTTTCAACGTATTCGCGCGGGACTGTCCGTGGCATAGTGGCCTGGGCGATTTCTCGAGCTGAGCAGCCGTTTTTCCATGGCGTTTGAATCCGACCCTCTGAAGCTGTCCTCGCCGCGCGTGTTTCTGCTGCGCATGCTGATCTTCGTCGTGCTGTGTGGCTTGATCGTGTTTGTGCTGCACCGCCAAATCGAAACCGCGTTCATGTCCAATCCGGGACTGAATGCGCTCATCATCGGCGTGATGCTGATCGGCATCCTGCTGTCGTTCCGGCAGGTGATCCGGCTCTATCCCGAAATTTCCTGGGTAAACAATTTCCGCCTTGCCGATCCTGGGCTCGCCGTGGATCGCCCGCCGGTGCTGCTCGCGCCGATGGCTGCCATCCTTGGCGCCCGCATGGGGCGCATGGCGCTGTCCGCGCAATTGATGCGCGGCATTCTCGACTCGATCGCCACCCGCCTCGACGAAGCCCGCGACATCTCCCGGTACATGACCGGTCTGCTGGTTTTTCTCGGTCTTCTCGGCACGTTTTGGGGCCTGATCGAAACCGTGAGCTCGGTCGGTGACGTCATTCGCAATCTCAAGGGCGGCGGCGAAGCCTCCAGCATGTTCGATTCACTACGTGAAGGTCTTGCCGCGCCGTTGTCGGGCATGGGCATTTCGTTTTCGTCGTCGCTATTCGGCCTCGCCGGCTCGCTGGTGCTCGGCTTCCTCGATTTGCAATCGAGCCAGGCGCAGAATCGCTTTTACACCGAGCTCGAGGATTGGCTGTCGACCACCGTTTATGACCAGGCGCTGGAGCCCGGCGTGGCGGGCGTGAGCCCGGTGCCCGGCGAGCTCACCGGCGTGCTCGAGCGTCTACGGCTTGCGGTCGGCGAGGCCGGCAGCGGCAAGGCCGCGACCAGCGCGATGGCAAACCTCGCCGACGCCATTCAAGGCCTCGTCCATCACATGCGCAGCGAGCAGCAGATGATCCGCGATTGGGTGGACAGTCAGGCCGAGCAGCACCGCGAAATCCGCAAATTGCTCGATCTGCTGGTCCGCAATCGTCAATCCGTGAACTGAACGAAGGTGCGATAACGATATGGCGCTCGCCCGCTCCCGCCGCGCCGAAGGCGTAATGAATTACTGGCCCGGATTCGTCGACGCGCTGTCGACGCTGATTCTCGGCATCATTTTTCTCCTCACGGTTTTCGTCGTCGTGCAGTTCTATTTGCAGGCGGAAGTCGCCGGCAAAGACACGGCTTTGAGCAAGCTCTCGCAGCAGCTCGCCGAACTGAGCCAGCTTTTTGCGGTCGAAAAAGCCGCGAAAAGCGACCTCGAACAGCAGCTGGCGCAGGTGCGCACCGGGCTTGCGGCGGCGGAAGGCGAGCGCGCGCGCTTCAAAGGGCTATACGAAGGCGCCGGCATTAATCTGAAAGAACAAGAGGCCAAGATCAGCCAGTTGAGCGGCCAGCTCGAAGGCCAAAAGCCGATCACCGACCGCGCCCTGGCGCAGGTCGAGCTCATGAATCAGCAGATCGCCGCGATGCGCCGCCAGCTTGCCGCGCTCGAAGAAGCGCTCAATGCCTCCGAGCAGAAGGACAAGGAATCGCAAGCCCGCATCGCTGATCTCGGGCAGCGCCTCAATCTCGCGCTGGCTGAAAAGGTCCAGGAGCTCAATCGCTACCGGTCCGACTTCTTCGGCCGCCTGCGCGAAATCCTCGGCAATCGTCCTGATATCCGCATCGTCGGCGACCGCTTCGTGCTGCCCGCCGAACTCCTGTTCGAAACCGGAAAGGCGGAGCTTCTTCCGGCCGCCAAAATCGAGATCGACAAGATCGCCGCGGCGATTCTCGAACTCACCTCCAAGATTCCCGCCGATATTGGCTGGGTGTTGCGGGTCGACGGGCACACCGACGTCCGTCCCATTGCGGGCCCGGTGTTCAAGTCGAACTGGGATCTGTCGTCGGCGCGCGCGATTGCTGTTGTGCAGTACCTCGCCTCGAAGAGCATTCCGCCGCAGCGGCTGGTCGCCGCCGGATTTGGCGAATATCAGCCCATCGACGACGGCAAGACCGAGGACGCGTACCGGCGCAACCGCCGCATCGAGTTCAAACTGACCGAGCGGTAAAGCGTGAGCGTTGCGAACTTCACCTTGCGCGGCTACCGGGTGGACGACGAAGACGCCGCAATCGAACTATGGCGGCGAACCTGGCAGGCGCACTATGCGCACCTGAATTTCACCGACCGCCTCGATTGGTGGCGCAAGCGCTGGCAAAATGAGCTGGTGCCGACAGCATCAATCGTCGTCGCCGAGTCGAGCGGCGCGATCGCTGGCTTTGTCACGATTGATGCTAGAACGGCCTATCTCGATCAGATCGTGGTCGCGCCAGAACGCTGGGGATCGCCGATCGCCGCGGCGCTGCTCGAGGAAGCAAAGCGCATCTCGCCGCGCGGAATCGAGCTCATGGTCAACAAGGACAATGCCCGCGCGATCCGCTTCTACGAGAAGCACGGCTTCGCCTTTGCCGGAGAAGACAAAAATCCGGTTTCTGGACGCCTTGTGAACCGGATGCGCTGGCAGCCTTAAGTCCGGCGCAAGACAAGCGCGGCGACGAGCCAGATCAGGGCCAAGCCGCCGGTCAAAAGCATGACGGACACGGCGCCGCCTTGCTGAAAGGCAAAGCCGCCAAGCACACCACCAGCGAAAATGCCCAGGAACTGCAGACTGGAATAAACGCCCATCGCCGTGCCTTTGGCTTGGCGCGGCGCGGTGATGCTGATGAGCGAAGGCAGGCTCGCTTCCAAAATGTTGAATGCCGAGAAAAACAGGACGAGCGCGGCAATCAGCGCCGTCGCGTTTTGCGCACCGGTGTAAAGCAGGACTTGGCTGGCGAAGATGGCGGCCACGGCGCCAAGAAATACGGCTGGCATCTGCCGGAAGCGCTGCGCGCCACCGAGCGCAGCCGCCATTACCGCCACCGAGATCAACAGGATGCCGATATAGACCATCCAGTCGTTGCGCGGCGCGACGCCAAGCGTCGTGCGCAACAGGCCAGGCAAGATCAGGAAGCTCGCGGTCAGGATCGCGTGCAACACGAAAATGCCGACATTGAAACCGAGCAGCGCCGGATTGCGCAGCACCGCGCCGAGCAGCGCCGGCACCGTTTCGGCTTCGCGCTGCACTTCCAGCCGCCGTGGCGTCGGGACCGCGACCAGCGTGACGACGATGCCGAGTCCGCCCAGCACCACCATCAGCCAGAAAATTCCCGGCACACCGATCAGCGCAGCAACCGCGGGGCCGGCGACGAGCGCGATAAGAAACGACGCCCCGATCGTGATGCCGATCAAGGCCATCGCTTTGGTGCGGTTTGCTTCGATCGTGAGGTCGGCGGCAAGCGCGAGGATCACCGATCCGACCGCGCCCGCGCCCTGCAATGCTCGCCCGAAGATGACGCCAGCGATCGTGTCGGAATACCCAGCGACGGCGCTGCCGATGATAAACAAGAGCAGGCCGAAAACGATGAGCGGTTTGCGTCCGAACCGGTCCGACGCCAGGCCAAACGGTATCTGCAACAGGCCCTGCGTTAGCCCGTAAATGCCGAGCGCCTCGCCGATGAGGTACGGATTGGCGCCCGCTAGGCCGCGCGCATAGGCCTCGAACACCGGATAGATCATGAACAGGCCGAGCAGCCGCAGCGAAAAGACCGCGGCGAGCGCGCCCGTAACGCCAAGTTCCTTGCGATTCATCGCGATTTCAGGCTCCCCGCGCGCCTTGCCGCCCCCGACCGCGTGCGGTATAGAGCCGCCAACTCCCGCCCACAAACGGCATCGCGTTACGGAACGATTGGCTATGAAGCAAGATATCCATCCAGATTATCACACGATCACCGTCAAAATGACGGACGGCAGCGAATTCAAGACCCGCTCCACCTGGGGCAAGGACGGCGACACGCTGCATCTCGACATTGATCCGAAGTCGCATCCGGCCTGGACCGGCGGACAGCAGCAGTTGCTCGACCGCGGCGGACGTCTGTCGCGCTTCAACAAGAAGTTCTCGGGCCTGATCAAGGACGACAAGCTCGCGACCGGCAACGTGCCGGCGGCGGCGAAGCCGAAGAAAGACGTCAAGAAGGCCGAGGAAAAGAAGGCGAAGGACGCCGAAAAGGCCAAGGCCAAGGAAGCCAAGAAAGAAAAGCACGCCGCCAAGCAGGCCAAGGAAGAAAAGCCGGCGGAGCCGCAAGCCGACGCCAAGCCCGAAGAGGCGAAGACCGAAGCCTAAAAGTCAGGCAGCCAAAAATAAAAAACCCCGCCGCGGCGGGGTTTTTCATTTTTCTCGCGGGCGGAGACCTCAGCCGTTGGTCGGGCCGAATGCCGCTTTCAGGAGGCCCATCTGCCGTTCGACGGGATTGGGCACCAGCGGGCTTTCCGTTTGCTGCGACTGCGGCGCGTGCAACGACGTATCGAGCCGGCGCACCCGGCCTTGCAGCTTCTGGCCGCGCTCGATCAGCGTACGCAGGGCCGCCGGCAGCAATTCGAGACTGGTCGGATCGGCCGGATCGGCCGCCGACAATTTGACCTTGGCTTTTTCCTTGCTCGCCTGCGCGAGCGACATCTCGCCTTCCTTCACCGCGCGATGCAGCAGCAGCCACGACGCGAGCTGCATCAGCCGCGTCGTCAGGCGCATACTCTCGGTCGCGTAAGCGAGCGCGGCAGCGCGATTGAGCTTCTTGGATTCCTCGCGGCCCGGTCCGTCGAGATAGGTCGCGGTCTCCTCGACCAGCGCCATGCCATCGCGGAACAGATCGCCGAACACTTGCGAATTCGCGAGCCACGCGCCGAAAGAAACAGGCTGCTGCTCGCTCAGAGAACGCTCAGACATACGCTACGCCTCACGCCACCCCGGGGTCGTACCGCCCCTTTGATGGCGGAGAAGATCGCATATCGCAGCCGATGCCGCGAGGCCTAGTTCGGGACATCGTTGAGAGACGCGCTTAACGGCAGCGGCGTCCGATCAAACGACGAATTTTGGCGGCTTTTCGCGTTGCCCCGCGCCCCATAAAAAAGAGCCGCCCGGAAAGGCGGCTCGAAGTTGATAACAGGGAGGCGTCAAACAGAGTGGACAGGAGCCACTCAATGTCCATGAAGATGGACAATCCCAGTAATGAACGAGAAAGCTTAACCATAAGTTAAAAAGGCGCGGCCGATGCGACCGGCTTTCGCGCAAGTGCTTGTAAAATCGCGTCCCGTTTTGGGTCAGCGCTTGAAAAACTGGTCGGCGGCCGACCGCGACGACTGTTTCGTCCTCATGTCGGCCTCGAGCCGCGCGATCTCGTCACGCAACAGCGCGATGCGGTCCTGAAGCTCGCCGACAGATATCAGCGTGAGGTCTTGCCCGATTTCGTGCGCGAGCTTTTTCTTCGGACGGTCTTCTTCGTCGAATGCCGGCATCGCGCGCTCCCAGAATACGCGAAAAATGTAGCGCCACGCGGCCGGGTTGTCACATCGCGCGGCCTTTCCTACACCTTGCCGGATCAACGAGAGAGAAACGATGCCGAACCTGCCGACCAAGATGACCGCAATCGGAATCCGCGAGCCCGGCGGGCCCGATGTCCTCGTGCCGCAAGAACGCGCCGTGCCCGCGCTCGGCGCTGGTGAAATTCTCGTCAAGGTCGAAGCCGCCGGCGTCAACCGGCCGGATGTGATGCAACGCAAAGGGCTTTATCCGCCGCCGCCAGGCGCGCCGGATATTCCCGGACTTGAAATCGCCGGCACGGTCGTCGCGCTCGGCCAGGGCGCGTCGCGCTGGAAGATCGGCGAGCGCGTCATGGCGCTCGTCTCGGGCGGCGGCTATGCCGAATATTGCGCCGCGCATGAAAGCCACGCGATGCCGGCGGGAAAGCTCTCCGCGGTCGAAGCCAGCGCTATCCCTGAAACTTTCATGACTGTCTGGCACAACACCTTCGAGCGCGGCGCGCTCAAGGCGGGCGAGACGTTCCTGGTGCATGGCGGGTCGTCCGGCATCGGCACGACGGCGATCCAACTCGCCAAAGCCTTCGGCGCCACGGTGTTCACCACCGCGGGAAGCCAGGAAAAATGCGACGCCTGCCGCAAGCTCGGTGCCGATCTCGCGATTAACTATAAGACCGAGGACTTCGTCGCCGCCGTGAAGCAGGCCACCGGCGACAAGGGCGTCAATGTTATTCTCGACATGGTTGGCGGCGACTACATCGCGCGCAACTACGAAGCGGCCGCGGTCGAAGGTCGCATCGTGCAGATCGCTTTCCAGGGCAGCCCGAAGACCACCGTCGATTTCCGCCGCATCATGCTCAAACGCTTGCACCATACCGGCTCGACCCTGCGCTCGCGCTCGGTGACCGACAAAGGCGCGATCGCGCGCGCGGTCGAACAGAATGCGCTGCCGCTGATCGAAGCCGGCAAGATCAAGCCGGTCATCTACAAGACATTCGCGCTCAAGGACGCCGCGGCGGCACATGCGCTGATGGAATCCAGCGCCCATATCGGAAAAATCGTCCTGACCCTTTGAAAGAACGTGCAAACCAGGCGTTTCGGAGGTCGCGAATTCGGCGCAATGTCAGCGATATTGTGCCCGCGGTGACCAAGCGTGGGGCTATGCTGGCGCGGGGACAAATCGGCTGCGCCGCAGCTGCGACAGGGAACGCTTTCGTGAATTTCATCCGGCGCGCGACCGTCGCGGCCATTCTTGCATTTGGCCTGCTGACGCCTTTTGCCGCGTCGCATGCGCAGGGGGTCGACGCCGTCAATGTCCGTGTCGACGCCGCAGCGATCGACCTCACCGGCGCGGTGGTGCGGCAAAAGACGGAAACCGACCGCATCCAGGTTTCAACCGCGCCCGGCGCCGACGGCATCGTTCGCCGCATCGAGGTCCGAGCACGCGAGGGCAGCACCAACTGGGCGGTGTTCGCGCTGACGAACAATTCCGACGAACAGCTCGACCGGCTGATCGTCGTCCCCCATTACCGCATGGTCGGATCGGGTCTGATCTGGCCCGACTTGGGCCTGTCGCGCATTGCCGCGATCACGCCGTCTTCGGGCGACCGGCCGGATCGGCAGGACGGACCGACGGCCGACGTCTACCGCGTCACGCTCGACCCCGGCACGGTCATTACATTCGTCGTCGAACTGCGCACCGACCGGCTGCCTCAGATCTATCTGTGGCAACCCGATGCCTACAAGGACAAAGTCAATTCGCTGACGCTCTATTACGGCATCGTCATCGGCATTGCCGGCCTCCTCGCGCTGTTCCTCACCATCCTGTTCGTCGTCAAAGGCAGCGTGATGTTCCCCGCCGCTGCGGCGCTGGGCTGGGCGGTGCTTGTCTATATCGGCATCGACTTCGGGTTCTGGGGCAAGGTGTTCGACATGTCGGCGGGCGCCGAGCGCATCTGGCGCGCGAGCGGCGAGGCGATCCTGTCGGCGACGCTGCTTGTCTTCCTGTTCGCCTATCTCAATCTCAATCGCTGGCACGTGCGCTACGCGCACATCACTTTTGCCTGGCTTGCCGGCCTCGCGACCTTGGTCGCGGTCGCGCTGTTCGATCCGGCCATCGCCTCCGGCATCGCCCGCATTTCGCTGTTCGGCATCGCGGTGTTCGGGCTGGCGCTGGTGATTTACCTGTCGACCCACGGTTTCGACCGCGCGGTTCTCCTCATTCCGACCTGGCTTCTGATGGTCGTCTGGGTCTCGGCTGCTGCGCTCGCCGTGCTCGGTGTCGTCACCAACGACATCATCGCGCCCGCCCTTCTCGGCGGCCTGGTTTTGATCGTGATGCTGATCGGCTTTACGGTGATGCAGCACGCTTTCGCCGGCGGCATCACCCACGGCATCGTTTCTGATGTCGAGCGGCGCGCCCTCGCCCTGACCGGCGCGGGCGACATGATCTGGGATTGGGATGTCTCCGCCGACAAGACCTACACGTCACCCGAAACCGAGCAGCTCCTTGGCCTCAAACGCGGCGCGCTCGCCGGACCGGCCGCGCATTGGCTCGATGTCCTTCATCCGCTCGACCGCGACCGTTTCCGCGCCGCGCTCGACAGCGTCGTGGAGCAGCGCCGCGGGCGGCTCACGCAGGATTTCCGCCTGCGCGCGGCCGACGGCCATTATCTGTGGTTCACGCTCAAGGCCCGCCCGGTCGTCGGCTCGGATGGCGAAGTGGTGCGCGTCGTCGGCACGCTCGTCGACGTCACCGACTTCAAGAATGCCGAAGAGCGGCTCCTGTTCGACGCGGTGCACGACAACCTGACTGGGCTTCCCAACCGGGAGTTGTTCCTCGATCGCATGGAAGCGGCTTTCGCCTTTGCGCGCTCCGACGCCGCCATTCGGCCAACCGTCATGGTGATCGACATCGACCGCTTCAAGCAGGTCAATGACTCCGTCGGTATCGCCGTCGGCGATTCGATCCTGCTGACCATCGCGCGGCGGCTGTCGCGCCTTCTCAAGCCGCAGGACACTCTGGCACGGCTTTCCGGCGACCAGTTCGCCTTGATCCTCCTGTCGGAGAAGGAGCCCGCGCGTATCGTTGCCTTCGCCGAAACGCTCCGCCGCACCATTCGCGCGCCGATCGCTTTCAATGATCGCGAGATTTTCCTCACCGCGTCGATGGGTCTCGCCCTTGCCGATCAGCAGCCGCATCGCACCGAGGAAGTCCTCAAGGACGCCGAGCTCGCGATGTATTACGCCAAACGTATCGGCGGCGACCGCATCGAGGTTTTCAAACCCGCGATGCGCTCGCGCAAGACCGATCGTCTGGCGATGGAATCCGAACTGCGCCGTGCCATCGAGCGCGAGGAAATCGTCCTGCTCTATCAGCCGATCGTGCGGCTCGAGGACCGGGTCGTCGCCGGCTTCGAGGCGCTGGCCCGCTGGGATCATCCGAAGATGGGCCGCCTGTCTCCCGCCGAATTCATCACCATTGCCGAGGAAACAGGTCTGATCGTCGACCTCGGCATGTTCGTGCTCGACCGCGCCGCCCGCCAGCTCGCAAGCTGGCAGCGCGCCGGACGGCGCGAGGAGGTCTTTGTGTCGGTCAACGTTTCGTCGCGGCAATTGCTGCGTCAGGACCTGATCCATGACCTGCGCACAGTGCTGTCACGTTCGCAGGTGGCGCGCGGCACGCTCAAGCTCGAACTGACCGAATCCCTGGTCATGGAAAATCCGGAACATGCCGCGCAGATGCTGACGCGGATCCGTGAGCTCGGTGCCGGGCTCGCGCTCGACGATTTCGGTACCGGCCACTCGTCGCTGTCCTATCTGCAGCGCTTTCCCTTCGACACGATCAAGATCGACCAGTCCTTCGTGCGCACGACGTCGCGCGGCACCCGGCCGGTCATCCTGCGCTCGATCATCTCGCTCGCGCATGATCTGAGCATGGAAGTGGTGGCGGAAGGCGCGGAGACCGATTCCGACGCCGTCGAGCTTTATCAATTCGGCTGCGAATACGCCCAGGGTTTCGCCTTCGGCGAACCGATGACCGCGGACAAGGCGACGGCGCTGTTGTACGGCGAGCGAGCGCGCGCCACCGCCTAAAGTTCTCGCAAGATCAGGCGTGACCGGCTTCGCTCGATAGCATGCCCGGCGCGACGCCTAGTTTTTTCAGTGCCTTGTCATATTTGCCCTCGATCTCGGTGCCGAAGATAAGCTCGGCATCCGGCGGGCAGTGCAGCCAGCCATTGTGCTGCATTTCTTTCTCGAGCTGACCCGGCGCCCAGCCGGCATAGCCCAGCGCGAGGACCGCGCTTGCCGGTCCGTCACCGCGCGCGATCGCCTTGAGGATATCCAAAGTCGCCGTGAGACAAATGCCGTCGTCGATCGGCAGCGTCGAATTCTCGATCTGGAAATCCGCGGAGTGCAGCACGAAGCCGCGTCCGGTCTCGACCGGCCCGCCCTTGAGCACTTTGAGCTTCTCGGCACGCGCAGGAAGCGTGATGCGCTCCGCGGCCGGAATAACTTCGAGCTGCACTAGCAATTCCGGAAAATTCATGTTGGACGCCGCCTGATTGACGATCAGACCCATCGCGCCTTCGGCGGAATGCGCGCAGACATAAACGAGGCTGCGCTCGAAGCGCTCGTCGCCCATGCTCGGCATGGCGATGAGCATTTGCCCGTCGAGGAAGCCGCGCGATGAGGTCTTGGCGGATTTTTTCTTCGGAATCTGCATGATGAAAGGCTATCCCTTCTTGCCGCCCTTGCAAACGAGAGGGCCGAGTTATCCGGCGATTAGCGCGCTCAATCCCAACGCAATTGAGGCAAAACACGTTCCGCATCAGGGCAAATGACTAATGCCGCGCCCTCACGCTGAATTCAGTGGCAGCGCCGCCCGCTTCTCGCGTAAATCAACCGCATGCCGATACGCTTCGATTCGATGGTCCGCGCCGCGCTGGCCGCCGCCTTCATCTGTGCGGGCCCTGCCCACGCGCAGGAGCCATCGGCGTGGTCGGACGATCTTCGGTCACAAATCAGACTGATCGCCGGCGGCAAGCAAGACGACGCGCTGCTCGCGGCAATCGAGATCAAGCTGCAGCCGGGTTGGAAAACCTACTGGCGCTATCCCGGCGACAGCGGCGTTCCGCCGCGGTTCGAATTCGCGGGCTCCGATAATCTGCTGCGCGCGCAGGTGCTATGGCCCGCGCCGCACGCCTTCACCGACGAGGGCGGCACCTCAATCGGCTACAAGGACAGCGTTATCTTTCCGCTGCGCGTCGTCCCGCGCGATCCGGCAAAGCCGGTGACGTTGCGGCTGAAGCTGGACTACGCGGTCTGCGAGAAGCTTTGCATCCCGGCGCTCGGCAAGGCGGAAGTGACGGTCAGCGGCGCCACGACCGCGCAAACGCCGGCAATCGCGCAGGCGCTGGCACAAGTGCCGAAGCCTGTCCCGGCTTCCGCGCTCGGTTTCTCGGCGAAGCGGGTCACCGCAACCATCAAGCCGCTCGTCGCCATCGACCTCGCCGCGCCGGGCAATGGCCGCGTCGAAGTCTTTGCCGAAGGTCCAAACGCCGAATGGGCCCTGCCTATCCCGAAGCCTGCGCTCGGCGCGCCGGCGGGGCGGCGTCATTTCGAGATGACGCTCGATGGGCTACCGCCGGGCGTCGATCCGAAAGGGCCGTTTGAACTCACCTTCACGATCGTGGGCGCCCAAGCCCCGGTCGAAGTGACGACCCGCCTCGACTAGGCGCACGTGGCCGGGCTAAGTTGCGCCACGAAAAAACGTTCAACGCGAGAGGACACCATGGCGATCAAGGTCGGCGACAAGCTGCCGAGTGCGACTTTTTACTCTTTGACGGCCGACGGCCCAAAACCCAAGACCACCGATGAGGTGTTCAAGGGCAAGAAGGTCGCGCTGTTCGCCGTCCCCGGCGCGTTCACCCCGACCTGCACCAACATGCACATGCCGAGCTTCGTGAAGAACACGGACGCCATCAAGGCGAATGGCGTGAAAGACATCATCGTCACCTCGACCAACGATGTTTTCGTGCTTCGCGAATGGCTCAAGGCCACCGGCGCGGAGGGCAAGGTCGAGGCGCTGTCGGATGGCAATGCCCAGTTCGCCAAGGCGATCGGCATGGACTTCGACGGCTCGGGCCGCGGCCTCGGCACGCGCACCAAGCGCTATTCCATGCTGGTCGAGGACGGCACGGTGAAGCAGCTCAATATCGAGGATCAGCCGGGCCAGTGCACCGTGTCCGGCGGCGACACGTTGCTG
>JAFBAG010000126.1 GCA_019247925.1 Pseudolabrys sp.
ACACAGAGCAATGCAAATATGACAACGATTCCCCAACCGATCGTCATCTTCGTTCGACCGTTCGGTTGCCGTTCGTAATTAAAGAGCATTCGCCACCTTCTTTCTTTGCCTATCCGCCAGCATGTAGGCCTGCAACAAAAATGCCGGGTCGTTGGGAAAAAACCAAAGCTTTGGTCCCTTTCTCTTCACCGGTAAAGCGCCATTCGCCGCCCAGCGGCGAACTGTTCGGGCCGGTACTCCTAACATTCGAGCCACTTGATGGGCTTGCAATCGATATTCGTCCTCAAGCATTCAATGAGAAAGTAACTTTTGTTCAAGAAAAGGTTCGGCTGTCCGCCCGCGTCTTTGCCGCAAATCGTATTTCTCGTGAACTGAGGGCCTTGTTTTGAGGGTTCGCTTACATCGTTAACTATGTGGCAGCGACCCGCACGCCTTGGAGGCGCGGTTTCGGGACGCCCAAAAGAGTTTTTTCCGTCGTCGTCATCGTCCAGCAGAGCAAACTCGCAGCGCGCCCTCTCCGGTCAACGTCGCGCACGGCGCGCCATTCGAAGATTTGAAAATCGTCCGGCCCTCTGTTGAGAGGGCCGGATGCAGGTGAGCGGCAAATAGCTACTGCGGCATTAGCGCAAGCGCGTGTTGGGCTTGCTGCCGGATTTGAAGAGACTCGGCGGGATCGTTGGCCAGGCGGGTCAGGGCAGCTGAAGCGTGCTGGACGGCCGGCCGTCCAATCCTGTTCATCGTCTGGATGGCGGCGAGCCTGACATTTTGATCGGGATCGGCGAGCTGGCGTGCCAGAAGGTCGAGCAGTCCGCCATCGGTAAGATGCGACGATCCGAGCGCGTTGATGGTGTCAATACGGGTCTGGCGGTCGAGCGGCAGGCCGATAAAATGTCGGATCGCGGCGATCGCGGCCGGATCATTCGGCGCGAGCTTGATGAGCGCAAAGACGGCGTCCGGTTTTGCGTCGGATGATTGGTCGTTGCGCGTCAGGAAGTTTGCGAGCCTGGGCACGGCTTCGCGCGGCGCGGGCTGCATGCGCAGGAAGACGGTCGGGACCGTCGCTTTCAGCCGCCTGTCGCTGCGGCCGAGCAAGGCATTGATCTCGGATAAATGGCTTCGCAGGAGCTCATTGCTGTCGGGCCGGCCGGCTACGGCCGTGAGGGCAAAGGCGGCGTCGACGGCAATGGCATCGTCGGGACTCTGGAGGGCCGCGAACAGGTCCGGCAACGCGGCCGTGAGTGTAGTCTCAGCCATCGCTTGTATCTGGTCGACCACCTGCAACAGCCGATCGTAAGACGGGTATGACTGCGCCGGATCGTGCGCGCTGAGCGTCTTGAAAAATTGACCAGGGTCGGGCGAGTCAGCGGGCGATAGGCAGAGGAGCGGCATGGCCACGGCCGTGGCGAGGGCGAGACGGAAGAGCTTCATGCGCTTCATCGCCATCATATGTCCTTCCCTTAATTGCAGGGGACATGCGTATCCTGCGATTGCTGCCCGATGATCTTGCCGAGCTGGAAGAGAAGGCAGCCGGTGATGTAGGTCGTGTCATTGCGCGGCGGCACGTACTGGTAGACGAGAAAATCATTGACCATGATCGTGTGCGCCGGGTAGCAGCTGTGGTTGTAATTGACGCGGGCGGTGATGTAGTCCAGGTTGGCGGTCTCGATGGTGGTCCGCATGTCCCAGGCGATTGCGGCCGCTGATGATTCGAGCGGGTTGGAAGCGGTGCCGTAATAATGGACCTGGCCTTGCGTTGACGTCGGATAGGTCAAGTCATAGTGCCAGTTGGCCGTCGATGCGGTTCCAGCCGCGTTCCACAAAAAGCAATCGCTGGGGATACCGTCCTCATCGAGGATGGAGAGGGTGCTGCCATTGAGCGGCGAGCCGTAGCCGTAATTCCGGCTCTGGCCGGCGCTGGCGATCAGCGGCGTTTGCTGGTCCTGGCTTTGCGCGCGGAACCAGAGATTCTCCTCGACGCGCCAGGACTGGATGGCATAGCCGGGAAGATAGGCGTCGCCATCGCCCTTGTAGATCAGCGCGGTCGGCCCGGCCGGCACGTTGAAGCAGGGCGTCGGGCCGGTGACGTGATCGACCGGGATATAGGCGTCATAGGCGACGCCGTGCAAGCCTTCGAAGGGCGGGCCGGTGTTGCCGCCATTGGGGCCTGAGGTCCGGCAGGTCCATTGATATTGCGCGGCCGCCGGGAAGCTCAAGCATAGACACAGGCTGGCGAGCGCGAGCGCAGCTGGCGATGCTGCGCCGCGTTGCGGGAATTGCATGGTGAAACATCCTTTCTCGCTTCGATGGGAAGCGACTCTGTAGATGGCGGCGGCGGGGAGAGGTTTCCGATGAAGTATACTTGGCTACAAGGATCCAAGGAGACTGACATGTCCCACTGACAGCGCAATCCTCATTCTTCTTCCAGAGGCGCGATCCGGGGCTTGCCGTATTTGCCGAAGAGGTCGTTCAGAGCCTCGGCGATCAGACGATGCACCGTGGTGGTTTGCTCCACGGCGAGGATCTTTAACTGGTCGCGCACCGCCTTCGGAAAATGCACGGTGATCGGCTTGGTGCCGCGGCGGCCCGGCTGTTCGTAGACATTCTTGGCCTGAGCGGAAGCTGGCGGCGCGGCCGCCCGCTTCCGGCCCGGCCGGCTTTTCTTGCCTCCTGGTTGTTTGGCCATGCGCCCTATCAGTATGAATCGCGGCAAAGCGCGCACACCCGCGCCGGGCCGGCCATAATAGCCGCATTGTCCTCAAAGCAACGCTCCTCGATCAAGAAAACACCCCATCTGCTCATTGGTTTGAGCCGGGAGACACTCGAGACGCAGCGGGCGCGCCGATTTCTTGACCTCGCCCGTGGCATCAGTGCAGGACCTGCGGCTTGGCCGAATGAACGCGAGTCGTTGCGAAGATAATTGCAGGTCGGCGAAGACAACGTCTGAACGTGTCAGCGGTCGCGTTTTAGCGCGATAATGAGGGTCGGCGTGCTGAGCTCCACGCCGGCACGCAGTGACACGCGTACGAGAAAGACATATGAACCGAAATGTTCTTTGGATATTGTTACTGGCCGCGCCGCTGGCTAGCGCCGCCTCTCTCGACAGTTTTCAAGCCACATGTAGTCGGACGAATCCCAGCTCACTGGGCGACTGCGGCGGGAGCTCGGATTCCTCGTTCAGTTTTGGCGGACCTTTCGTTGCAGGGCCGGGAGCTTTCACCCAATTCGCGCCCGGTGAAACACCAGGAGCAATAGAGT
>JAFBAG010000194.1 GCA_019247925.1 Pseudolabrys sp.
GATTTCCGAAAATTCATCGAGCGGCGCGAGGTCGCCATCCATGGAGAACACGCCGTCGGTGAGAATGATGGCACGGTTGTGCTGTTTGCGATGGCGGTGCAGTAGTTCGGACAGATGAGCCGCATCATTATGCCGGAAGGTCAGAACTTTGCCGCGCGTCAGCTGCGCGCCAGCCCATAAGCATGAGTGAGCGAGTTCATCGACCAGGACGAGGCCATCCTGGCCGATCAAAACCGGAACGATGCCGGCATTGGCGAGATAGCCCGAGCCGAACACGCAGGCAGCGTCGGTGCCTTTAAGCCGCGCCAGGCGGCCTTCGAGTTGCGCGTACAGCGGGTGATTGCCGGTGACGAGCCGGGAGGCCCCGGCACCGACGCCGTAACGGCGGATAGCGTCGATCGCCGCCTCTTTCAAAGCCGGATGATGTGTCAGATTGAGGTAATCGTTGCAGGCGAAGGAGAGCAGCCGTTTGCCGTCGCGCTCGATCCATAACCCGTCTTCGCGCACGCTCTCTTTTATCGCGCGATGGAGACGGCGCTGGCGCAATTGGTCGAGCTTGCTTTTTGCAAAATCGTCCAGCGATTTCATCGTCCGATGAACCCAAACATTCTCTTGCCGTTTTGAGATACCATAAAGCGATGCATCGCCCAGTGCCACTGAAGCAAGCGGACGTCGCCGGCCCAAGCCCGCCAAAATGGCTGCGAGAAGGCCTCGACCACGTCTGGCTGCCTTATGCGCAGATGAAAACAGCACTGCCGCCGTTACCGGTGGTTGCGACCCGCGGATCATGCATCAAGCTTGCCGACGGGCGCGAGCTGATCGATGGAATCGCTTCCTGGTGGACGGCGTGTCACGGTTACAATCATCCGCACATTCGCCGCGCGATCGAGTCCCAACTGGCGCAATTGCCGCATGTGATGTTTGGCGGACTTGCGCATGAGCAGGCGCTCACTTTGGCGCGCCGGCTGACGGCGCTGTTGCCGGACGATCTCGACCGGGTGTTCTTCTCGGACTCCGGCTCGGTCGCGGTCGAGGTTGCCTTGAAAATGGCCGTGCAATACGCGGTCAATCGCGGCCAGCGCGGCAAAACGAGATTCGTGTCGTTCCGCTATGGCTACCATGGAGATACGACCGGCGCGATGGCGGTCAGCGATCTCGACGAAGGTATGCACGCCAGTTTTAAAGCTGCGCTGCCGGACCATTTCATCGCCGATCTGCCGCGCAATGAGGAGAGCAGATCGCAGCTCGATGCATTGCTCGAACGGCACGGCGATGAGATTGCAGCAATCATTGTCGAACCTTTGGTGCAGGGCGCCGGCGGCATGGTGTTTCATCAGGCCGACGTGTTGCGCACCTTGCGCACGCTCGCGGACCGGTACGGCGCGCTACTAATATTCGACGAGATTTTCACCGGCTTTGGCCGCACGGGGGCTTTGTTTGCGTGTGAAGCCGCAGCGGTGACGCCGGATATCATCACGCTGTCGAAGGCGCTCACGGCCGGCACCTTGCCTTTAGCAGCGACGATTGCGCGCAACAAAGTCTTCGAAGCGTTTTGGTCCGACGACGCCGGTAAGGCGCTGATGCACGGGCCGACTTTTATGGCGAACGCGCTGGGTTGTGCTGCCGCCAATGCCTCGCTCGATCTGTTCGAGCACGAACCGCGACTGCGACAAGTCGACGCGATTTCGCGGCAGCTCGCAACTGAGCTAGAGCCCTGCCGTGAACTCCCCGGCGTCCGCGATGTCAGGGTGAAAGGCGCGATCGGCGTCGTGGAACTCGACCGGATCGCGGATATCAACACGCTGCGTGCGCGCTTTGTCGACGAAGGTGTTTTTATTCGGCCGTTCGGCAATATCGTCTATCTCACCCCAAGCTTCACAATCAGCGAGGGGGAGCTGGCTGTCCTCACACACGCAATCCGCAAAGTTTTGTCAGGGCGAAGGGCATAAACTGCGCTCACCGGGGTTATTAAGACGGGAGGATCATCACAATGAGAAAATCTTGGCTCGCGCCCTCGTTCATCGCCGCATCTCTGCTTGGCGCCTCAATCGCCGCCGCGCAGCCGATGACACCGCCGAATTTGCCGCCGCCGCTGGTCGATTGGGACAAGGTCCAGATCAAGACGACAGATCTCGGCAACAAGACCTACATGCTGGAAGGCCAGGGCGGGAACATAACGGTCGCGGTCGGATCCGATAGCATCATGATGGTGGACGGCCAGTTCGCGCCGCTGTCGGACAAGATCACGGCCGCGATCAAGCAAATCTCGCCGCTCCCGATCAAGAATATGGTCAACACGCATTTCCATGGCGACCATACGGGCGGGAACGAGAATTTCGCCAAGGACGGCGTGGTCATCATCGCGCACGACAATATTCGCGTCCGGCTCGCCGCAGGTACGGTCTCGATGGTGAACGGCGTGCGCACGCCGCCGCGTTCAGCCGATTATCTGCCGAAGATCACCTATTACGGCGGCTCGTTCCCCGTCGAAACCGGAGGCCGCCAGGCTCAGCTCTCGCATATTGCTAATGCGCACACCGATGGAGACACCTGGGTCTATTTCGCCGACGCCGATGTGATGGCGACCGGCGATATCTTCAACAACCTGAAGCGTTATCAGAATATCGATTTCGCCAATGGCGGTGACGTGCGCGGCATGATCCGGGCCATGGACATCTTCATCAAGACGGCAAAGGACACCACCAAGATCGTGCCGGGCCACGGTCCGCTGGCGACCAAGGCCGACCTGACGGTGTTCCGCGACATGCTGGTGACATCTCACGATCGCATCAAGAAATTAGTCGACGAGGGCAAGAGTGAAGCCGAAGTGGTCGCGCTCAAGCCGCTTGCCGATCTGGACGCGACGTGGGGAAATAATGCGCAGCACGCGGAAAGCCATACGCGTAACGTCTACAATTCATTCAAGCGGTTTTAACGCGCACAAGGCGTTGCCGCGTCTCCGGCGGCAGGTATAGGCTTGCGGAAGCCGGGGAGACGCTGCATGCGCTTTGTCATCACCGTTACTCGTGTTGCGCTAACACTTTTCGTTCTTGCGGTTGCGCTAAACACGTCGCAAGCGCAGGACTATCCGAACCGACCTGTAACGTTGGTCGTGCCATGGCCCGCGGGCGGCACGACCGACATCAGCATGCGCGCGCTCGCATCTGCGACCGAAAAACATCTCAGGCAATCGATCGTCATCGACAATCGCCCAGGTGCAGGCGGCGTGCTCGGACCGCAAACGGTCGCGGAAAAGGCCGCGCCGGACGGCTACACCCTGGTCCAAGTGCCTATCACGGTGTTTCGCTGGCCTTTCATGCGCAAGACGACGCTCGATCCGGCCAAAGATTTCACGTGGATCATCGGGCTTACCGGCTACACCTTTGGCATCGTCGTTCGCGCGGATTCACCCTGGCGGACATTCAAGGAGTTCCTTGCATTCGCCAAGGCAAACCCCGGCAAGATCAATTACGGGACGCCCGGCGCAGGAACGACGCTCCACATCACGATGGAGCAGATTGCCAAGCAGGAAGGCATCACGTGGACCCATGTGCCGTTCAAGGGCACGGCCGAAACCACGCAAGCTTTGCTCGGCGGGCACATCCAGGCGGTCGCCGATGCAACGGGATGGGGACCGCTGGTAAAGGCGGGCCAACTTCGTCTGCTGGTGATCTGGAGCGATGAGCGCAGCAAAAATTATCCAGACGCGCCGACGTTGAAGGAGAGCGGAATCAATCTCGTGTCCAACTCACCGTTCGGCCTCGCCGGGCCGAAAGGCATGGATCCAAAAGTAGTGAAGATCCTCCATGACGCTTTCAAGAAGGGCATGGATGAACCGGCCTATCGCGCCGAGCTTGTGAAGTTAGACCAGGAACCGGCCTATCTCAGCAGCACGGACTACAAGCAGTACGCGGACCGGCAACTTGTCGAACAAAAGGCTCTGATCGAAGCGCTCGGCCTCAAACAGGAATAGTAGTTTTGGAATAGGTAACGACTCGCGCCGCTCGCGCGAAGGAGAATTCATGCCGCGCTACGACGGACCGATCATCGACACGCACCATCACATCTGGCGCCGCGCCGATGTGTCCTGGCTGCAAGAGCCGCCCGTTCCGCGCATGTTCGGCGACTATTTCGGCCTGCGGCGCGATTATCCGGTCGAGGAGTGGATCAACGACATCGTCCCTGAAGGCGTGAACAAATCGGTCCATGTCACCGCGATGTGGGGGCCGGGCAGGGAGCTTGACGAAACGCGCTGGCTGCAGAAAACCGCGGACAAGCACGGCTTTCCCCACGGCATCGTGGTCAATGCCAATCTCGCCGACCCGAATGTCGGCGCGCAGCTTGCCGAGCAGAAGAAGTTCAAGAATGTGCGCGGCGTGCGCAATATGCTCTATTGGGACAAGGACCCGCTGCGCCAGGCGCAAGCCAAGCCCGATCACTGCAATTCGGCGGAATTCCGCCGGGGCTTTGCTTTACTCGAAAAGCTCGATCTGCATTTTGAGCTGCAAATATTCGCCGGGCAGGCGGCGCACGCGGTCAAGCTGATCGAGGCGTTTCCGCGGGTGCGGATGATTCTGGTTCATGCGGGCATGCTGACCGACAGGTCGCAGGCTGCGATTAATGAATGGCGGGACGCGGTGAAACTGATCTCCGCGCATCCCAATGTGCACGTGAAGCTGTCCGGCATCGGCATGTTCAGTCAGGGCGTTACGAAGGGGCAGGTGCGTCAGGTCGTGCGCGATTGCATCCAGCTCTTTGGTGTCGAGCGCACCATCTATGGCAGCAATTTTCCCTTGGAAAAGCTGCATGCGAGCTACAAGGACTTTCTCGACGCCTATCGCGAGGCGCTCTCGGAGTATCCGCTCCCCGACCAGAAGCGGATTTTCCACGACAATGCGATGAGCTTTTATCGCCTCTAAAACCCGGCCGTTGTGCCGTGGAGATCGTAGGCTTCCGCGCGATCGATCTTCACGGTTGCGATTTCCCCGATACGCAGCGGCCGCCGGCTCGCGACATAGACCGCGCCGTCGATCTCCGGCGCATCCGCCATTGAACGGCCTTTGGCGACCGTAGGTCCGATTTCGTCGATGATGACCTGCTGGCGCGAGCCAATCTTTTTCCGGAGGCGTTGTGCGGAAATCTTCTGCTGGCGTTGCATGAAGCGGTGCCAACGCTCCTCTTTGATCTCTTGCGGCACTTCAGGCGCGGTGCCGTTCGAGGCGGCGCCCGCAACCGGCTCGTATTTGAAACAGCCGACGCGATCGAGTGCCGCCTCATCAAGCCATTGCAGCAGAAACTCGAAATCTTGTTCAGTCTCGCCGGGAAAGCCGACGATGAAAGTCGAGCGCAGCGTCAGGTCGGGACAAATCTCCCGCCACGTGCGAATGCGGTCCAGCGTCTTTTCCTGCGCCGCGGGCCGCTTCATGCGCTTGAGCACGTCGGGGGCCGCGTGCTGGAAGGGGATATCGAGATAGGGCAGCACCTTGCGTTCCGCCATCAACGGAATGACTTCGTCGACATGCGGATAAGGATAAACGTAATGCAGCCGCACCCAGACGCCAAGCTCGCCCAGCGCTGAGGCCAGATCGATGAATTTCGCGCGCACATCGCGATCGCGCCATCGGCTCGCTGCATATTTGACGTCGACGCCATAGGCCGACGTGTCTTGCGAAATCACCAGCAACTCTTTCACGCCCGCAGCGACCAGCTTCTCCGCCTCGCGCAACACTTCGGCGGCCGGCCGCGAAACGAGGTCGCCGCGCAATCTCGGGATGATGCAGAACGAGCACCGGTTGTTGCAGCCTTCGGAAATCTTCAGGTAGGCGTAATGCCGCGGTGTGAGCTTGACGCCTTCCGGGGGCACGAGGTCGAGGAATGGATCATGCTTCGGCGGCAACGCGCGGTGCACGGCGTCCATGACGCTTTCGTATTGCTGGGGCCCGGTGATGCCGAGCACATCCGGGTAACGGTCCTTGATCGCTTGCGGCTCGGCGCCCATGCAACCGGTGACGATGACCTTGCCGGTATCCTTGAGTGCGTTGCCGATGGCGTCGAGGGATTCCGCCTTTGCGCTGTCGAGAAACCCGCAGGTATTGACGATCACCAGGTCGGCGTCGGCCTGTTTCCGCGTAAGTTCGTAGCCTTCGGCGCGCAGGCGCGTGATAATGCGCTCGCTATCCACAAGCGCCTTGGGGCAGCCGAGCGAGACAAAGCCCACTTTTGGCGCAATACTGTGATCCATCCGCGCAGGAGCTAATGGGCGGGCAAGGAAAGATCAACCGATGCGTTTATTGGCGCTGGGCCTAGTGATTTTGAGCGGTGTTAGCGCGCAGGCGGCGGATGCGGTCATGGTGCGCCGCTCCCCGGACTATGACGCTCAGGAAAAGGTCCGCGTTCTGCCATTTCCGCGTTCAGAACGTGCGCAGTCCGTCTGGGAGTCTGGAACCTGCTGGAGCACCTGTGGATCGGTCTCGGCGTGGGGACTGCCGGCGTGCATCGAGTGGAGTCCGCAAGGCGAATGTCTTGCTTGGGCCAATCGGGCGGACCGGACTTGTCAAAGCCGCTGCCGTACGTCCGGCGGTCCGTTGCTTAATCCGCTTATGCCGCTGATCGACTGGTGAGCGTTCCGGCTCAGACTTGCAAAGCCGCGCGGCTTATTTATTGGAACGTACAGCGTCGTTGGGGAAGGGTGGCCGAGTGGTTTAAGGCACCGGTCTTGAAAACCGGCGTACCCGCAAGGGTACCGTGAGTTCGAATCTCACCCCTTCCGCCAGTCAATAGTGCAAAAGCCGCCTAAAAGCGGCTTTTGCCAAACTTTGATTTTTTAGATCCACATTTCGTCCCACTCTTCATGAATTGTCGGGACGTCGCCGCTGCCGGCGGAGTTCACTTAACGCGGGCGTTCGTATTCTGACCGCGCATTACATTCACCACGCGCGCTCACGTTCACTTACTCCTAATCCCGGTCTCGCCCGGTAGGTACCGGGTAGTCCTGACGGATCCGTCTGCAGGCGACCATTGCCACGAAACAAAAAGAACCCATCTTCGGTGCGAGATTTATCTTCGGCCATACGCGTGTTCGGAGTAGGCTTGCGTGTGATAAAGCCGCCTTGAGGCTGATTGCTTAGAACCGTCACGAACTCGGTTCGATAATTGGTCTCGCTGCTTAGTGGCTCATCCGAGACAATGATTGACGTCCGCGGCGACGCGGTTGCAATGCGACCAATTATATCCGCGGGGATTGTAACGCGGTCGAGCGCGTTTTTGGCATCATCGCTGTTGCTTATCGTCACTACACTCCAGCGCAAGCCGGTCTCATTGCGACCCATCGCGGTAAAGACGTGAGTGCCGATCGGCTTGTTGGGATCTTTTATGTTTACCGGCACGACGATCTTCGCTTCGAATACTTCACCGCCCCCGTCAGGAGCCGGCTTGTGCGTATTACGACGCAGGTAGAGTTTTTGGGTCGCGCGGCTGACGTAAATAGAGATCGGTTCCCCAGCCAGTTTCTGTTCACTTGCAGCTTTGGAGATTGACGCCCTTTTTAACTCGGCGGTTTTGGAATTTTCTTTTGCACGGGTGGCTTCGTCGAGCTTCGCCATTGCGTCGGCTCGCGCCTTCTCTAACAAAATGCCGATCTCTTCAGATTTTGCGCGAGCTTTAAGTCCGCGATCTGAGTTTTCGCCTTGAGCGCTCTTATTCAACGAAGCCAGTTCAATACCCGCCTGTACCTTAAGTTTTTCAAGTTTTTGGAGCGAAGCCGTGGCAGATGCCGCTTCACGCGCGGCTGTCACCGCGAGCTTCCTAGCATCGTCAGCCTCTTTAACGGCCGCCATGGCGTCGCGGGCGAGCGTGGCTAGATCTGTCGCCGGAGCTTCAAGCGCCTTACCCGGCGTCAGAGCGGGATGTGAAAAGTCCTCCGGGACTGCATCTTGAGGAGAAATAATCACCCGCATTCCGATGCGCGTTTTGTTGAACAACTTTTCGGCAAAACCATAGGGCATCCTCACACAGCCATGCGACGCGGCATATCCAGGTAATGGTCCCCCGTGAAGCGCGATCCCATTCCAAGTAATGCGCTGCATATGCGGCATCCAGGCATCGTCGTACATGGTCGAGCGGTGATCCTTCTCTTTCTCCACGACAGCGAAAATACCGGCAGGGGTTTCGCGTCCTTTTACCCCTGTTGAGACCGGAGCCCGATAAATCCAGTCGATCGCGTCATAGACCGTGATCTGCTGAGATTTAATTGAGATGATCGCTATAATGGGCTCACCCACGTCCCGGTGTGCCGTCGTATCTGCTGCCGGTACGGCGCGTGGCGCTCTCGCTATAGCGGGTGTGTTTGCTAATGATGCGCCGAAAATCAAAATCGTCGCCAAGATCAGGACGGCCCGATGCCAACGATCTATTATTTCTAGAAAAGGGAGTGCTCTCATCGACTTTATTGCTCGTCGCGCTTGGCGATCGCGTCGCAAATATCAGGCGTTTCGAGAACGTGCGCGCAAAAACGGCGCGCCTGTAAGCGCGCCGTTTCTACGATCACTTCAATTACTCGATGTCGTATATGACGCGGCGGTTCGCCGGATCAACAAAGTGTATTCCAGCATCGGTGTGGTAGTAGCGATAGCTACGGACGCTGGGACCCCAGTCAGCCGGAACTTCCCGCAATTCCACATCCGAAGGTACCGTCGTGCCAACGCGATAACGTTCTTTTACTGTCACGCGCGGCACCTTCTCCTTTACAACGTATTCTTTGATCCGAGTACGCTGTTCAGGCGCAATCTCAACACTAACAGTCTGGGCCAGCGCCTGACCTGCCAATATCACCGCGGCAGCAGTCGCGCCGGCGAACACAAATTTCTTCATAAGATCCTCCTAGGCGAATGCCCACGGTCCAAACGCCGAACGAGTTTCTTCGTTCCGTAATCCCAAAGACCGCGACGAAATCTGCCGCGTAGGCCCGGTTCGTAAACGGGCGAGCGGGGTTTGGACGCCGCCCGCTGTGGCGATGGACCGTTCAATATAGCGGCTCGGTTGCGCTGTACCCGATTGCTTTTCTCTCCATGGTCGCGGTGAACGTCTGGGCCGGCCTTGTGCTCGCGTTCGGCTTCACGCTGCTTTATCCGCTTCCGCCGCCGCGTCCGCGTTATGACAAATCCCGCGCATGAGGCCAGCCTGCCTGTTGCAACTGTAGGATGAGTACTAATGGGGTGCCTGCGCGTTTAATTTCGACCATCGCCGAGGACGGACAGGCCTTCCGCCAATTCTCATCGCCACATCGCGCTGTCCCAAAACGCGGCAAGCCGCGAGGGAACCAAGCGTTTACCAAACGGGCGCGCCTTTCTTTTGCCACTACGGCGTGTGGATTATGGTGCTCGCGAATTCGGGGGCTATTTCCCTTTGGGGATCTCACAAGAGACTCGCTGGAAGTTCCAGGCCGCGCGCGTCGGTGCGCTTGCGGCCGGCTGCGCTTTGCTTGCGGCCTGCAACACGATGAGCAGCGTCGATTCCAAATACGGCGTTTCGGCCAGCCAGCGCGTCGTCGACAAGGGCGAGCCGGTGCCGAAGGGCGGCGGAAAATATCGCGTCGGCAATCCCTATACGATCGCCGGCCGCGTCTACGTTCCGGAAGAGAACGTCAACTACGTCGCGGAAGGCGTCGCGTCGTTTTACGCCGATGATTTCCACGGCCGCTTCACCGCGAACGGTGAAGTCTTCGACATGAATTCGCTCTCGGCGGCGCATCCGACCCTGCCGCTGCCGTCCTATGTGCGCGTGACCAACCTCAAGAACAACAAGTCGCTGGTCGTGCGCGTCAACGATCGCGGTCCTTACGCGCATGATCGCATCATCGACCTCTCCATGAAGAGCGCGCAGCTTCTCGGCTTCCACGGTCACGGCCTCGCTAAAGTTCGCGTCGAGTATGTCGGCAAGGCGCCGCTCGCGGGCTCTGACGATGCCAAGCTCGCCGCGACTTTGCGTCAGCGGAATCCGCGCGAAATGGTGGCGATGCGCGCGCCGGAATCGCAGCAGCCGCAATCGCAGAGCGAAGCGCCGTCGGTGAAGCCAATCCAGGTCGCGGCGGCGCAGCCCGTTGCGGTGCGGACAGCCGAGCCGAAGTTTGGTGCCGAAATTTTCGATTCGCGTCCGATGACGCAGGCGGTGCCGGGCGCGGTCCCGCGCGCGTCTGTTCCCGAGCCGCAGGTTCGCCCGGCGGCTGTCCACAAGATGGAGCTGGCTGCCATTCAGGCTCCGGCGCCCAAAGCACCGCCGAAGGCCGAGGTTGCGGCATCGTCGCAACCTGTCGAACGGCTGACTTCGCCGGTTTCGGCCTATGCCCCCGTGCGCTATGATGCGCCGGCGGGATTCATGAGCGGCCGCGGCCTTTACTGAGCCGTATTTCGTCGCCACATCCGGCGCTGACGTCGCGCAAGCCTACTGAGGCGAGGATGATTTTTCGGCTATCACTGGCTCAAAAATTCACAGCGGTTCTCGTTGCCGCGAGTTTTGCCTGCGCGGGCCTTGCTGCCGCGCAGCAGAAACCTGCCGCCATGCCCGGCGCGAAATCCGCCACCACTGCGCCCAAGAAAGACGAGCCGCAGATCAGCGCGCCGCATGCGATCCTGATCGAGGCTGAGAGCGGTAGCGTTCTGTTCGAGCGCTCCGCCGATGAGATGCTCTATCCCGCCAGCCTCGCCAAGCTGATGACCGCGGAATTCGTGTTCAACGAGATCAAGCAGGGCCGCGTGAAGCTGAGCGACGAATACGTCGTTAGCGAGAATGCGTGGCGCAAGGGCGGGGCGCCGTCCGGCGGTTCCACCATGTATGCCGCGATTCACAGTCGGGTGCCGGTCGCGGATCTGATCCGGGGCATGATTATTCAGTCTGGCAACGACGCCTGCATCGTCCTTGCCGAAGCCATCGCCGGAAATGAAGGCGCCTTCGCGCAAAAAATGACCCAGCGCGCGCGAGAGATCGGACTGAGCAAATCCTATTTCAGCAATTCGACCGGCCTGCATGATCCCAGTTTGCAAGTCACGGCGCGCGAGCTCGGTATGCTGGCGCGCCACATCATTCGCACTTATCCGGACCTGTATGAGATCTATGGCGAAAAGGAATTCGCCTGGAACAAAATCCGGCAGCAGAACCGCAATCCCTTGCTGGGTACCGTGGACGGCGCGGATGGCATGAAGACCGGCTTCACGAAGGAAGCGGGTTACGGCCTGGTCGGCTCAGCGGTCCGTAACGGGCAACGCCTTATCGTTGTGGTCAACGGCCTGAAAAATCCCAATGACCGCGCCGATGAAGCAAAGAAACTGCTCGAATGGGGCTTCCGGACCTTTCAGTCGCGTGTTCTGTTCGCGGAGGGCCAGCCGGTTGGTGACGCCAAGGTGTTCGGCGGCAAAAACGGCCACGTTGCTTTGATATCCGAGGCTCCGGTTCGCATCATGGTGCCGAAGGCCGGCGGCGAAAAATTGGTCGCCCGCATCGTCTACAACGGGCCGGTTCCCGCGCCGGTGCAACAAGGCCAGCAAGTCGCGACCTTGAAGGTCTGGCGCAACGATGTCCTGGCTCTCCAGCTCCCGCTGAAGGCCGCTCACGATGTGGAAAAGGGCAATCTCACCCAGCGCGCATTCGATGCCGCGTCGGAAATGGTGATCAACCTGTTCCGTTCCGGCGCACAACGTCTATAAGCTTCCCTTTTCGCTGGATGACATGCGCGGTCGATTCATCACCTTCGAGGGCGGCGAGGGCAGCGGCAAGTCGAGCCACGCCGCGCGACTGGCCGAGCGCTTGAGGGGCCGCGGAATTGACACCGTTCTGACCCGTGAGCCGGGCGGCTCGGCCGGCGCCGAAATCATCCGACACGTTTTGTTGTCGGGGGCGGCTAAGCCGCTGGGGGCCGAAACCGAAGCGATCCTGTTTGCTGCCGCGCGCGACGACCATGTCCGCTCGACGATCGTGCCCGCCTTGGCCAAGGGCGAGTGGGTGATTTGTGATCGTTTCATCGACTCGACACGCGTCTATCAAGGCTCGCTCGGCGATGTCGACCCACGCCTGATCCGCAGTCTCGAGCGCGTCACCGTGGGTGAAGCAGTGCCAGACCTCACTCTGATCATGGATGTGCCGGCGGAGATCGGGTTGGCGCGCGCCGCCAAACGCCGCGGCGGCGCGGCGCCGGACCGCTTTGAATCCGAGACGCTCGAATTTCATGACCGTCTTCGTCACGCTTATGCCGCGCTTGCAAAGGTCGAGCCGGAACGCTGCGTGCTGATCGATGCCAGCCAACCGATGCCGCAAGTCACCGACGATATCTGGACCGAAGTGGCGAAACGGTTCGGACCGCTGCGTGCCGCACCCGCACGCGCCGCGGTGCCCTGATCCGATGAGCGAGCCCGACACCGGGACGACGACGCATCCGCGCGAAACGTTCGCGCTGTTCGGGCATGCCGACGCGGAGCGCACGCTTCTCGAAAGCTATCGCAGCGGCCGCATCCCCCATGCCTGGCTGATCGGCGGCGCTCAGGGTGTAGGCAAGGCGACGCTTGCCTACCGGATGGCGCGCTTTGTGCTGGCGCATCCCGATCCTGCTGCCGGCGTCGTGCAACAAGCGAGCTCGCTTGAAGTGGACCCCGATAATAGTGCGGCGCGGCGCATCGCGGCAGAAGCCCATCCCGGTTTGCTGGTCGTCAAGCGCGAGCTCAACGAGAAGACCGATAAGTTGTTCACCGAAATCCGGGTCGACGATGTGCGCCGTGCGGTGCCGTTCTTCGGCTCGACTGCGGGCGAGGGCGACTGGCGCGTCGCGATTGTGGATTCGGTCGATGAACTGAACCGCGCCGGCGCTAATGCCTTGCTCAAGATCCTCGAGGAGCCGCCCGAACGTGCGTTGCTGTTTCTCATCAGCCACGCGCCGGGACGTGTGCTCCCAACCATCCGTTCGCGATGCCGTCTGCTTTCGTTACGGCCGCTCGACGCTAGTGAGGTTGCGCAAGCCGTCGCCGTAGCCACTCACGCCGAGGCGGGTGAGGCCGCCATAGACGAGGTGTCAAAACTCGCCGAGGGAAGCGTGGCGCGGGCGTTGGCGCTGCTCAACGGACCGGCGCTCGCGTTGCGCAAGCAGGTGATCGATCTCCTCGCGCAGCTCCCCGAACCAGACCCGCGCGCGTTGCATAGTCTCGGCGACGCCCTTGCCGGCACCGAGCCCCAGAAGCTGGCCGCGTTTCTCGACGTCGTGAATGGGTGGCTTGCGTCCAGGCTGCGCGCGGGATCGGCAGATACTTCGGGCATGGCGCGAGTCGCGGAGGCTTGGGAGCGCATCAATCAGAGCGCGCGCGACGTCGAGACCTACAATCTGGAGCGCAAACCTCTGGTATTCGCGGTGTTCGGTTTGCTTGCGGCGGCCGCGCGCGGTTGATACCTAGGCGCGGCCATGTCGGCCAAACCATTCTATATCACCACCGCGATCTCCTATCCCAACGGGCCGCCCCATATTGGGCATGCCTATGAAGTGATCGCGACCGACGCCATCGCGCGTTTTCACCGGCTCAACGGAGAGGATGTCTTCTTCCTCACGGGTACCGACGAGCACGGCCAGAAGATCGCGCAGACGGCGGCGAAAGAAGGCATTGCGCCGCGCGCGCTGGTCGACCGCAACGTCGCTTGCTTCCGGGCAATGGTCGAAAAGCTCGGCTGTTCGAACGACGATTTCATCCGCACCACCGAGGCACGCCACTACAAAGCGTCGACCGGCATCTGGGAGAAGATGCAGGCGAATGGCGACATCTATTTGTCGAAATACGCCGGCTGGTATTCGGTGCGTGACGAGGCCTACTACACTGAAGATGAGACCGAAATCCGCGAGGGCGTGCGTGTTTCAAAGAAGACCAGCACGCCGGTCGAGTGGGTAGAGGAGGAGAGCTATTTCTTCAAGCTCTCCGCATATCAGGACAAGCTTCTCGATCTGTACAGCCGCGTGCCGGACTTCGTGCTGCCGCGCGAGCGGCTCAATGAGGTCGCGAGCTTCGTAAAAGGCGGTCTGCAAGACCTCTCGATCTCACGTACGACGTTCGATTGGGGCGTGCCGGTGCCTGGCGCGGCCAAACACGTTATGTATGTGTGGGTCGATGCACTGACGAACTACATCACCGCGGTCAATTATCCGGATGAGGCCAATCCGAAGTTCAAGACATACTGGCCGGCCGCGCTGCATGTGATCGGCAAAGATATCGTGCGCTTCCATGCGGTCTATTGGCCGGCCTTCCTGATGGCCGCGGGGATCGCGGTGCCGCGGCAGATTTTCTCGCACGGCTTCTTGTTCAACCGCGGCGAGAAGATGTCGAAGTCAGTCGGCAACGTCATCGACCCGTTCGCCTTGGCCGATGCTTATGGCGTCGATCAGATGCGGTTCTTTTTCCTACGCGAAGTGCCATTCGGGCAGGACGGCAATTACAGCCACGAGGCAATCGTCAATCGCACAAATGCCGACCTCGCCAACGACCTCGGTAATCTCGCGCAGCGCTCGCTGTCGATGATCGCCAAGCAGTTCGGCGGCGTGTTGCCAAGCCCGGCCGCGTTCTCGGACAACGACAAGGTCATCCTTGCGGCTGCTGACGGCATGGTCGCCAAAGCGAACGAGGCGATGGCAACACATCAGCTGCATCAAGTTCTCAATGCAATCTGGGCTGTCGTCGCCGACGCCAACCGTTATTTCGCCGGCGAGGCGCCATGGGCCTTGGCAAAGACCGATCCCGCGAAACAGGCGACGGTCTTGTACGTGACCGCCGAGGTGATCCGGCAGGTTGCGATCCTGTCGCAACCTTTCATGCCGGCGTCGGCAGCGAAGCTGCTCGACTTGCTCGGCGTCGCGCAAGATGCGCGCAATTTCGCGATGCTGGGCGCCGCCCATCGGCTCGCCGCCGGAACGCAACTGCCGCCGCCGGCGCCGGTATTTCCGCGCTACGTCGATGCCGACGAAGCCGCGCCGCCGGTTGAAAAGCCGCCCAAGGAAAAAAAGAAGAAGGCGTGAGCTTATGCTCATCGACAGCCACTGCCACCTCGATTTTCCGGAGTTCGCGCCCGAGCTTGAAGCGGTGATCGGCCGTGCGCGTGCGGCAGGGCTTGGCCGGATGGTCACGATCTCGACACGCGTAAAGAAACAAGAGCAGATCCGAGCGCTTGCCGAAACCTACGGTGATGTTTTCTGCTCGGTGGGCACGCATCCTCATTATGCCGATCAGGAGAGCGAAATAGGCACAAAGGAGCTGCTCGATTATGCGCGGCATCCCAAAGTCGTCGCGATCGGCGAGGCGGGCCTCGATTATTTTCGCAACACGGCACCGCGCGACGCGCAGGAAAAAAGTTTTCGCGCTCACATCGCTGCCGCGCGGCAAAGCGGGTTGCCGCTCGTCATCCATTCGCGCGAGGCGGATGACGACATGGCAAATATTCTCGAAGAGGAAACGGGGAAGGGCGCCTTCCCCGCCGTGCTGCATTGCTTTACGGGCGGCCGCGATCTGGCCACGCGCGCGATTAAACTCGGCCTCTATATTTCTTTCACGGGCATCCTCACGTTCAAGCCATCACAAAGTTTACGCGATCTCGCTGCCGAACTGCCGGCCGATCGAATCATGGTGGAAACCGACGCGCCCTATCTCGCGCCCGGTCCTTATCGCGGTAAACGGTGCGAGCCGGCCTACGTCGTCGAAACCGCGAAAGTTTTGGCGCAGGCCCGTGGCGTTTCGTTCGACCAGGTTGCGAGCGAAACCACGCATAATTTCTTTCGCTTGTTTTCGAAAGTGCCGCGGCCGGCATGACGCTCCGCTTCACAATTCTTGGCTGCGGATCATCGATGGGAGTGCCGCGCGTCGCTTTGGGCTGGGGCGCGTGCGATCCCAAAAATCCGAAAAATCGCCGCCGGCGTTGTTCGCTACTGGTTGAGCAGATTGCGCCGGGAAAAGGCGTGACACGGGTTCTTGTCGACACCTCGCCCGACCTGCGTGAACAGCTTATCGACGCGCAAGTCGACGATTTGGATGGCGTGCTGATAACGCACGAGCACGCCGACCATACTCATGGTATCGACGATTTGCGCGCGCTTTTCGTCAAGAACCGGCGCAGAGTGCCGGTTTACATGGACGCCACCACGGCCAAGAGCATGCGCATCAAATTCAACTATTGCTTCGAAACCCAACCGGGCACCGGTTATCCGCCGACGCTCGAGGACCGGCGCCTGGTGGCCGGGCAGAAAATCGTCGTTTCGGGGCAGGGTGGCGACCTCGCCGTCCTGCCTGTTCTGCAGGACCATGGCGAAATCGCCTCGCTGGGCTTTCGCTTTGGCAACTTGGCCTATTCCGCAGACATTAAAAGCCTGCCGCCGGAGAGCCTGGCAGCTCTGGCCGGTCTGGACCTGTGGATTGTCGATGCGCTGCGCTATGCGCCGCACCCCAGCCACCTCAATGTCGACGAGGCGCTGGCCATAATCGGCAAAGTCCAGCCGCAGCGCACGATCCTGACCAACCTGCATGCCGATCTTGATTACGAGGAACTCCGGTCCAAGCTGCCCGCTGGGGTCGAGCCCGCCTTCGACGGCATGTCTGCGAATTTAAAGTTTTACCTTTAAAGTGTCGAAAAGCTTCGATGTCCCAGCTAACTACGTGAATTTCTTTGAGTTGAACCTATCGTTGGATCAGCGCTCGTTTGTTCCATAATATGTCTTATGCGAATCCGATCTCTTGGATGGGCTTCGAATGAACCCACCCAAATCGTCCCGCGCGATCGACGACTTGCTCGCGATCATGGCGGCGCTACGGACCCCCGGCACGGGCTGCCCGTGGGACCTGGAGCAGACCTTCACGACGATCGCGCCCTATACGCTGGAAGAAGCCTATGAGGTCGCGGATGCGATCGCCCGGGGTGACTATGAAGGCCTGCGCGAAGAGTTGGGTGACCTGTTGCTCCAGGTCGTGTTTCACGCCCGAATGGCCCAGGAGCAAGGCCGCTTTGATTTCGGCGACGTCGTCCAGTCGATTTCCACAAAACTGATCCGGCGGCATCCCCATGTTTTCGCGGATGCCGAAGGCCGCACCGCGGCCGCCGTCGAGGGTTTGTGGGAACGCATAAAAGCCGAGGAAAAAGCCGCTAAACCCGGCGGGCACGAAAAAGGCGCCCTCGCCGGCGTGCCTTTGGCGATCCCGGCCCTGACCCGTGCGCTCAAATTGCAGCAAAAAGCGAGCCGCGTGGGGTTCGACTGGAACGATCCCAAGGCGGTTTTGCAGAAAATCCGTGAGGAAGCCGACGAAATAGAAGCCGCGCTTGATGCTGGAGATAACAGCGAAGCAGGCGGCGAAATCGGCGACCTGATTTTTGCCCTGGTCAATCTGGCCCGGCACCTGCGTGTCGATCCAGAGGCGGTGTTACGGGGGACCAATCTGAAATTCGAGCGACGGTTCGCCGCAATCGAGTCGGCGCTGGCGGAGCGCGGCAAGACGCCCGACGAGGCCACGTTGGCGGAAATGGATGTGCTTTGGAATGCGGCCAAAGCCACCGAACGGAAATAACGTCTAGTGGACGGGTTCGCCGGTGTTCGGAAATCGCGCCTTTGCTCGTGCGGCTTTTTCCGCATCGGCGCGAATGGTCACCCTAACTCGGCCTTCTGAATCAACGGCCCTGTCCAGAACTTCGGCGTGGCGATAAAGCCAGCTCAAGCCCGCGCCGTCCGCGGCATCGACGGTAATAACCAGTGTTTGTCGCTCTTGCGCTAGGCGGGCTTCAATTGCGTCGCGCAGTGCGTCGATCCCCTCGCCCGAAATCGCGGAAACTGGAATTGGCCGCGCGTCGGCAGCGCGGCGTTCGGCCTGATTGCGTAACGACAGACGCGCTTCGGGATCGAGCAGATCGATTTTGTTCCAGACCTCGATAAGCCGGCGATCGCGTGCAGCGTCGATGCCAAGATCGTGCAAGACTTTGACAACATCGCTGGACTGCGCGGCCGTTTCCAGATGTGAGACATCCCGCACGTGTAAAATGATATCGGCTTCTACGACTTCCTCGAGCGTCGCCCGAAAGGCGGCAACGAGCATGGTCGGCAAGTCGGAGATGAAGCCGACCGTATCCGATAAAATAATCTTCGTTCCATGGGCCAACTCAATCGCACGCAGGGTCGGATCGAGCGTGGCGAACAGCATGTCGGCCGAAAGCACGTCGGCACGCGCCATCTTGTTGAACAGGGTCGATTTGCCGGCATTGGTGTAGCCGACCAAGGCAACAATGGGATAAGGCACGCGCTTGCGGCTGTCGCGATGCAGTTTGCGCGTACGCTTGACGCCTTCGAGTTCCGTCTCGATGCGCTTGAGACGCTCCTCGATCACGCGGCGATCAGCCTCAAGCTGGGTCTCGCCTGGGCCACCAAGAAAGCCAAAGCCGCCGCGCTGGCGTTCCAGATGCGTCCACGAACGGACCAGACGGCTTTTCTGGTATGTCAGGTGCGCGTGTTCGACTTGGAGCGCCCCTTCCCGCGTCCGTGCCCGCCGGCCAAAGATTTCCAGGATCAAGCCGGTGCGGTCGAGAACCTTGGCGCCCCACGCTTTTTCCAAATTGCGTTGCTGCACCGGCGAGACCGGGCAGTCCATGATGACGACGCTGGCGTTATTCGTCTTGGCGAGGGCGGCGATCTCCTCGACTTTGCCTTTGCCGAGATAAGTTGCAGGACGGATCGCGGCGAGCTTGACGATTCCCGCCTCCACCACCGCGAGATCGATGGCGCGAGCCAAGCCGACGGCTTCGTCGAGCCGGCCCTCGGGCGTGCGCGTCTCAAGCGTTCCCGATCCGCGACTTGGTTTCAGCCAAGGCTCGATCACGAGCGCGCGGCCGGTCTCAGGACCGGATGCGGCTTTTGTAACTCTGTCTTTTCGCTCGTCGTAGTCGCGCGGCTTCAGGCTTTCTCTCCGGCGGGTTCTTCACCCCCCTCGAACAGCTGAATTGGATGGCCAGGCATGATGGTCGATATGGCGTGTTTGTAAACGAGCTGGGAGTGCCCATCGCGTCGCAGCAGCACGCAGAAGTTATCGAACCAAGTAACGACGCCCTGAAGCTTGACGCCATTGACCAGAAAGATGGTCAGCGGGATCTTGCTCTTGCGGACGTGATTTAGAAATGTGTCCTGGAGGTTTTGCGTACGTTCGGCAGCCATGGCCGGTTTTTCCTTTTATGCCCGCGTCTGCGCGCGAGACCAGTTTCGTTGGCCGGAAAGCATCGCTCCAACGATGCAAGGCTCTCCGGATGCGGGAACATTAGATTGCACCTGCGGCACGCACGCAAGCGGCAGGCTGGGTAATCTGCCCTAGCACCATGATTTTCTTAGCGAATTACCCCCCCCTAGCCTGCCGTTTCGGCATAGGCGTGGTAATCACGCCGGAGTGCGCTCGCGATCAGTCCGGGAGCGCCGTTCGCCACTGGACGGCCATCGATGCGCACTACCGGCATGACGAGCTGCGTCGCGGACGTGATGAAGGCCTCGCGGGCAGTTTGGGCCTCCGCAACCGTGAAAGGCCGCTCCTCGAATTGAAGACCGTGGGCCTTGATGACGTCGAACAAAACGCTGCGCGTAATCCCGGGCAAAATATCGCGGCCGAGCGCACGCGTGATCAATTTTCCATCGCGATTGACGATCCAGGCATTCGACGAGGCGCCTTCCGTGACATACCCGTCGCGATCGACATACCAGGCTTCGCGCGCGCCCTGCTCCCGTGCCGACTGTTTGGCCAGCACATTCGGCAGCAACGAAACCGATTTGATGTCGACCCGAGCCCAGCGGTCCTCCGGCACGGTAATGACGCCGATGCCCTCGGCGGCGATCTTTTCATTTGCGGCGACATCGAAGCGGCGCGCCGTAACAACCAGGCTCGGCAGTGTTCCCGGTGGCGGAAATGCGTGATCGCGACGCGCCACCCCGCGCGTCACCTGGACATAGACCAAGCCGTCGTTGACGCGATTGCGCCGAACCGTCTCGCGCAGAACGGCGCCAAGTGCGGCGCGCGACATTGGTGAAGCCATTTTGAGTTCAGCAAGCGAGCGCTCCAGCCGGGCGATGTGTCGGCGCTCGTCGATAAGCTGCCCGTCCCTTACCTCGCATACTTCGTACACGCCGTCGGCGAACTGATAACCGCGATCTTCGACGTGCACGCGGGCTTGGCGATGGGGAAGATAGCGGCCGTTGACGTAAGCGATGCGTGACATGACCTATTACCGACGCATGATCTTGACTGAAAACCGCGGTCCGCTTTTCGGGATCATGCGTTAGCCGATCCCGAGCGCCTTAAGCTTACGGTGCAAGGCCGAGCGCTCCATGCCGACGAATTCCGCGGTGCGCGAAATGTTGCCGCCAAAGCGGTTGATCTGCGCCATCAAATATTCGCGCTCGAAAACTTCGCGAGCGTCCCGCAACGGCAGGGCCATCAATTGCTCGCCGCCATTGCCCTTCGGCATGGACGGCACCATCGAACCGACATCGGGCGGCAGCATGCTTGCATCGACAACGGAGTCGGGCGAGCCGCTGGTCAGGATCATCAGCCGCTCGATATTGTTGCGAAGTTGACGCACATTCCCCGGCCAGTCATGCGACTGCAAAACCGCCATCGCATCGTCGCCGATCTTGCGCTTGGGCAGGCCTGTCGCCTGTGAAATCTGCTCCATGAAATATTCGACGAGCTGCGGAATGTCTTCGCGCCGCTCCGCCAGCGATGGCACGCGAACCGGCACCACAGATAAACGGTGATAAAGATCCTCGCGGAATTTCCCCGCGGCAATCTCCTCTTCGAGATTACGGGATGTCGACGACACGATGCGGACATCGACCGCGATCTTGGCGCTGCCGCCGACGCGCTGAAAAGTCTGGTCGACAAGGACGCGGAGGATCTTGTTTTGCGTCTCGCGGGGAAACTCCGCGATATCGTCGATAAACAGAGTGCCGCCATGCGCCTCTTCGAGCGCGCCGATCTTGCGAGCTTCGGTGCCATTGCCTTCGACGCCGAAAATCTCGGTCTCCATCCGCTCGGGCGTAACGGCCGCGGCGTTGAGGACAATGAATGGTCCGTCGGCGCGTGCGGAGGCCTGATGAATAGCGCGCGCCGTCAGTTCCTTGCCTGCCCCTGACGGGCCTACGATCAAGATGCGGCTGTTGGTCGGGGCCACCTTTTCGATCGTCTGGCGCATCTGATTGAGCGCGACCGATTTACCGACCAGTGTATGCGAGGCCGGAGCCAACTGGCGTAGCTGCCGGACCTCCCGCCGCAATTGTGATGCCTCCAGCGCCCGATCCGCGACCAGCAACAATCGGTCCGCCTTGAAGGGCTTCTCGATGAAGTCATAGGCGCCGTGCTTGATGGCGGCTACGGCAGTTTCGATATTGCCGTGTCCCGAAATCATCACGACCGGAAGCTCAGGGTGTTCCTGCTTGACGGCATCGAGAAGCTGCAGTCCGTCGAGACGGCTGCCCTGCAGCCAGATGTCGAGGAACAGCAGATTGGGCCGGCGTGACAGGATCGCTGCAAGCGCGTCATCGCTATTGCGCGCGGTGCGCGTCGCATAACCCTCATCCTGCAATATGCCGGCGACCAGATCGCAGATATCCGCTTCATCGTCGACGATCAGAATTTCGCCAGCCATTACGTCCGTCCACTCTTGCTATCGTTGTCCTGCGCTGTGTCGGCTGTGCTGGTAGCATCGTGAAAACGCAGCCGGACCCAGGTGCCGCGCTGGCCGGGGATTTTTTCTCCCGCATCACGCAGTTCGATGGTGCCGCCATGCTCTTCGAGAATGCGCCCGACGATTGCGAGCCCGAGCCCTGTTCCCTTTTCGCGGGTCGTGACGTAGGGCTCGAGCAGTCGGCTGCGATTTTCGGTCGGCAGGCCAATGCCGTTGTCGACGACGTCGATCACGACGTCGCCGCCGTCACGCGCGGCCGACACGCGGATCATGCCCTTTTCGCCCGTCTGGAGCGCCAGAATGGCCTCGGTCGCGTTTTTGATGATGTTCGTCAGGGCCTGGGAGATCAGGCGGCGATCGAAGCGCGCCGGCATCGGATCTTCGGCAATGGTGACGTCGATTTCGATTTCCGCATTCCCGACTTTTTGCAGAAACACCGTTTGCCGCACCGTATCGGCGACATCTTCCGCCGACATCACGGGCTTCGGCATGCGGGCAAATCGTGAAAACTCGTCGACCATCCGCTTGATATCGTCGACCTGGCGGACAATTGTTCCGGTGCACTGCTCGAACACGTCGCGATCTTGCTGGATCACATTCAAATATTTGCGCCGCAGCCGCTCGGCCGAGAGCTGGATCGGGGTCAGCGGATTTTTGATCTCGTGAGCAATGCGGCGCGCGACGTCGGCCCAAGCTGATGTTCTTTGCGCCGATACGAGTTCGGTAATGTCGTCCAGCGTCACGACGTAGCCGTGTTCGCTTTCCGGTGACTGTTCGCTGGTGACGCGGACTTGCAAAATTCGCTCGCGGCCGTCGCGATGGATCGTGATCTGGTCCTGGCTCGGCCGTTGCGCGCCCGACAAGGCCTGAGCGATCACGGCGCCGAGTTCAGGCAGAACGTCGGCGGCTGGACGACCGAGCACCTCGGTTTCGCCGCGGCCGATCAATTTCTCGGCGGAACGGTTGAGAATGCTGATGCAGCCCTGCCCGTCGATGCCAATGACCCCGGCGCTTGCGCCGGCGAGCACGGCTTCCGTGAACCGGCGCCTGCTATCGATCTGGTCGCGCGCGCGTACGATATCGTCACGTTGCGTGCGCAATTCCTGCGTCATGCGGTTGAAGGTCTCGCCCAGATTGGCAAGGTCGCCTTCACGGGTTGCGACCGGAACGCGGACAAAAAGATTTCCGGTCGAAACCGCATTGGCCGCGCCGATCAGGCGGCGTATCGGCGACACCAGACGATTGGCGAAATCCAGTCCGATCCAGACCGCGGACAGCAGCACGATGAGTGCTATCACCGTGTACATCAGCGCAAATGCGATCTGCACGCCTAGGCGGCGCGCCTCGATGGCGGCATATTCGTTGACGCTCGCGCGCGTGGCGCGCAATTGCGCGATGACGCGCGGATCAAGCAAGCGTGCGACATAGAGATAATGGTTAGGATAATCGCGCAGCTTCATGACGCCGGCGACATAGTCGGCACCCGGCAGCAACGCGAGCTGAGGCTCGCTGTCGCTAATCGAGCCCAGCGCGTCTTTCGGCGGCAGTGAGAAAACTTGCGACACCGGCACATCGGCGCGCGCTGTTACGTTGATATCGCTGTCGAAAAGAACGAGCGCGCCGAGTCCGCGCAAAGAAGCCTGGAAGGTCAGGAACTGCTTGAGCCGATCCGGGTCGGCTTCGAAAATCGAACGGCCGCGCACCAGATCGAAGCTGATGAGGACAATGTCGCTTCGCACCATTTGCGCGTGATCGCGCACGTAGGCTTCCGCAACGATGGCGGAATTGTCGATTGCCGAGCGGGCGCGTACCGAGAACAGCTGGTCGAGACCGCGGTCGAGCGTGATGCTGGCGACGATCGCGACCAAGATCGCTGGCACGGCGGCGATCACGGAAAATAAGCCGACGATGCGCACATGCAGTCGCGCGCCGGCCGTTCCGGCCCGGCGAGCCTGGAAAATCCGCCAGACCTCCCGGCCAATGATGAGAAGTAGCAGAAGCCCCGCCCCCGCATTCACCAAAAGCAAGGTGACGACGACGTAGTGCGTCGGTGCGACGGGCGTCAGGCCGGCGAGAACTAAAAACGTGACGAGTGCGGAAAGCAGCGCCAGTCCGACGGCGATCGGACCGATCCGACGCAGCCCAAGCCCGCCTTCGCGAGGCGAAGCAACGACAGGTTCGCTGAAGGCCTGCTGGGTCGTCATTCAACCTCGGGATCGCCGCCGGCCGGCGACATTGTTCGGGCCCGGAACGGCGACCCGTCCGAGTGAAGCGTTTATACAACAGTGTTGCCGAATTGCGACGAATCCGCGGCGCAGCCGCTAATTGCTGCCGCGAAATACCTTGATATCGAGGTCGCGGATTTTCTTTCGGAGGGTGTTCCGATTGACCCCCAGCAGGTCCGCCGCACGGATTTGATTACCCCGGGTGGCGGCGAGAGCCGCGGAGAGCAACGGATATTCGATCTCTCGCAATACCCGGTGATAGAGGCCGGCGGGCGGCAAGGCGCCATCCTTAAACTGCGAGAAGTAGTTGCCGAGGTGACGCTCGACTGCGTTGCCCAAGCTGTCTTCCGCGCGGGTCTCGTCGCCACCAGAAGGCGTCAAAGGCTGAGCGAGTTCGGCATCGATTACGGCCGCGGTAATCGTTTCCTGCGGATATAGCGCGGCGAGCCGGCGCGACAGATTCTCGAGCTCGCGCACATTGCCCGGCCATCGGTGCCGCTTCAGCCGTTCGAGGGAGAGTTGATCCATCTGCTTGAGGGGCAAACCTTCGCGGTTCGCCTGCGTGAAAAAATGGCGGATTAGGTCGGGAATGTCCTCGACGCGCTCGCGCAACGGCGGCAAGCGCAACGGCACGACATTGAGCCGGAAGAAAAGATCTTCGCGGAACAGACCTTGCTGAATGAGTCCGCGCAAATCTTTATTCGTGGCGGCGACGATGCGCACATCGCTCTTGATCGGCGTACGGCCGCCCACTGTTGTGTATTCGCCCTGTTGTAGGACGCGCAGCAGCCGGGTCTGGGCCTCCATCGGCATGTCGCCGATTTCATCGAGGAACAACGTCCCGCCTTCGGCCTGCTCGAAGCGGCCGGTTGAGCGCGTATTGGCGCCGGTGAAGGCGCCCTTCTCGTGGCCGAACAATTCCGACTCGATGAGGTCGCGCGGGATCGCCGCCATGTTGACCGCGACGAACGGGCCAGATCGCCGCTTGCCGTAATCGTGCAGCGCGCGGGCGACCAGCTCTTTGCCGGTGCCACTCTCGCCGGAGATCATGACCGTCAGGTCGGTCTGCATCAGCCGGGCGAGCACGCGATAAATTTCCTGCATCGCGGGCGAGCGGCCGACGAGCGGAATGTCGAGCTCCTCGGTTTTGGCTGGCGCGATCGGCTTGCCTTTGGGTTCAGACAGGGCGCGCCCGACAATTGCGATCAGCTCTTTCAGGTCAAAGGGCTTCGGCAAATATTCATAAGCGCCGCGCTCGGACGCGCGAATTGCCGTCATGAAGGTGTTTTGCGCGCTCATGATGATAATCGGCAATTCCGGGCGCGCTTTGCGGATGCGCGGCAGCAGATCGAAAATGTTCTCGTCCGGCATCACCACATCGGTGATAACGAGATCGCCCTCACCCTGGCTGATCCAGCGCCACAAGGTGGCTGCATTGCCGCTTGAGCGCACATTGTAACCGGCGCGGGAGAGCGCTTGATTGATCACCGTGCGGATCGCGGCATCGTCGTCTGCGACGAGAATATTACCGGTCGGCATTTGCGCCTCGTTTTCTGTGCGGCGGTGCCTCTGCAGCGTCCGCTCCTGTGTAAACCGGCATCAAAATGCGAAACGTGGTGCGTCGCGGCTGGGATTCACATTCAATGATCCCGCCGTGATCGCCGACAATTTTTGAGACCAAAGCGAGACCCAGCCCGCTTCCGCTCGCCTTG
>JAFBAG010000227.1 GCA_019247925.1 Pseudolabrys sp.
CTTTACCGACCAGATCGAGCCCTCATAGAGAATGAGCAGTGGCACGGCGAGCGACATCTGACTGATGACGTCGGGCGGGGTCAGCACCGCGGCAAGCACGAAGGCGCCGACGATGAAATAGCGGCGCTTCTCCTTGAGCTGCTGCGAGGTCAGCACGCCGATCCGGCCCAACAGCGTCAGGATCACCGGCAACTGAAAGGCGACGCCGAAGGCGAGCACCAGCGACATCATCAGCGAAAGATATTCGCCGACTTTCGGGAGGAGCGCGATCGACGCTTCGCCATCGCCCACCTGCTGCATGCCGAGCGAGAAGCGGATCAGCATCGGAAGCACCAGGAAATAGACCAGCGCGCCACCCATCGCGAAGAAAAACGGCGTCGCGACCAGATAAGGCAGGAACGCCTTGCGCTCGTGGCGATAGAGGCCGGGCGCGACAAATTTATAAAGCTGCGCGGCGACGATCGGGAACGAAAGAAAGGCGGCCCCGAACATCGCGAGCTTCAGTTGCGTGACGAAATATTCGAGCAGCGCGGTGTAAATGAACTTCGTGTTCTCGGCGCCCGCGACCCAGACGAAGGGCCACACCAGAATATTGTAGATTTGCTTGGCGAAGACGAAGCACACCCCGAACATGATCGCGAAGGCGATCAGCGCCTTGATGAGCCGCGAGCGCAGCTCAACCAGGTGCTCCATCAGCGGCGCCTTGGTCGCCTCAATGTCCTCGTGGGTCATGACGCGCCTTTGCCGCCGGCGGTGGGCGGGACTGCTGCATTATCCGCGGGCTTGGCCGCGAAATCCGCATCGCCGACCGGCGCTGGAGCGTCCGGCAGCGGCACGTCGAGCTTGACTTCGGGAAGCGGCGCGGACGGCGCAGAGGGGGTCTTGTCCTCGAACGCCTTCTCGATACCGCGCTGCGTGTCGGCCAGCGGATTGACGCTGCTGAAATCGCCGAGTTTCTCCGCTTCTTTTTTGATGTCGGCGAGCTCGGCCTCGCGCATCGCTTCCTGAAACTGGCCCTGGAATTCCGACGCCATGCGGCGGACCTTCGCCATGGCTTGTCCGACCGTGCGCAGCACGCCGGGCAACTCCTTGGGTCCGATGGCGATGAGCGCGACGACGCCGATTACGACCAGCTCGCCCCACCCGATATCGAACATAGAAAATGACTCCAGCCGCGCGACGCCGGCCGCCGCAGATCGCGTCGATTAGGAGAGCGAGCCCTCGATCTTGCGCTCGCTGTCGGCGCGGTTCTTGAGATCGGCCTTCTGCTCGATTTCCTTGGGCGTATCACCCTTCTCGGCGGTGTCCTCGGACATGCCTTTCTTGAACGCCTTGATGCCTTGCGCGAAGTCGCCCATCAGCGACGAGATTTTTCCGCGCCCGCCGAAGAGCAGCAGGACGACGACGCCAACGATGATCCAGTGCCAAAGACTAAACGAACCCATCCGCAGATCCTCCGCGAGCGACGGCCTGCCAGCCGTCCCGCCTCATTTATTTGCCTGCGAAATTAGGCTTGGCGAAGGGCGAAAACAAGGACTCTCAACGACTTGAGCGGCGCCGCTTTGTGGCGGAATGCCGCGCTTCCCGCCCCTATGTGCCAAAACGGCGCGTGGCCGCGTCACGATTCAGTGCGCGAGGGCGGCGGCGCCAGGCCAAGATCGAGATCGCCGGGATCGAGCGGGTCTTCGTCCTCGCGCAGCGCGACATCGTCACTCGGGAGCGGAACAGTGAATTCCGGCGGCAGGCGGCCATCGAGCAGGCCCGAGCCTTTGAGTTCTTCAAGGCCCGGCAGATCGCCAACTTCCTCGAGGCCGAAGTGCGACAGGAATTGCTCGCTCGTGCCGTAAGTGAGCGGACGGCCCGGCGCCTTGCGGCGGCCGCGAAGCCTGATCCAGCCGGTTGCGAGCAGCACGTCAATCGTCCCGGCGGCGGTGGAGACGCCGCGGATTTCCTCGACTTCCGCCCGCGTCACGGGCTGGTGGTAGGCGATGATCGCCAGCGTTTCGATCGCCGCGCGCGAAAGCTTGCGCGTCTCGACCGTGTGTTTGGTGAGCAGCCAGGACAGGTCGGCCGCCGTGCGCAACGCCCATTTGTTGCCGATCTTGGTCAGGTTGACGCCGCGCGACGCATATTCCGATTGAAGCGCGGCGAGCGTCGCTTTGACATCGATGCCGGCGGGCAACTGCTTCCCCAGTACCTTTTCATCGACCGGTTCACGCGTCGCGAAGAGGATCGCTTCGAGCAGGCGAATTTCTTCCGGCCGCGGCTCGCGGGCGCGCTCGGGCTTCTTCGGCGCCGTTTCCGGCGCCTCGTTACGCACCACCCTCAGTTTCTTTGCCGTGCTCGGCATTCGCCCACCCTTCTTCTTGCTCGCTGGCTTCGATC
>JAFBAG010000270.1 GCA_019247925.1 Pseudolabrys sp.
GCATGGAATCAAACCCCTTGCACCTCATGTCGCCGCCCCTCGATGAGGCCGTCATGAAGCGGATCGGGCGCTATCTTGGCTCACCCGCAAAGGCACCGGCGTGAAAGCGGTCATCCTCGCAGGCGGTCTCGGCTCCCGGTTGAGCGAAGAGACGGACACCAAGCCAAAGCCGATGGTCGAGATCGGGCATCGCCCGATTCTCTGGCACATCATGAAGATCTATTCGCACTACGGCATCAACGACTTCATCATCTGCCTCGGCTACAAGGGCTATCGCATCAAGGAATATTTCTACCACTACAACATGCACCTTTCGGACGTGACGATCGACGTGCGCGCGAGAGAGACGAAGGTCCACGAAAGCAATGCGGACCCGTGGCGCGTTTCTCTGATCGAAACCGGCGAATCCACGATGACCGGCGGCCGCCTCAAGCGTGTTCGCAAATTCCTCGAGGGCGAAGACGCATTCTGTTTCACCTACGGCGACGGCGTCGCCAATGTTGATATCAACAAACTGATCGCTTTCCATCGCCAAAAAGGAAAGCTCGCAACGGTGACGGCGGTGCGTCCTCTCGCGCGTTTTGGTGCGCTCAACATCAAGAACGACATGGTCGAGTCGTTCCAGGAAAAGCCACCGAGCGAGGGCAATCTCATCAATGGCGGCTTCTTCGTGCTGTCGCCGAAAGTGATCGACTACATCGACGGCGATGCAACGCTTTGGGAGAAGGAGCCGCTCGAAAAGCTCGCCGCCCAGGGACAGCTCGCCGCCTACGAACACAGCGGATTCTGGCAACCGATGGATACGCTGCGCGACCGCCACCAGCTCGAAGAGCTTTGGGCGAGCGGCAAAGCGCCCTGGCATGTCTGGGGGAAGTAATGACCCCGGCCTTCTGGGGAGGCAAACGCGTTCTGTTGACGGGACATACCGGTTTTAAGGGCGCCTGGCTCTCTCTCTGGCTGAAACAGCTTGGCGCGCAGGTCGCCGGCTATGCGCTTGAGCCGCCTTCCGAACCCAATCTTTTCGATGTAGCGGGTGTGAAAAGCGCACTTGCCGCCGAGTGGCGCAAGGATCTGCGCGACGTCGAAGCGCTCGACGCGGCGGCCAAGGAATTCGCACCCGACATCATTCTGCATCTCGGCGCTCAGTCGCTGGTGCGGCGCTCTTACGCCGAACCGTTGGAAACCTACGCGACCAATGTCATGGGCACTGCCCATGTGCTCGAGGTCGCGCGCCTTCTGCCGAGCGCCCGCGTCGTCGTGATCGCGACCAGCGACAAGTGTTATGAAAACCGCGAGACAAGCTATGCCTATCGCGAAGACGATGCGATGGGCGGCCACGATCCCTACAGCAGCAGCAAGGGCGCAGCCGAACTCGTCACTGCGGCTTATGCACGATCCTTTTTCGACGTCAGGGGCACATGCAGCGTCGCGTCGGTCAGGGCCGGTAACGTCATCGGCGGCGGCGACTGGGCGGCGGATCGGCTGATGGCCGACCTGATGCGAGGCTTAATGGCCGGCGAGCCGATCATTATCCGGCGCCCGCGCGCCGTGCGGCCTTGGCAGCACGTTCTGGAACCGCTTTGCGGCTATCTCACCGTGGCGGAACAGGCGTGGCCGCAGCAAACCCCGTGGCAAGGCTGGAATTTCGGCCCGGATTCCGATAGTGAGCGTACTGTGGAAGACGTTGCCACACTGACGTGCCGCCTTTGGGGCCGCACCGACCTTCTTCGCATTCAAGAAGACAAGAACGCTCCGCACGAGGCCGCCCTGCTGAAACTCGACTCGAACAAAGCGCGCACGAAACTCGGCTGGAAGCCTCGCTTCGATTTCGAGGACGCGGTGGCGCGCACGGTCGAGTGGTACAAGGCCTACGCCGAGCGCCGCGACATGCGCGACTTCACCTTGAAGCAGATCGGCGCCTACCAGGCTGCGGCTGCGCCTGCGAGCGAGCGTGCCAATGCGTGACGAAACGAAACCCCTCGCGCCGAGCAAAGACAGCGGCGAAGCGCTCGCGCTGCGCAATCAGATTCTCGATCTGGTCTCAAAATATGCGGCGGTTGCGCACAAGCCTAAAGACTTCGTGCCCGGCTCCTCGCAAGTGCTCGTCTCGGGCAAGGTCTACGGCGCAGAAGAGGTCCGCAGCCTGGTCGACGCCTCGCTCGACTTCTGGCTGACAACGGGCCGTTTCAACGATGCCTTTGAAGACCGCTTCCGTAATTTCTTCGGCCTGCGCTTCGCGCTGACCTGCAATTCCGGATCTTCGGCCAACCTCATGGCGGTGAGCGCCCTCACCTCGCCGATGATCCGCAATCCCCTGAAGCCCGGCGATGAGGTCATCACCTGCTCGACCGGGTTTCCGACGACGGTCAATCCGATCATACAAAACGGGCTCGTTCCGGTTTTCGTCGACGTCCATATCCCGACCTACAACATCCGCGCCGACCTGATCGAGCAGGCGATCAGCGAGCGCACCCGTGCAATCGTGGTCGCGCACACGCTCGGCAATCCGTTCGACCTGGCGACAGTCATGGACATTGCCAAGCGCCACAAGCTTTACGTCGTCGAAGATTGCTGCGATGCGCTTGGCGCTACCTATGACGACAAGTTAGTCGGTACGTTCGGCAATGTCGGCACGGTCAGCTTCTATCCCGCGCATCACATCACGATGGGGGAAGGCGGCGCGGTCTTTACCGACGATGGACTATTCAAGCGCGCGCTGGAATCCATCCGCGACTGGGGCCGCGACTGTTACTGCGCGCCCGGCGCGGACAATACCTGTAACAAGCGCTTCCAATGGAAACTCGGCGAGCTGCCGCGCGGCTACGACCACAAATATACCTATTCGAACATCGGCTATAACTTGAAGATCAGCGACATGCAGGCCGCTGTCGCGCTCGCGCAGATGGATCGGCTGGATGGCTTCATCGCGGCGCGCCGCAAGAATTTCGCCTACCTCACCGAAAGCCTCGCGCGGCTTTCGCATTTCCTGATTTTGCCGGAGGCGACGCCGCGTTCGAATCCGTCCTGGTTCGGCTATCCAATCACAGTGCGGGACGACGCGCCGTTCAAGCGCGACGATCTCGTCAAATATCTCAATAGCAAGAATGTCGCCACGCGCCTCCTCTTCGCCGGAAACATTCTGAAGCAGCCATATTTCAAGGGCCGTAATTACCGCCTTGCGAGCGGCACCGAGGCCAGCGACCAGGTGATGAATTCGACGTTCTGGATCGGTGTATTTCCTGGCCTTTCGTCGCCCGCGCTCGACTATGCGGTCGACCAGATCGCGGATTTTTGCGCCAACAGCGACAGCATTACGAAGGCTGCCGCGGCCGCCGACGCCAAGGCGAACGCAGGGCGCGGCCGGCGGAAATGATGTCGCCCTGACGCCGATGGCTGGTTCGTCCTCCGCGTCCACGAATTCGCCTCCGATTGCGCAACCGGCGCGGCATTGGCTTGCCGATCCGGATCTGCATTTCGCGGTTATCGGCGCCGGCGGCTGGCTGGGTCATGCCACCCTCGATTTGCTGGGCACCGCGCTTGGCGACGCCGCGCCGCAACGGCTGCACGCGTTCGGCTCCTACAGCCGGGATATCGCCCTGCGGGGCGGCAGGCCTTTCCCGGTTCGCAAACTCGAAAGCCTCAATGAGCTGCCCCGCGGCAAGCGTCACGTCCTCTTGCACTACGCCTTCTTGACCAAGGACAAGGTCGCGACCCATACGCCGGCCGAATTCATCTCGGGAAATCGCGCCATCTCCGATGCCGTCGCCGACGCGCTCCGAGGGCGGGATATTGCAGGGCTTTTTCTGCCGTCATCTGGCGCGGTCTACCGCAAGGACCGCACGCTGGATTCCGATCTCGAAGCCAACCCTTACGGCGTGCTGAAAGTGCAGGATGAAGTTCGCTTTACGCAGTTGTCCGAACAACACGGTTTTCCGCTGGCGCTGGTTCGCGTTTTCAATCTGGCCGGGCCCTACATCAACAAAGTGGGCACCTACGCGCTGTCCTCGATCATCGGCGACGTGTTGCGGGGCGGCCCGGTGAAATTGCGCGCAGACCGGCCCGTTATCCGCTCCTACGTTTCCGTGTTGGACGTCATCAATCTTGCGCTGTGCATGTTGAGCGACAAAAGCCGGCCCGCGGGCGCCATCGATACCGCTGGAGAGCGCGAGGTCGAGGTCGGCGAATTGGCCCGGCTTTGCGGCGAGGTGCTCGGCAATCCAACGATAAAGATCGAGCGCCCGGAGCCCAGCGGCAAGGCGGCCGACCGCTATGTTGGTGACGGCCGGGAAATGCATGCGCGGGCCGCCCGCTATGGGATCGCCCTTGCCTCCCTGTCCGACCAGATCCGTGCCACTGCGACCTTCTTGAGCGAGGGCAAGTGACCTCATTTGACCAGCGCCGAGCCGCCGAAAATCTCGAGACCGTTCTCGGCATGATCGAAGACCCCAAACAGGGTCTTCCCGATCCGGTGTTCGATTTCGTGCGCAAGGTCACGCCCCTGATCAATGTCGACCTGCTGGTGCGTGATGGAAATAAAACCCTGCTGGCGTGGCGCGTCGACGCCTATGGCGAGGGTTGGCATATTCCTGGCGGTATCATTCGGTTCTTTGAGCCGCTGGAGAAACGTATCGCCGAAGTCGCCCGCACCGAGCTTGGCAGCCGCGTAACCGCGGAGGCCTCGCCCTGTGACATCCGGCAGTTTTTTCACCCGCGAGGGCATTTCATTTCGCTGCTCTACCGCTGCACGCTCAATGGCGGCCTCGGCCAGCCTGAAATGTTGTACCGCGGCGGCGAGAAGCGCAGCGGCATGCTCGCCTGGATCGAAGGCGTGCCGGCGGACATTTATCCGGTGCATCTGCACTATTCGGATTGGCTCGGCGCGAATACGGTCCGGAACTCTAAGCCCGCATCTTAGACAAGTGCTTTTTTATGAATCGGATCGTGCGTCTGACGAATGCGTGGATGCCATTGTAACGAAGCTCGTGCCACGCTCGGACAATAAGATGGGCTATATGGACTAGTCGCTCACCGGGTGTCGGGTTTTCAAAGTCGGGCGTTCGGCGATACAGACTTTTCATTGGCTGTTTGTAGGGTGTGACATTGGCCGCCTGCTGTGTCCTCTCGACCATCCGCGCGAGATCGACCCAAAATCGCTGCACGGCGGCTTCGTAGTTGGGAAAGATATTCTTGACGGTTTGCTTGGCGCGCTCGATCTCTGCGGGATCGGTACCCCAAGCGAAGCCGTCCGACGTCAGTTCGTCCGAGGCGATGATTTCGGTGAGATGCTCGTTTGGGAGAAACACGGCCGGGCAACCGCACATCGCCGCTTCGATGGCAAGCGCTGTGTTTTCATAACAGTAGAAAAGCTCAGAGCGGCGGAACAGATCCGCAATTTCAGAGGGCGTTTGGGAGTCGGGCAAATCACGTGTGATCTCGATGCTATCGCGCGTCACGGGGAAGAACTTGCCGCCGTGATGAACACTATATTTGGCGCCATAAAAGCAAGTGCCCGATCGCGGCGCACCGGGTGGGGCTGGATGGAAAATCGTCGGATCGGAGGCCGGCAGGAACAGCACGTTGTCGCGATGGCCAGCGGCTTCAGCAAGGCGGCGCGAATAGCCAAATACAATTTCACTGGCCGGATAGGTTTTGTCGCCGCCAAGCAGACCCGGATAGTTGCAGACGTAACGCACCACCAGTGGCGCCTGGAGCGGATTTCCCCGAATCGTTTCCGGATAGATCGTGATCGGGGTGCGCCCTTGCCGCCGATGCTTTGCAAAGAGCCGGCCGTCAGCAACCGGCGTGTCCAGCGACGGGTCCGTCAGCGCTCGGCCCCAGACCATCGGAGAGATAAGAACATAAGCATCTTCGCCCAGGCAGTTCAGGGCATGACAAAGTAGATGCAAGGCGCGGATGCCGGCCGACGTCCGCAGATAGTTCGGCGCCACGATGTAGTACGGATGCCCTCGGGTCTTTTTTTCGCCCGCGCGTTTGCAGTGGGCGATCGAAAGTCCACTGAGGTCCATTGGCGCATTCGCCGAAGCCGCGCTCACCTGGTTATTGTTTTTGGTGCTGCGCAATCAGAGTTCCTTATGTAAATTCGCTATATATTTCGATACTTGGGAACGCCAAATCAGTGTAACAGAAGGCGGGGCCTTCACTTATATCGTGCTGCTCCTTAAAGTTGCATAGGCAGCGTTTCCGAATTTCATCTCCCTGATAGAAATTTATATGCCGACGCCTTCGGAAAAATCCGGCCGGTGCCTGCTCACGATACTGATTCCCGTTTTCAACGGCGAAAAATACCTCGACAGCCTGCTGAAGCAATTCGTCCGCTACTACGCGACGAAGCCTGATTTTTTTGCTGGCGAAAAAGTCGAGATTCTGGTCGTCAACAACCTGTCGACGGACGGCACGCAGGCGGTGGCCGAGACCATCGCCCCGCAGCTGCCCATGTTGCGTGTCATCAATGCCGATACGCATGTCCCTACCGCCGAACAGAATGTTTTTCGTTCATTCAACTGGTGCAACGGCGAGTACACATGGGTGCTCGGTGTCGACGACATTCCCTGTTTTGCATCGTTTTCCGCTATTGCCGACATCCTGGCATCGCGAAAGTACGATTTTCTTCAATTCAATAATCTTCTCATCGACGAGAAGATGCACACGAAGTCGCTGCCGACACCGTTGTTGTTGAAAAACGAGCTGACGGAAACAACCGTGGTTCAGTTGGTCAGCCGGTGCGGATTTTGGTTCATCCTCGCCGGGATGTCAGGGCAGGTTCTGCGAACCGACAAGGTTCGGGACTATGATTTCGAGCGCCTGCTTCGCTCGACGTCGATCATCTACTCCCATGTCACGGCGTATATCGAGCAGTATGCAGCCGGGCGCACGGCGCTCGTGAATCTTCCGCTCGTCCATTACAAGATCACCTATCGGGATATCAGCCACTGGCGCAACGCTGCCGCCACGCTTGGCGTGTTCGACGAATTTTTTTGGACCACCGGGTTTATTCGGCAAATTTCCTATCTCGAAAACAAAGGGATTATTGGGACCAGCTTTCTC
>JAFBAG010000300.1 GCA_019247925.1 Pseudolabrys sp.
GTTCTGGCATTCCAGCGAGACGATATCGATCTTCGACGTCTGCAGGTTGGGGAAGGTCTGCTCGTACTGCCGCCACTCCGACCCGAGGGTCTTCTTCCAGTCGGTGTTGGCCTTGATGCCGTAGCCGTAACAGATGTGGACCGCGGTGGTGCATTTGAGACCATCGATCGCACGATGCAGCGCATCGATGCCCCAGCCCGCCGCATCCTCGAGAAACACGTTGAAAGCCGGCTCATCGAACTGGATAACGTCGACGCCGTCCTGCTCCAGGGCGCGCGCTTCCTGATTGAGAAGGCCGGCAAACGCCATCGCCATCTTCACCTTGTCGCCATAGTGCCGGTCGGCGATCGTGTCGGAAATCGTCATCGGCCCCGGCAGGGTGAACTTGAGCTTGTTCCTGGCATGCATGCGCGCATGACGCGCTTCTTTTTGATGCACGCGGCCTTTGAGCTTCAATTCGCCTTTGACGGTCGGCACCATCGCTTTGTAGCGGTCGTTGCGGATGCCCATTTCGACCTTGTTGGCAAAATCGATCCCATCGACCTGTTCGAGAAAGCCATGAACGAAATGCTGGCGCGCCTGCTCGCCGTCGCTGACGATATCGATGCCGGCTTCTTCCTGCACCGCAATGGCCAAAAGCGTGGCGTCGAGCTTGCCCGTTTCAAGGTCGGCGCCCTTGAGCCGCCACTGCGGCCACAATTTTTCCGGCTCGGCGAGCCAGGCGGGCTTCGGCAGACTGCCGGCAACCGTCGTCGGAAACATTCAGCTCTCCTGCGCGCCCTCGCTATCTCCGACTTGCGTAACATGGCGATGCGCGAACTCAAAAACCGGCGGCTTCCAGCCATAGAGCCAGTCGTAATGGGCAAGAAGTTTCTCGCCGCCCATCATTTTCATCACCAGGTTGCGAACGAGTGCTTCCGGTCCGGTGCGCCCATAGATGCGGCCCTGACGCCGCGCGGCGCGTTGGACTTTCGCGGTCCGCTTGCGGCGCGCACGCTCATAAGCGCGCAACACCTTCACCGGATCGTCGATGTTGTCGACGAAGTTCGCTGCCAGCACCGCGGCGTCCTCGATCGCCATCGCGCCGCCTTGGGCGAGGAATGGCAGCGAAGGGTGGGCGGCATCCCCCAGGAGCGTGATAGGGCCGCTGCCGCGGGCCGGCGACTTGCGGTCGAAGAGCGCCCATTTCTGCCATCGCTCCGGGACCGCGATGAGGTCGCGCGCCTCCTCGCACCACGACCAGCGCGCGAAGTGGCGCAAGATATCGAAGGTCTCTCCGGTCGCGCTCCAGCCCTCTTCACGGAATTCATCATCGACGATGGCGACAATGTTGATGAGCGCGCCCGCTTTCACCGGGTAGTGCACCAAATGCGCATCCGGACCGAGCCACAGATGCACGAAAGGCAAGCGCCACTGCGGCGGCACGTCCTGCGCCGGCACCAGGGCGCGCCAAGCCGTTTTATGCCGAAAGGTCGGCGCGGCTTGCCGCCGCAGTAAGGCGCGTGCTGGCGACCACAATCCGTCGGCGGCGACCAAGGCGAGAGCGCGCTCTTCGACGACCTGGCCCAGCCGGCGGCCCTGAATGCTGATGCCGTTGCTATGCGGCGCGAAATCCTCGACGCGAGTGGCCAGCGACAGCGTGATGTCCGGATTGGCGCGAGCGGCCTCGGCGAGGGCGTTCTGCAAATCGCCGCGATGGATGACCCAATAGGGCGCGCCGTAACGCTTTTCGGCAGAGGGGCCGAGCGGAATCCGCACGATCTCCCGCGCGGAGCGGCCGGCCAGAACGCGAATGCCGAGCGGCTCGACGGCGGTTACTTTGAGCGGCTCGCCGAGGCCAAGCGCGATCAATACCCGCGTTGCATTGGGCGAAAGCTGGATGCCCGCGCCCGCTTCCTCGAGACGTGGCGCCTGCTCAAAGACGGTGACGCGCATGCCGGCGCGGGCGAGGGCAAGCGCGGCCGTAAGGCCGCCTATGCCGCCGCCGGAAATGAGAACATGGCGGTCAGACGCCACGGAAAATCCGGCTCACGCTGTTGGGAGGGGAAGCGCGCACTCGGGCGGCCGGGCAGTATGCGGGCCAAGTTTCGCGTTGAAGCGGTAGAGCGTCGAACAATAGGAGCAGACGATTTCGTTGTCGTCGCCCATATCGAGATAGATGTGCGGGTGATCGAACGGCGGCTTGGCGCCGACGCACATAAATTCCTTGGCGCCTATTTCAATGGCAGAAACGCCGGGCTCGTTATGGAAATGGGGAACGACGTGTTCGGCCATGATCGTGCTTGAATTGAAGGGTTTAAGCTCAGCGCGACCTTAGCGGGGCGCTGCCAAAGGGCAAGGCTATTATGCGCTCCGCGCCTTATGCGATTTGATAACCGCGTCCACGAGTGAGGGGAACATGGTGCGGTAGAGCGTCGTTTCCCGGCCGCAATGACTTCGGACAGAAAGCCATGTTGACGAGCGCGCCAGGCGTCGATCCGCTGGCTGTTGAACCTTCGACTACGCCTCCGCCGCCGCGTCCCGGGAGCCGGGTACTGCCGGCGCTGCTGCTCTGTGCGTTGATGGGAGCAGCGTGCGTTTATGTGCTGCCACAGGGCTTGCAGGCGCAGCACCTTTTGGCGATCGCCGATGATCCCGCCCAGATCGCGGATCATGCCCTCGACGGCCATTTCGATTCGGATATCGCGACGCAGGAAATCGAAGCCGCACTGCGTACGGGCGACGCCGACCTTGCCCACAGTTTTCTGGAGCTCGCCCGGGAGCGTCAAGTCGCACTTGACCCGGGCCTCGCGGCGCGAGCCGAAGCTGCATTTGCGGATGCAAATTCGACGAGAGCCGGCATCGAAAGTTTCGCCATGGGCTTTATTGGCGGCGAGCCAAAAGACTTGCCGAGCTTTGCAGGGACAGCGCTCGGCGATCTTTTCGTTTTCGGCGACATTCGCGACGCGGCGCGCGAGGGCTCGCGTATGGTGCGGGGGGAGGCGGCGGACGAATTAGTGCTCGGCCTCGCCGGGGTCGGCTTGGCGCTAACTGCGGCGACCTATGCGAGCGGCGGCGGTGCGGCGCCGGCGCGCGTGGGCGTATCGCTCGCCAAAGCGGCCCGCAAGACGGGCCAGCTCAGCGCCAGCCTTGCCGCCTATGCCAGCAATACGATGCGGCGGGTGGTCGACGGGCCGAAATTGCGCGCCGCTTTCGCGAATGCATCGCTGACCGAGCCGACCGTCGCGATCCGTGCCGCGCGGGATGCGGTCAAGGTTGAGCGCGCGGGTGGTCTGCTCCATCTCGCGCGCGATGTGGGACGTGTGCAGTCGAAAGCCGGGACGCAGGCCGCGCTCGATGGTCTCAAGCTTGCCGAAAGTCCGCGCGAGATGGCGCGGATCGCGCGGCTCGCCGAATCCAAGGGCGGCAAGACGCGAGCGATCTTGAAAGCCGTGGGCCGCGGCGCCATCGCGCTGACCTTGGCTGCGCTTGATCTGGGCCTTTGGATACTCGGCGCGTTGTTCTTTCTGTTTGGTCTCGTGAGCTCGCTGAAGGCCGCCGTCGAGCGGATGACGTTGCGCTATCTGCATTACGCCAAAAGACGGCGTCTCGCCCGGCAGCAAAAATTTGCTGCGATGGCCGTGCGCGGCTAAGACCGCCGCATGACCACGTTCCGGCATGGCGAGATCGACATCGCCTATCTCGACCAGGGGGAAGGCGAGCCGATCCTGCTCATTCACGGCTTCGCCTCAAGCAAAGAAGTCAATTGGGCTGGGCCGAGCTGGGTGAATACGTTGGTGCGCGACGGCCGCCGGGTCATCGCGTTCGACAACCGGGGCCATGGCGCCTCTTCGAAGCTTTATGACCCGGACGATTATCACACGACAAAAATGGCGAGCGACGCCGCCGCGTTGCTCGATCATCTTCACATCGGACGCGCCGACGTGATGGGCTATTCGATGGGCGCGCGGATCAGCGCTTTCCTGGCTGTCGAACAGTCGGCGCGCGTGCGCTCGCTGATCGTCGGCGGTCTTGGCCTGCGGATGGTCGATGGCGTGGGTCTGCCGGAAAGCATCGCAGAGGCGCTTGAAGCGCCTTCGTTGGCGGATGTGAGCGACCCGCAAGGAAGCACCTTTCGCGCTTTTGCCGATCAGACAAAATCCGACCGGCGCGCTCTGGCCGCCTGCATCCGCGGCTCGCGGCAGACCCTCTCACGCGAACAAGTTGCGAGTCTTGCCATGCCTGTGCTCGTTGCGGCGGGCACCAAGGATGAGGTGTCCGGTTCCGCGCACGAATTGGCGGCGCTTATTCCAGGCGCGAAGGCGCTCGATATCCCCGGCCGCGATCACATGCTTGCGGTGGGCGACAAAGTATTCAAACAGGGCGCGCTCGATTTTCTCGCCGCAAGACCATGACCACCCATCCCAAACCAGCGACCGCGGATTTCACCGGCGCCGCTCACAATCGGTTGATTGCGGACGTGTATGGCGAAGACGGCCCGCCGGTCCTGCTGCTGCATGGCGGCGGCCAGACCCGCCACGCCTGGAAGAAAACGGCGGAAGATCTCGCGCGCAAAGGCTGGGTTGCCTATGCGCTGGATCAGCGCGGTCATGGAGACTCCGACTGGCTCGAGAGCGGCGCTTATCATTTTAGCGACTACGGTACGGATGTGGGCGCGATTGCGCGAACTCTCACCGCGCGGCATGGCGTCCCCCCGGTGGTCATCGGCGCTTCGCTCGGCGGAATTTCCGCATTGCTGGCGGAGGGTGAAGCACAGAAGAAAAAGCAAGCGCCGCTTTATTCCGCGCTGGTGCTGGTCGATATCACGCCGCGGGTCGATCTTTCCGGCGTGGCTAAAATTCAAGGCTTCATGCGCGCGCACGCAAAGGAAGGCTTCGCGTCGATCGCCGAAGCCGCCAATGCGGTGGCCGCTTATTTGCCGCACCGGCCGAAGCCGCCCTCGCATGAAGGCTTGCGCAAAAACTTGCGGCTACACGCCGACGGCCGCTGGCGCTGGCACTGGGATCCGCGATTCCTCGACGGACCGCGCCCTGTCGACGACGGCCGCATGGCCGTCGAAGCGGATCTCCAGAAGGCTGCGGCCGGCTTGAAAATTCCGGTGATGCTGGTGCGGGGCGCGTCCTCCGAACTTGTGCAGGAAGATCACGTCAAGGAATTCCTCAAGCTGGCGCCGCATGCGCAATACGCTGATGTGACCGGCGCTCGGCACATGGTCGCGGGCGACCGCAACGATCAGTTTTCTGCCGCTATAATGAATTTCCTCAGCGGCATTTCGATTGAGGAGTGAGGGAGAAGATTATTCTCCCGATTCCCGCCCGCTCGCCAAAACATCCCAAAAGGACTATATCGCGGGCCCGCATCGAGGAGGCGTCAATGCCCCAGCAGCAGGTCAAACCGAAGATCAACCGGCTCGATCCGGTCTGGTCGCGTATCCGCGAGGAAGCGGAAGAGGTGGTGCGCCGCGAGCCGGAGCTCGCGAGCTTCATCTATTCGACTGTGCTGCATCACGACACGTTGGAAGCTGCCGTCATCCATCGTCTCTCCGAGCGGCTGTCGCATGCGGATGTGAGCGGCGAACTGATCCGGCAAGCTTACGCCGACGCGTTGCGCGATGATCCCGCGCTCGGGATCGCATTCCGCGCAGACATCATCGCGACCCACGACCGCGATCCGGCTACGCACCGCTACATCGAGCCGGTGCTTTATTACAAAGGTTTCCACGCCATTCAGGCGCACCGTCTCGCGCATTGGCTCTGGGGCAAGGGGCGGCGCGACTTCGCGCTCTACCTGCAAAGCCGCTCGTCGGCGGTTTTCCAGTGCGACATCAATCCCGCGGCAAAGATCGGCCGCGGTATCTTCCTCGATCATGCGACCGGCTTCGTTGTCGGTGAAACCGCAGTCGTCGAGGATGACGTGTCCATCCTGCATGACGTGACCTTAGGCGGCACCGGCAAGGAGAACGAGGATCGTCATCCCAAAATCCGCCGCGGTGTTTTGATCGGCGCGGGTGCGAAGATTCTGGGCAATATCGAGATCGGTCACTGCGCGCGCATTGCCGCCGGATCGGTCGTCATCAAGCCGGTTCCGAACAATGTCACGGTGGCGGGCGTGCCGGCAAAGATCGTGGGCGAGGCGGGCTGCGCCGAACCTTCACGCGCGATGGATCAACTGTTCTACGACGTCGGACCATAGCGCGCCGCGATTGCGCCCTTCGCCCGCGCGTGGCATGAAGCCTGATCTTTGACGGAGAGTTTCGCGTGGACGCCACCGAAGTCAGGCAGCTTGACGCCTATCTGAAGAAATTGTTTGGGACGCCGCGCATCCGCGTCGTGCCGAAAGGCGGTGACCTTGCCGAGGTCTATATCGGTGAGGAGGACCTCGGAGAGGTTACGAAGGACGAGGAAGAGGGCGAACTCTCCTACAATTTCCGGATGGAGATCGATCTCGGCAGCCAGACGGAAGTACTGCCGATTCACCTCACGTCCTATTTAAAGCGCAAGTTCGACAACGAAAATATCCGCGTCGTCGCGCGTCCAAAAAAGAATGACTCGCTTGAGGTTTATATCGGCGAGGAATTCATCGCCGTGCTGTTTATCGAGATCGAAAAGGGCCGCCGCACCTTCATTCTCGAATTGCCGATTCTCGACGTCGATCTGGCGAGCTAGTCCGCCGCAGGGTGCAGCCGCGACAGCAACCGGTCCACACCTTTCGCAACCGCCCGCCAATCGTTGAGCCAGTCGCGCGGGAAGCGCAGCACGACGTCAGCATTCTTGATGCGCCGTTCCATCAGGCACGTCCCGGCATTGCCGATGCCGCGCCGCGTGCAGCGTGCCAAAAATGCTTCGCTTTGTGCGGCATCATAAATCAAATCCTCGCCCTGATAGGGCGTGCCATCACGAAATGCCCGGACCATCAAACCGTCCGGCCCGGGTTCGGCCTGCGCAGCGAAATACCGCGGATAGATCGTCTTCACGCGCTCTTCGATTGGAAGTGTTGCCTCGCCGCTGGAGATGGTCGCGAACAGCCGTTCGTTCGGGTCGAAAGGCGCGCCTACCGTCGGCTTCACGGCTGGATCGGGCGGCGCCAGTGACGGCCACAAATAAGAAATATCGAGGCGGTCCTGCGTCCCCGCCTTCCGCTGCATGGCAACGCGGATCGCCGCCGGCTCGACGTTGAACATCGTGCCGGCCACCATGATCGGCAGGGCCGGGGCGTCGAGTGAGACCGGGACGCCGGGCCAGCGGGGCCACAGCACATAAGCCACGTAGACGATCGCGACGATCGTCGCCGCGATGAGCCACAAAATGGGAGCGTGCAGGGGGCTGTGTTTGCCCTGGCGCGCGGTCGCATGGGGTCGGCGGGCGTCGGAATAGTGGGTCATGCTCGGGGCCATACGAATCGTCTGCGCAGTATGCCTCAGGGCCTTAAAGGCCTCTTTGACCCTCAAAACCGCCTCGTTTACCTTTTCTTAAGGATTGGATGGCGGCGGCCGGCCGCGTCTGCCATGAGGGTCTTTCGGTCCTGCGTGAGAATGTGGTGATGGCGGTTGAGTCTGTGCAGTCCCTGATCGCTTTGGCGCTTGGCTTTGCCATCGCCGGATTGCTGTGCTCGGCCTATCGGCTCGCCACCAGCGAACTCCCCAGCTTTAGCTTGCTCCATGCCGGCCCGAAGGTTTCGGCCGTCGCGGCGGTCCCGTTGCTGGTTTTTGCCGGCCCGTTCCTCATTATGCGCAATACCCTCGCTGCGGGCGACGGCGAAGCGCGTCCTTTCATGCTCGTCTTCATGGCCACAGTTCTTTCGGGCCTTTGGAGCCTGATGTCCGGCATCGTCGTCGTTCAGGCGATCCGCGTGGCGGGCCTGATCTAGCTTCTTCCAATTTTGCCGGTTCATTGCGAAAGTCGCCCGCGCGAGTGGAGCGAAGGTTTCATGCCGATCTACGAGCTCGACGGGATCAAGCCGGAATTGCCCGGCGAGGGCGCCTATTTCATCGCCGACAATGCCGCGGTGATCGGCAAGGTCCGGCTCAAGCACGACGCCAGCATCTGGTTCGGCGCGGTGCTGCGCGGCGACAATGAATGGATCGAGCTCGGCGAGCGCTCGCAGATCCAGGACAATTGCGTGCTCCACACGGATCCAGGCTTTCCGCTGACGATCGGCTCGAACTGCGTCATCGGACATCTCGCGATGCTGCACGGCTGCACGATCGGCAATTCGACCTTGATCGGCATGAGCGCCACGGTGCTCAACGGCGCGAAGATCGGCAACAACTCGCTGGTCGGCGCCGGCGCGGTCGTCACTGAAGGCAAAAGCTTCCCGGATAATTCTCTGATCGTCGGCGCGCCTGCGCGCGTCATCCGCACGCTCGATGCAAAAGCCGTGGCGATGATCGAAGGCGGCGCGGATATCTACGTGAATCGCTTCAAGCGCTATCTCAAAGGCCTCAGGCGACTCTGATCGCACCTTCTAAAACAGGGTGCGGCCAGGCCTTGGGGGAGGCCTGGCCGCTCGCAAACCCGGTCTGGGGACGGGGAGGGGTGGGGACGTGACCGAGCTTGCGATTTCCTTTCTCTGCCGTGTGGACGTCAGCGAGAGGATGTTGCGATGGGGGCGCGCGGTTCGCCGAGCGCGACCCAGCTATTCGGATCGGACTGCGACTGGCGCTTGACGAAGCGGTAGCCAGTCTTGGTCCAGTGCAGGACTTCGGATTCCTGGTTGTCGAGGATGTATTCGCCCTTGTCGGTCTTGACCGTCAGGACGGCGTGACCCTCGCCCTTCTTGTCGCGCACGACGGTGATAAGCAGCGCCTCCCGCGGCCAGCCGGCCTGCATCAGCATCTTGCGCTTGAGCAGGACGTAATCCTCGCAGTCGCCGTAACCGTCGTCGGGATAATTCCAGCGCTCGACGACGCCCCAGTGCTCGAGGTCTGTCATCGGCTTGATCTGTTTGTTCGCCCAGTCGTTGACGCTGATGAGATCAGCCCAGGCTTTCGGCGAAAGGATCACATCGCGCGGCGTCGACGGGCGCGTATTGCACTCGTTCTTGTACTCCACGCAGAATTCGACCCAGCCGATCGGCGCGCGGGCGGACTCGCCCACGGCGATGAAAGTCAGCTTGTCGTTCGCTTGTGCGACGGACGGAAAAGCGCACGCTGCCCCCGCCACCGCCAGGATGCAGACAGCATCCAGAACGCGCTTGAAACGCAGAACCATGTTCGACCCCAACCCTCGTTCTTATTGGGGTCAGTATTCGCAGAAAGAATTTGGTTCCGCGCTAAGTCGAGTGAGGGCTTTTGAGGAGAAACCAAGTAAAACTCAGCTCGAATACAGTAAAACTTGTCGGCAAATTCGATTAAAATGCGAGCGAATACAATTCGCCTAAAATTTTAGACGTTAAGCCGTGAACGACGGGCCGGCGCGAAGAAGTCGCGCGAAAAGCGCGCCGCGTTTACGACGATGGGGGGTTCTAAGAGCTGGGAAACGGCCTCTAAGAGGAGGCGATTACCGCCGCTGGCAGTGCCCGCGGGGGCTTCGGCGTTTACTCGCCGGTGACGTTATCTTCGACGAAGTCCGGATGCTGCAGCCGGGTGAACTCGACAGCGAAGCCTTTTTCGATATGGCGCACGACCCGGCCCTGGGTCTTGCCGATCGTCACCATGGCGCCCACCGGAGGCCGCAGATCGTCGGCAATCGCGATACCGGCGCCCGACTGTGACAGGTCGATGATGCGGCAGGCGAGATTATTGCCATTCGGCAGAATGAGCCGCGCCACCGGATTTTTCGGCTGGAAACGGCCGTGACGGCGGTCTTCAGGGAGGTTCAGGATATTGCGGTTGGCGAGCCAGGTGAGCTGCGCGGCGAGTTTGTCGCGCTTGCGCAGGGTCGCCGAAATGGTCATCGCAAAGCCGTTCTGGAAATGCCGTGCGATCGTGCCTTCCAGGCGGCCGAGATGGTCGACATAAGCGACGACGCGCTCGCCGGGCTGACCGGTCACCGGTGCGATCACCGCCATGCCGCCGGGCGACATATTGGTGACCTGGCAGGGGAACTCGCGATGATCGGCCAGCATATAGCGGCCGAGCAGCTCGACTTTGACGCGCTGATGCCGCCGGCGTTCTTCCGTCAGCGGCAGAATCTTGGTTTTTGTCGCTGCGAGAGCCATGGAGCGAGAACGAAGCTCACGTTAGAGCCTGTTCCCGACCCTATGCCGGCATCGTTAATGGGGCGTTTAGATCGACTTTTCGCCGGGGCCGGCTTCGAGGCCGCCTTGATAGACCATAAAGCGCCGCCGTAAACCCGCAGCGGCTTTGGTCATGAACGTGCGGCCGCTGAGCTTTTCGACCTCCGGGCCGACATGGCGGATTGCGCCAAGATGCAGGCTCTTCACAGGCTTCTCGCCGGCCCAATATGGCGCTTGACCCGCGGCCAGCACGCCGAGCGCGCGCACCCGCGCATGGCCTTGATGGGCAAGGGGCAGCAGCAGGAGTTCGAGGTCGGCCTGCGATCCATCCGCGGTACGCGCGGTCACCGCGCCAGCAACGCCGGCATTTTCGTCGGCGACGGCAGCCAGCAATTCGGTGATCTGGACGCGGCTCTCTTCATCAAATGCGGCGGCGAAGGATTCACCTTTGAGCTCGCGATTGAACAGGGTGCACAACCGCGTGCCGGCGAGCCGGTAACGATGTTCGTTCACGAAATCGACCGCGAGAATGAAGACGTCACCCAGCGAATGACGGATCACCATGGGGTCGATATCGCCGCGGTCGGGCGCCGGACGTCCGGCCCGCGATGAATCCCAATGTGCAAATACGGCTTTGCTCGAAACGTGTTTCATAATCGCCAACCTGTTCCGCCGCGGCACGATTAACGATGCGCTCTGTCCCCCGGCGGGACAGAAAACGGAGCGTTTCGCCGTGACGCGAATGAGATTGCGAAGTCCGTGCCGCATGAGGCGGGGGAGAAGGACCCATGCGGATTAGCGTTAAAAGCGCTCCGGCATTGGCGCTGCGGCGGGCGCTCTCTATGGTCCGGATCTGAGCTGATCCACACGAAGCGTGGGCGGACTTTCCTCCAGCCGCCCGCGCAAAAAAGACTAGAGCCTCGGGGAGGCGTGGGACGTGACAAGCGCTGCCAACGGCGCGGCGACCTCGCAAGCGTGGCTCGAAGGAGGGCGCACTGTCGCCCTCCTTTTTTCTTTTCACTCCTCACTTGCGACGGCGTGAATGGACAGCCTAACTAGGTCCGTGCAGGAATATCAGCCCCACCATCATCGTGAGCCAATTCTCAACGTCCCCGGCGTCGTTCTCGCCACGCTCGGCCTGCTTGTCGGCATTCACGTTGTGCGCGAGTACCTTCTCAGCGAGGCGCAGGACACCGATCTTCTGCTAAGTCTGGCGTTTATTCCGGCGCGTTATGATTCCGGATTGCTCGGCGGCGTGACCTTGCCGGGCGGCGCTGGCGCGCAAGTCTGGTCGTTCTTTACTTACGCACTCCTGCACGGCAGCTGGATGCATTTGGTGGTCAATAGCATCTGGCTGTTGCCGTTCGGCTCCGCGCTGGCGCGGCGGTTCGGCGTGCTGCGCTTTGCAGCCTTCATGGTGGTGACCGCCGTCGCGGGCGCTGTTGCTCATCTGGTCACGCATAGCGGCGAACAGTCGATCGTGCTGGGCGCGTCGGCGACGGTGTCGGGCTTGATGGCAGGTGCGATGCGGTTCGCCTTTCAACGCGGCGGGCCGCTGGGCTTCTGGCGGCAGACCGACGATCTCGCCTATCGCGTTCCCGCGTTGCCCCTCTCAGGGGTATGGCGTGATCCCAGAGTCTTTGCGTTCATCGTTGTCTGGTTCGGCCTCAATATCGTTTTCGGCCTTGGCTCCTTTTCGATCAGCGGCGAGCAGGCCATCGCCTGGCAAGCCCATATTGGCGGCTTCCTCGCGGGCCTTCTTTTATTCGGATGGTTCGATCCAAAGCCGGCTGTGCCGGCAAATCCTTATTAGTCATCACGACTCAGCCGCCTTGACGGAACCGGCCCCGCGGACCGAGCATTAGCCAAGGGCCCGGTCATGGGTTCGGTGTGACCGGGGTCATTGCGCCGGAGGTTGCCATGACCGTCACTTCGATTTTGTCCGTGAAAGGCCGCGACGTGGTCAGCATCGAGCCGACCGCCGATCTCGACACTGCCGCCAAGCTGCTCGCTGCCCGCCGGATCGGCGCGGTCGTCGTGCTTGGCGCCGATGACCGCCTCGTCGGCATTCTGTCGGAGCGCGACATCGTCAAAGCCTTTGCCGAGCGGGGCACGGCCGCGCTTAAAGAGCCTGTCAGCCAGATCATGACGCGAAATGTCGCGACATGCAGCGAGGACGAAAGCATCGCTTCGCTGATGGAGCGCATGACGTCGGGAAAATTCCGTCACATGCCGGTGCTCAAAGGCACCAGGCTGGTCGGCGTCGTATCAATCGGCGACGTGGTCAAGGACCGTCTGGCGATGATGGAGCAGGAAACCGAGGCGATGCGGGACTACATCCGCAGCGCCTGAAGCTTCGTCCTCATTTCACCGGATGCGATAGCGCGGCGATTGCTTCGTCGATCGTCTCGAGCGACTTGTGCGCCGCTTCGGCGCCGAGCGCGATTGAGTCGGCGGAGTGTTGGAAATCGAACCAGCCGATCGAGCCGAGCTTGGGTGCGATCTGTACGTCAGGCGGATCGCCGGCCAGACGCGCGCGGGTAATGCGATCCTGCATCACGTTGAAGGCTTCCACCATCACCGTCGGAATGCCGGGTTCGTCGCGCGTGCCGAGCATTTGCCGGAGCGAACTCTTGCCGCCGAACAGGCCGCGCAAGCCTTCCGAAGGCGCCGGTGGCACCGGTTTGTCGGTGTCGTCGGTTCCGTAGTCTTGGATGATGGCGCTGCGCCCAAACAGATCGGAGTTGAGGTGCACCGCGATGACGAGCCGCGCGCCCAAGGCGCGTGCGGCGGATACGGGCACCGGATTGACCAGCGCACCGTCAACCAGCCAACGGCCGCCGATCTTCACCGGAGTGAATATACCGGGCAACGCATAGGAGGCGCGCAACGCGTCGACCATGCGGCCGCGCGTGAGCCAGATTTCGTGGCCGGTGTTGAATTCAGTGGCGATCGCGGCAAAGCGCAACGGCGCGAGGTCCTCGATCCGCGTATCTTTCAGCGCCGCGATCAACTGGGTGGCAAGCCGGCTGCCGCCGATGAGGCCCGAACCGGAAAGACTGAAATCCATGTAACCAAGCACGCTACGCAACGTGGTCAGCGAGCGCGCCCATGTTTCAAGACTGTCAAGCTGCTTGGCGGCGTAGCAGCCGCCGACTACCGCGCCGATCGAGGTGCCGACGATGACGTCCGGGACGATGCCATGCTCGATCAACGTGCGCAGAACGCCGATATGAGCAAAGCCGCGCGCCGCGCCGCCTCCCAGCGCAAGTCCGATTGTCGGACGCACGGGAGCCGGCGACGCTTTGGTGGCTTCCGCGCCTCGATCGCCCGCGGGCGCGCGCGAAAATATTCCGTCGAAAACCAAACTTAACTCCCCGGACGCGCGATGATCGGCCGCCCCGCCGCCATGAACAAGCGGCACGAACCAATATGGTGAAAGTGCAGATTTTATGTCGGCTGTGCGCCCCTCACGACGTCGGCCGCGTCATCCGGAAGACGCTGTCGTAAACGGCATATTCGTCGTAACCGCACCGCGCGATCGGCTTCATGGCCGCACTGTCGAGGCGGCCGTCCTTGATGAAATGATCGTCGATGTGGACACCAATCACCTGGCCGATGGCGATGTAGCCATCGAGCACGTCACCTTGGGCATCCTTGAGCTTGACGACTTCGACCAGTTTGCACTCCAGCGCGCAGGGCGACTTGGCGACGCGGGGCGGCTTGACGAGCTTCGAGGGCGCAGGCTCCAGGCCCGCTTTTTCCATCTCGTTGATGCCGTAAGCGAGCGGCGCCGAAGTCGCATTCATGGCTTCGCGCAAATCCCAAGTCGCGAGATTGCAGACAAACTCGCCGGTCTCCTCGGCATTGCGCAGTGAGTCCTTGTATCCCTCGCTCGAGAACATCACGAGATTGGGCCGGCTGAGGACACCGTTGAAATATGAATAAGGCGCAAGGTTCACTTTCCCTGCCGCGCTAATCGTCGTGACCCAGCCGATCGGGCGGGGAGTGACGATGGCCTTGAAGGGATCGTGTTGAAGCGGCCGGCTTTTGTCGCGAGTGTCGTAAAACATCACCTACGCTCCGTAGCGCGTCGCGATCGTGTCGAGCGCCGGCCGGTCGCGATCCTGCGGCGGCTTTGCGGGGCGGCCGATATGGACGAAGCCCGCAATGCGCTCGTGCGGGGCAAGGCCGAGAGCGTCGAGCACGGCACGGTCATAGGCGTACCATTCGGTGAGCCAGCTCGTGGCAAAGCCAAGCGCATTGGCCGCGGTCACCAGATTCATGGCTGCTGCGCCCGCTGACATCAGCTGCTCCCACTCTGGAATTTTCACGTGTGGAGCGGCGCGGCTGATGACGGCAATGACAAGAGGTGCGCGGGCTAGACGTTTCGTTTCGAAAGCAATCTGGTCGGCCGTCGCCTGCGGATTGTTTTTCTGGAACTGGGCGGCGATGCGCTCTCCCGCGCGCATTCGCGCCTCGCCCTCGAACACGACGAAACGCCACGGCGCAAGCTTGCCGTGATCGGGCACGCGCGAGGCGATGGTCAGCATCGTCTCGATTTCGGCGGCGCTTGGCGCCGGCCCTTCGAGTTCGATCGGCTTCACCGAACGCCGGGTCTTCAGAAGCTGCAATGCGTCTTGATGGATGTTTTCGTTCATGCGCGGCGCGAACTTTTCATGCCTGCGCTAGCACAGCGGATTATGCGAAACAAATGCACGGCTTGAATTCGCCGTGATTTCGATTGAGAAGAACCTATGCGCATCGGGATTTTCGCCGCGTTAGCATTGGCCGCGCTGCCGCTCGAAGCGCATGCTCAAGGTGTTCTCGCGCCCGCTGATCAAGCGGCGCCCCGGCAATCGCCGCTGATCATGCCGCCGTCCGCGACGCCGACGCAGCCAATGCCGATGGTGCCAGCCGGCCAGGTCGCGCTCGAACTCGGCGCCCGCTTTAGCAAAGATGCGCCGCCGATCACGTCTGGCCTGACCTGGCGCATCTATGCGGCGAAGCCGGAAGCGAACGGGCAACACCGTCTGCTGCGCGAGGAGAAGTCCCCATCGCCGACGGTGGTGCTGCCGACGGGCGTCTATATCGTGCATGTCGGGTTTGGTCTCGCCACCGCGGCGAAGCCAGTGACGCTGCGCAGCGAGACGGTGCGCGAAATGTTCGACTTGCCTGCGGGCGGGCTGCGGCTGGAAGGCCGCGTTGGCGACGTGCGCATTCCAGCCGGACAGATTTCCTTCGACGTCTACAGAGGCAGCCAGTTCGAGCCCGGCGATCGCCGTCCCATCGCGGATCGCGTCTTGACCGGCGATGTCGTCATCGTCCCCGATGGAACTTATTATATCGTCTCGAATTATGGTGATGCGAATTCCGTGGTGCGGTCGGATATTCGCGTGCAAGCCGGCAAGCTGACCGACATCACTGTCACCCACCGCGCGGCCGCCGTCACTTTGAAACTCGTTGCGAGCCGTGGCGGGGAGGCGTTGGCAAACACGGCGTGGTCGGTGCTGACGCCAGGCGGCGACGTGATCAAGGAATCCATCGGCGCGTTTCCGCGCTTCATTCTGGCTGAGGGTGAATATCGCGCGATTGCCCGCAACGAGGGACGCGTTTATGAGCACGAGTTCAAGGTCATCACCGGGGTGGATGGCGATGTTGAGGTGTTGGCGCGGTGAATGACGCGTCTGTCAGTAGTAGTGATGCCGCAACGAAGGTTGCTGGCCTCAACCTCGACGCGACCGCGCTCCTGCTCGATGTCGACGGTACGGTTCTGGACATTGCTCCCGCGCCCGACGCGGTCGTTGTGCCCGCCTCTCTGCGCCGATCCTTGCTCGACCTGACCGCACGATTGAACGGAGCCTGCGCGCTGGTCAGCGGCCGCACGATTGGAACGCTCGATCGCCTCTTCACGCCATCAAAACTGTCCGCGATCGGCGCTCATGGTGCAGAGATGCGCATCGGCGGCGAGTACCGCACGAGCGCGGTTGCGCCGCTGCCGGCCGCGCTTCGCGCCAAGCTCGCGGCTGCCGAGAAAATGGGCATTCTGGTCGAAGACAAGGGTTTCTCTGTCGCCTTGCACTTTCGTACCGCGCCCGAGCGGGAAAACGAGCTGCGCTGTTTCGCGGAAGCCACATGCCGCGAGTTCGCTGCCGAGAATGTGGACGTGTTGTCCGGCAAGGCGATGATCGAGATCAAGCGCGCTGCGGTGAACAAAGGCGAAGCGGTGCGGGCG
>JAFBAG010000320.1 GCA_019247925.1 Pseudolabrys sp.
TCGTACGACACCATCTGAGCGGCCGAACGCAGCGCGGCGAGGAACGGATATTTCGAATTCGATGCCCATCCCGCCATGATCGTCCCGTAGACCATCAGGGACGAGATCGCGAAAATATACAGGATGCCGACATTGATGTCGGCGATCATCCAGCCGAGATTGACCGGGATCACTGCCCAGGCGGCGAGCGCCAGAACGGACGTGACGAGCGGCGCCAGCAGGAACACGCCCTTATTGGCGCCGGCCGGAATGACCGGCTCCTTCACTGCGAATTTGATCAGATCGGCAAAGGACTGAAACAGGCCCCACGGCCCGACCACGTTGGGACCGCGGCGGATTTGCACCGCCGCCCAGATCTTGCGGTCAGCATAGATCGCATAGGCGACGCCGATCAGCAGCAGCGTGAGCAGCAGCACTGATTGCGCCACGATGATGACGACGGGCCAGACATAGGTGAGGAAAAAGTCCATCCGCCCTACTCCGCCGCTGTCCGGTTTGCGCCCGCAGCCAGCGCCGAACACTCGCCCATGACGGCGGAAGCGCGCGCGATCGGATTGGTCAGATAGAAGTCGCTGATGCCCGAGTACAGCGGCGCCTTGTCCGGCGCGCCGCCAAGCCCAGCCAACTTTTTGATCACGCCGGCATCTGCGCTTTCGATTTGATCGAGCGCCGCAAGATGCGGATATGTCTTGAACAATTGCTGGCGCAGCGCGGTAAGTGAATCGAAAGGCAGCTTCTGTCCGAGCGCATCGGATAGCGCGCGGATTATAGCCCAATCCTCACGAGCGTCGCCCGGCGGGAACGCCGCGCGGTTGGCGAGCTGCACCCGGCCTTCGGTATTGACGTAGAGCCCCGATTTTTCGGGATAAGCCGCGCCCGGCAGGATGACGTCAGCGCGGTGCGCGCCGCGATCGCCATGGGTGCCGATGTAAACGACGAAAGCGCCGGGCGCGATTTCGATCTCGTCGGCGCCGAGCAGGAACAGCACCTTCATATTGTTCGGCTGAGCCATTTGCGTCGCCGTGATGCCACCGGCTGCCGGCACAAATCCAATGTCGAGGCCGCCGACACGCGACGCGGCGCTTTGCAGAACCGAGAACCCATTCCAGTCGGCTTTTCCACCGCCGAGCTCTAGCGCAGCCTTGGCCGCGAGAGACGCAATCGCCGCTCCGTCCTTGCGGGCCAATGCCCCCGCGCCGAGCATCACCAGCGGATTCTTCGCGTCCTTGAGCGCTTGCACAAACTTGCTGTTGCCGAGGCCGGCGAGCGTCTCGGCGCCGGCACCCAGATACTCATAATTGTAAGTGAGGTCGGCGCGCTCGCCGATCATCCCGATGGGGAAATTGCCCTGCCGCCATCGCTTGCGAATCCGGGCGTTGAGCACCGGCGCCTCGCGGCGCGGATTGGTGCCGATGAGTAACAATGCATCGGCCTTTTCGATACCGGCCAAGGTCGCATTGAAGATGTAAGAGCCGCGGCCCCAGGCCGGATCGATCGCGGCCCCGTCCTGGCGGCAGTCATAGCTAACGACGCCAAGCCGGCTCATCAGCTCCTTGAGCGCGTACATCTCTTCGACCGCGGCAAGATCGCCGGCGATGGCGCCAACATATTTTTTCTCTGTCTTGCCGACGGCCGTGGCAATCGCGCCGAAGGCGTCCCGCCAACTCGCCTCGCGCAATTTGCCGTTCTCGCGGATATAGGGCTGATCGAGACGTTGCGCGCGCAACCCGTCGACGACATAGCGGGTTTTGTCGGAAATCCACTCCTCGTTCACCAGATCGTTCACACGCGGCAGGATACGCATCACTTCACGCCCACGCGTATCGATGCGGATCGCCGAGCCAACCGCATCCATGACGTCAATCGACTCGGTTTTGTTCATCTCCCAAGGCCGGGCGATGAAGGCATAGGGCTTGTTGGTCAGCGCGCCGACGGGACAGAGATCGACAACATTGCCTTGCAGCTCCGAGGTCATCGCCTTTTCGAGATAGGTCGTGATCTCCATGTCCTCGCCGCGGCCGATCGCGCCGAGCTCGGAGACGCCGGCGACCTCCGTGGTGAAGCGAACGCACCGCGTACAGTGGATGCAGCGGTTCATCACGGTCTTGACGAGCGGACCGATATATTTGTCTTCGACCGCGCGTTTGTTCTCCTGATAGCGCGTCGAGTCGACGCCATAAGCCATCGCTTGGTCCTGCAGATCGCACTCGCCGCCCTGGTCGCAGATCGGGCAATCGAGCGGATGATTGATCAGCAGGAATTCCATTACCCCTTCTCGCGCCTTTTTGACGAGCGGCGTGCGGGTATTGAGGATTTTTGGCGAGCCGTCCTTGTTCGGCGGCAAGTCCTTGATGCCCATCGCGCAGGACGCCTGCGGCTTGGGCATGCCGACGACTTCGATCAGGCACATGCGGCAATTGCCAGCGATCGACAGCCGTTCGTGGAAGCAGAAGCGCGGAATCTCGGCGCCCGCCGCCTCGCAGGCCTGGAGCAGCGTGTACTCCGGCGGCACGTCGATTTCCTTGCCGTCGACGATGACTTTGGTCATTCGGCCGCCTCCGGCATCGGATCGCGCACGCCGAGCTCGCTCGAACGCGCCGTATATTCGTCGATCCGGCGCTCGATTTCCGGGCGGAAGTGACGCAACAAGCCCTGCACCGGCCAAGCCGCGCCGTCGCCAAAGGCGCAGATCGTGTGGCCTTCGATCTGCTTGGTGACTTCGAACAGCATGTCGATTTCTTTTTTCTGCGCGCGGCCTTCCGACATACGGGTGAGAACGCGCCACATCCAGCCCATGCCCTCGCGGCATGGGGTGCATTGGCCGCAGCTCTCATGCTTGTAGAAATAGGAAATACGCGTCATGGCGCGCACGATGTCGGTCGATTTATCCATGACAATGACGGCCGCGGTGCCGAGCGCCGACTTGTGCTTGGCGCAGCCGTCGAAATCCATGAACAGGTCGTCGCAACCTGTCGCGCCCGCGGGAATAAGTGGCATCGACGAGCCGCCCGGAATGACGGCGAGCAGATTGTCCCAGCCGCCGCGCACGCCGCCGGCATGTTTTTCCAGCAATTCGCGCAGCGGAATGCCCATCGCCTCTTCGACGTTGCAGGGCTTTTCGACGTGGCCCGAAATGCAGAAGAGTTTCGTGCCGGTATTGTTCGGCCGGCCGATCGCCGCAAACCACGCCGCGCCGCGCCGCAGGATCGTCGGCACCGCCGCGATCGACTCCACATTGTTCACCGTGGTCGGACAGCCATAGAGGCCGACATTCGCCGGGAACGGCGGCTTGAGCCGCGGCTGGCCCTTCTTGCCTTCGAGGCTTTCGAGCAGCGCGGTTTCCTCGCCGCAGATATAAGCGCCGGCGCCGTGGTGGACGTAGAGGTCGAAGTCCCAGCCCGTCCCGGCGGCGTTCTTGCCAAGCAGCCTTGCTTCATAGGCTTCGTCGATCGCGGCTTGCAGCGCCTCGCGCTCACGGATGAATTCGCCGCGGATGTAGATGTAGCCGGCGTTCGCGCCCATCGCGAAGCCGGCGATCAGGCAGCCCTCGATGAGATGATGCGGATCGTTCCGCATGATCTCGCGGTCCTTGCAGGTGCCGGGCTCGGATTCATCGGCGTTCACGACGAGATAATGCGGCCGGCCGTCCGACTGCTTCGGCATGAACGACCACTTCAGTCCGGTGGGGAATCCCGCGCCGCCGCGTCCGCGCAGGCCTGACGCCTTCACTTCGTTGATAATGCCGTCGCGGCCCTTGGCGATGATGCCCTTGATGCCGTCATAGCTGCCGCGCGAACGCGCGCCTTTGAGCCCGCCGTCTTGCAGGCCGTAGAGATTGGTGAAGATGCGGTCCTTGTCGGCGAGCATCAGCGCTTCTCGTAAATCGACTTGTCGGTGAGCGTGGTCGGCCCGCCGATCGGCGCCGAGAGCTGGCGGCCGTTCTGGGGACCGGGCTTTACCTTCTTGCCGTCGGCGAGCCGGTCGAGAATGTCCTCGAACGATTTCTTGTCGAGGTCTTCGTAGAAATCGTAATTGATCTGCACCATCGGCGCGTTGGTGCAGGCGCCGAGACATTCGACCTCGACCCAGGAAAACGTGCCGTCCTTGGTGACGCGGCCCTGCTCGCCGAACCGTTTCTTACAGACCTTCTCGAGATCATCGGCGCCACGCAGCCGGCACGGCGTCGTGCCGCAAAGCTGGACGTGAAATTTCCCGACCGGCTCCAGATTGAACATCGTGTAGAAGGTCGCGACTTCGAGCGCGCGGATATGCGCCATGCCCAGAAACTCGGCGACGTGACGGATCGCGGCTTCCGGCAACCATCCGCCATGCTGTTCCTGCGCCTTCCACAACAGCGGAATGATCGCCGATTGCTGGCGGCCCGGCGGATATTTCTCGGTCTGCGCCTTGGCCCACTCGGCATTCGCCTTGGAGAAGGCAAAGGTCGGGGGCTGCACATCGGGCGGCGCGAGGCGGCGAACGGGCATTAGCGGTCGACCTCCCCGAACACGATGTCGAGCGAACCGAGCACCGCCGAAACGTCGGCGAGCAGATGTCCGCGCGTCATGAAATCCATCGCCTGAAGATGTGCGAAGCCCGGCGCGCGGATCTTGCATTTATATGGCTTGTTGGTGCCGTCCGAGACGAGATAGACACCGAACTCGCCTTTGGGCGCTTCGACCGCGGCGTAAACCTCGCCCGCCGGCACGTGATAACCTTCCGTATAGAGCTTGAAGTGATGAATGAGCGCTTCCATCGAGCGCTTCATCTCGCCGCGCTTGGGCGGCACGATCTTGTTATCCAATACCGTGATCGGACCCCGTCCGTCCGGCGTGCGCAGCTTTTCGATGCACTGCTTCATGATCCGAACGGACTGGCGCATTTCTTCCATGCGGATGAGATAGCGGTCGTAGCAATCTCCGTTCTTGCCGATCGGAATGTCGAAATCCATTTCGGCATAGCATTCGTAAGGCTGCGCCTTGCGCAGATCCCAGTCGGCGCCAGAGCCGCGCACCATCACGCCGGAGAAGCCCCAATCCCAGGCGTCTTCGAGCGACACCACGCCGATGTCGACATTGCGCTGCTTGAAAATACGGTTGTCGGTCAGCAGGCGATCGAGATCGGCCACCGTGCCGAGGAAGGGATCGCACCAGGCGGCAATGTCGTCGACGAGCTTCTCGGGCAAGTCCTGATGCACACCGCCGGGCCGGAAATAATTCGCGTGCATGCGCGAGCCCGAGGCCCGTTCGTAGAACACCATCAGCTTTTCGCGCTCCTCGAAGCCCCAGAGCGGCGGCGTGAGCGCTCCGACATCCATAGCCTGTGTCGTGACATTGAGGAGGTGCGAGAGAATGCGGCCGATCTCGCCATAAAGCACGCGGATCAATTGTGCACGCCGCGGAATCTCGATGCCCAAAAGCTTTTCGACGGCGAGGCAAAACGCATGTTCCTGGTTCATTGGCGCGACGTAATCGAGCCTGTCGAAATAGGGCACCGCCTGCGTATAGGTCTTGGCTTCGATCAGTTTCTCGGTGCCGCGATGAAGCAGCCCGATATGCGGATCGACCCGCTCGACAACTTCGCCATCGAGCTCAAGAACCAGGCGAAGAACGCCGTGCGCCGCCGGATGCTGCGGCCCAAAGTTCAGCGTGAAGTTGCGCAGATTGTGTTCGGTCACGCCGGCACCGCCGCTTTCTTTGCCTTATCGGCGACGCGCGCGTTGAATTTGTCCCAGGCGACGACTACGCGCTCGTGACGACCCTCGCCGATCATGTCGACGCCGTCATGCGCCCGAACCTTGAACTCGAGCTTGCGGCCGTCGACCTTGGTGCACTCGACATCGACCGTCACCGAAAATCCGGGCGGCGTTGCCGCAGCGTGGCTGACATCGACATGGGTGCCGAGGGAGCCTTCACCGGCGTCGAGATGCGGCGCGATGAGCTGCGTGCAGGTCCATTCCATCAGGATGATCATGTTGCCGGTGGCGAACACCTTCGGCATGGCGGCGATCTCCGGCGCCTCTGGATAGGTGTAGGGCACCGTCTTGTTCATCGGCACGGCATAGGTGAAGCGGTGAGTAAGGCCCGCTTTGAGGCTCGGCTTCATGGCGCGGCCTTCTTGTCGGGCTCGCCCGCGAGCTTGTTGGCCTGGCCTGGAATCTCTTTCGCTTTCTCGTCGCCGGGAAGAACGTAATCCGTTCCCTCCCACGGCGAGAGAAAATCGAAATTGCGGAATTCCTGATTGAGCCGCACCGGTTCGTAAACGACGCGCTTCTGCTCGTCGTCGTAACGCACTTCGACAAAGCCGGTCATCGGGAAGTCTTTGCGCAGCGGATAACCCTCGAAACCGTAATCGGTGAGGATGCGCCGCAGGTCCGGATGTCCGGTGAACAGCACGCCGTACAAATCGTAGGCCTCGCGCTCGAACCATTCGGCGCCTTTGTAAACGCCGCACAGCGAAGCAATCGTCTCGCCCTCGCCGAGCTCGGTCTTGATGCGAATGCGCGCATTCAACCGCGGCGAAAGGAAATGATAGACGACGTCGAAGCGCTTCTCGCGACCCGGCCAATCGACCGCGGTGATGTCGACGATATTGACGAACTGGCAAGCCGGATCATCGCGCAGGAAACGCGCCGCCGTGACGATATCGGAGGCTTTCACGGTCACGCTCAACTCGCCCAGCACGATTTCGGACATCGTGATGCTGGAGCCGAGTCCGGCCGTGAGTGTTTGCAAGACATTTTCGAGCGGCACGGCCATCGTCAGCGCTCAATCGTCCCGATACGGCGGATTTTCTTCTGCAGCAGCATGACGCCGTAGAGCAGCGCTTCCGCGGTCGGCGGACAGCCCGGCACATAAATATCGACCGGGACGATGCGATCGCAGCCGCGCACGACTGAATACGAATAGTGATAGTAGCCGCCGCCATTCGCGCACGATCCCATCGAGATCACGTAACGCGGCTCCGGCATCTGGTCGTAGACCTTGCGCAGCGCGGGCGCCATCTTGTTGGTGAGCGTGCCGGCAACGATCATGACGTCGGACTGCCGCGGCGAAGCGCGCGGCGCGAAGCCGAAACGCTCAGCATCGTAGCGCGGCATCGACATCTGCATCATTTCGACGGCGCAACAGGCGAGGCCGAACGTCATCCACATCAGCGAGCCGGTGCGCGCCCAGGTGATGAGATCGTCGGCCGTCGTGACGAGAAACCCGCGATCGGCCAGTTCGGCATTGATGTCCGTGAAGAAGGGGTCGGTCGCGCCCACCGGCTTGCCGGTGCGCGGATCGAGAATTCCCTTCGGCGCGGGTGCGACGAGTGTCATGCGCTCGTTAGTCCCATTCGAGCGCCCCCTTCTTCCATTCATATATGAAGCCGACGGTGAGCACGCCAAGGAACCCCATCATCGACCAGAAGCCGAAGGCGCCGAGCTCGCGAAACGCCACCGCCCAGGGGAACAGGAAGCTGACCTCGAGATCGAAAATGATGAATAGGATGGCAACCAGATAAAACCGCACGTCGAACTTCATGCGGGCGTCGTCGAAGGCGTTGAAACCGCACTCATAGGCCGAAAGTTTTTCGGGATCCGGCTGCCGATAGGCGACGATGAACGGCACGATCAGAAGGACGACGCCGATCGCCAGCGCGACGCCGATGAAAATGACCAAGGGCAGGTAATCCAGCAGCAATTCGCTCATCGGCGACCCTCGCTCTGCCCCTGCCCCCAATATGCAGCCAACAGCCGGAACCGGCGCGGCGCGGAGCCCCGCAAGCCTACGAAAACGCCCGTAATTCGGAAGGATTCGCCGCTCGAACGGAGCCGGCTGAGGCTTAGCGCAGCGCAATATAGGGCGCAAGCGAACATTGGCAGCGCGTGCTGCCTATCAAGTCACGCTGTGGACGCAGGAATTCGCCTCGGCGCGCGCGATTGACGCTCTCTGTGGCGCCTTTGATAGTGCGGCCTCGCGACGCGAGGACAGCATGGACGATAGGACCAAACCGGCGATCAAGGGCACCGAACATTGGACCGAGCGTGACGGTGCGCGCCTGTTCTTGTGGAACAAGGTCGCCGGCGATCCCAAGAACGCGGTTGGCACCGTCCTGTTCGTGCATGGCTCGTCGATGGCTTCGCAGCCGACCTTTGATCTTCAAGTCCCTGGCCGGCCCGATTCATCGGCGATGGACCACTTTGCCCGCCACGGCTACGACTGCTGGTCGGTCGATATGGAAGGCTACGGCCGCTCGACCAAAGACCGCGACAATAATGCGCCGATCTCGCAAGGCGCCGAGGATTGCTACGCCGCCGCCCAATACATCTGGAAGCTACGCGGCAAGAAGCCGTTGCTCGTCTATGGCATTTCGTCAGGTGCGTTGCGCGCCGCGCTATTCGCCGAGCGCCACCCGGACATGGTGGCGCGGCTTGCCCTCGACGCCATGGTCTGGACCGGCGAAGGCTCCCCGACGCTCGCCGAGCGTCGCAAGAAGCTCCCCGAATTCCAGTCGAAAAATCGCCGGCCGATGAGTAAGGATTTCATCCGCTCGGTCTTCGACCGCGATCATCCTGACACGGCCGAGCGCCACGTCATCGACGCCTTTGCCGATGCGGTCTGCGCGCTCGATGACAGCGTGCCGACTGGCACCTATGTCGATATGTGCTCGAGACTGCCGGTCGTGAACCCGGAAAAAATCACAGTCCCGACCCTCGTCATGCGCGGCCAGTTTGACGGCATCGCATCAATGGAAGACCTGGTGAAATTCTTCGAGAAGCTGCCCAATCCGGACAAGCAATTCGCGGTAATGCCAGGCATCTCACACGCGAGCTTCCAGCAAAAAAATTACATGCTGGTCTATCACATCCTGCGCGGCTTCTTTTCTCAGCCGGCGCCGGTTTATCAGGGCTAATCAGCAGCCGAGCTGGTCGGCCAGCGCCGCGAGATTTTTCGCCGCGTAATCGACTTTGACTTTAGGCGCCGCTTCGCCAGTGCCCGCCCCGTATTCGTCGGTGCGCGCGGTGTGCGCCGTGCGCAGGCCGCATTCCGCGGCGGCTTGCAAGTCGTAACTGTGCGCGGCAACCATGATGCAACGCTGCGGCGGCAGATCGAAGGCTTCGCACGCCGCCAGATAAACGCGCGGCTTCGGCTTGTAGTCGCCGGCAACTTCGGCGCCGAGAATAGCGTCCCAGACAAAATTGTTGTGGCGGGCGAGATCGGCCATCAGCGAAATGTTGCCGTTTGACACCGGCGCGAGACGAAATTTCTGGCGCAGTCGTCCTAACGCAAAGGGAACGTCGCTCCACGCCGGCAATCGATGCCAGGCGAGATTGAGCTCGGCGCGCACGGCTTCAGGCAAGTCCTGCAAGCCGAAACGCGACAAAATGCGCTCGAGGTTGAGCCGGTGGAGAACGTCGAGCTTCGAAAACGGAATGCGTCCGGAGCGCACTTCCTCCATCCCCGGCTGGTATTCCCCACGCCAGGCATCGGCGAAGGCCAACCAATCTGTGGATTTGTTGTGCTGCGAGAGAATCCGTTTTGCCTCGCTGGCAATGCCCGTTCGCCAATCCACGAGCGTGCCGAACACGTCGAAGAACAGCGCTTGCACGGGTTCCGACATTGCGGTTTCGCCTCGAAAAAGCGCGCCATAAAGGCGCGCGGAACATAGCCTAAGTGCTTGAAAGATGGCGGGAGCGACGGGACTCGAACCCGCGGCCTCTGCCGTGACAGGGCAGCGCTCTAACCAACTGAGCTACGCCCCCGCGGGCGATGGAGCCGAGTTAAAGGCCGCCTCACCCTAAGTCAAGAACACGATCTCGCGGGGGACGAGTTGCGAAAAAGCCCAATTTGTCGGTGAAAACTGGTGGTCAGACCGTATTCGAATCGTCTAATGGCGATTGCGAAGACGGCGGTTTTCCTGCCGTTTCAACGAGGAGGGTCCACTGATGGCTATGGTTCCTGGTGGCAAAGCGCCGACACCGCCGACCGTGACGCTGAAACATCTTTCGGCCGCGCTGGCGGAACAGCACGAAATGTCGAAGAAGCAGGCTGAGACGGTTCTCGGCGATCTCGTCGCCAACATCGTCAAGCATCTCAAGAAAGGCGAGCGTATCCGCATTGGCGGGCTCGGAATTCTGCAAGTTCGCAAGCGCGCGGCACGTATGGGCCGCAACCCGGCGACCGGCGAACCGATCCAGATCAAGGCGTCGAAGAAAGTCGCATTCCGCGCCTCGAAAGAGCTCAAGGAATCGATCTGACGGCGAAGGCCGGACCCTCTACGGGCCGACGGCAGGCGCGCACACCGCGCCTGCCGTTTCTGTTTTGAAGCACCGGAGCGCGAATTATTCCGGCAAAACCGCAGTCGCTTCGATTTCGACTTTCGCGCGGGGCTCCAATAATCCCGCCACCACCAGCAGCGTCATGGCTGGAAAATGCCGGCCCAGGACGCGCCGATACGCCTCTCCCAGTTCGCGCTGGCGTGCCACGTATTCGCTTTTATTGGTCACATACCAGTTAAGCCGCACCAGATGCTCCGGACGGCCGCCAGCAGCGCGTAGAACCGCGGCGATGTTGTTCAGAGCCTGCTCGACCTGAGCGACAAAATCATCAGTTTCAAACTGACCCGCGCCGTTCCAGCCGATCTGACCGGCGATAAAAAGCTGCCGGCCAGTCGCGACGATACCATTGGCGTAACCTTTGGCCGGCGCCCAACCTTCCGGCTGGATAAATTTGAAATCACTCATGGGGCCGCGCCTTCTCGTAGTTTGAAGCGCTGAATCTTGCCGGTCTGGGTCTTGGGCAATGCATCGACGAAAGTCACAGCGCGCGGATATTTGTAGGGCGCGATGGTCGCCTTGACGTGATCCTGAAGCAGTTTGATACGCAGATTATCGCCGACAACGCCCGCTTTCAGTACGACATAGGCGGACACGACCTGCCCGCGTTCCTCGTCCGACTTGCCGATCACGGCGCATTCGGCGACGTCGGGATGGGCGAGCAAAGCGGCTTCGACCTCAGGCCCGGCAATGTTGTAGCCCGCGGACACGATCATGTCGTCGGCGCGCGCGGCGAAGCAGAGGCGGCCATTCTCGTCGCAGAGAAAGGCGTCCCCCGTGAGATTCCAGCCGTCACGCACATAGTTTTTCTGGCGCTTATCGGCGAGATAGCGGCAGCCTGTCGGGCCGCGCACGGCGAGCTTCCCCACCGTGCCGGGCGGCACGTCCTTCATGTTGTCATCGACGATTTTGGCTTCGTAGCCGGCGACGGGCCGGCCGGTCGTGCCCGGAACGGCGTCTCCGACCCGGCTGGTAATGAAGATGTGGAGCATCTCAGTCGAGCCGATACCGTCGAGGATTGGCTTTCCGGTTTTGCGGGTCCAATCATCGAAAACCGGTCCCGGAAGCGTTTCGCCCGCCGACACTGCCAAGCGCAGCGATGACAGGTCTGCGCCCTTGTCCATCGCCGCCATCATCGCGCGGTAGGCAGTCGGAGCAGTGAAACAGATCGTGGCCTTATAGGTCTCGATGATCTGGACCATGTTCGCTGGTGAAGCGTTTTCCAGCAGCGTCGCGGTCGCGCCAAAACGCAGCGGAAATATCGCGAGGCCACCCAGGCCAAACGTAAAGGCTAGCGGCGGCGAGCCGACAAAGACGTCGTCGGGCGTCACTTTCAGGACTTCTTTCGCGTAGCCATCCGCGATGATCAAAAGATCGCGGTGGAAGTGCATTGTGGCTTTGGGCTCGCCGGTGGTGCCTGACGTGAAGCCCAACAGGGCGACATCGTCGCGGCCGGTCTTCACGGCGTCGAATCTCACCGGCTTGTCGAGCGCGATGCGATCGAGCTCGGCATCATGGTTCGAGGTGCCGTCGAAATTCACAACCTGCTTGAGGAATTTGCTGTTCTTTGCGCAGGACACGAGCTCGTCGGCGATCCGGCTGTCCGTCAGCGCCAAACTGACTTCGGCCTTATCGACGATCTTGGCGAGTTCGCCGGCGCGAAGCATCGGCATAGTATTGACGACGACCGCGCCGGCTTTCGTCGCGGCGAGCCACGCCGCTACAAGCGCGGGATTATTGCCGGATCGAATGAGGACGCGGTTGCCCGGCTTAACCCCGTAGTTCTCGACCAAGGCGTGGGCGAGACGGTTCGACCAGTCGGCAAGCTCCTTGTACGTGCGGCGGCGGCCGTTGCCGATCAGCGCGGTGTGATCGCCAAACCCGCGCTCGACCATCTTGTCGGTGAGCTCGACGCCGGCATTAAGATACTCGGGATACTGGAATTCCGGGCGGTCGAGCAGGATGTCTGGCCATTGCTCGAAGGGCGGCAGGTTATGCCGCGCGAAAGTATCGACATGCGCGGAGGGGCCGAGCGTTATTTGTCTAGCCATCGTCATGCTCTCGCGCCTGCCGGCAGAAGCGAGCGCGCGATCACGACCTTCTGCACATCCGATGCACCTTCATAGATTCGAAGCGCGCGGATCTCGCGATACAAGGTTTCAACGGGATGGCCGGAGCGCACGCCATCGCCGCCGTGAAGCTGCACAGCGGCGTCGATGACGCGTTGCGCCGCCTCGGTGGCATAGAGCTTCGCCATCGCCGCTTCCCGCGTGACCCGCGCCGCGCCCTGATCTTTCACCCAAGCCGCGCGATAGACCAGCAACGCCGCCGCCTCAATGTCGAGCGCCATGTCGGCGAGATGGCCCTGCACCATTTGAAGGTCCGACATGGCCGCGCCGAAAAGCTGCCGGTTGGCGGCACGTTTGATCGTTTCGTCGAGGGCGCGTCGGGCAAAGCCGAGCGCAGCGGCGCCGACCGAGGTGCGGAAGACGTCGAGCGTCGCCATCGCGATCTTGAACCCCTCACCCGGCTTCCCGATCAGCGCATCGGCGTCGACCCGGCAGTTCTTGAACTCAAGCCGCGCCAAAGGGTGAGGCGCAATGACGTCGATCCGTTCGGCAATCGTCAGCCCCGGATTGTCGCCCCGCACGATGAAGGCAGAAAGGCCCCTTGCACCCGCCTCGCCCGTGCGGGCGAAGACAATATAGAGATCGGCGATGCCGCCGTTGGAAATCCAGGTCTTTTCGCCGTTGAGCACATAGCCGTTGCCGTCGCGGGACGCAGAGGTGGCGACGTTGGCAACATCCGAACCGGAGGCCGGCTCCGACAGCGCGAAGGCCGCGATCGCTTTCCCGGCCCGCGTTTTTGCGAGCCACTCGTCGCGTTGTCCGGTGCTCCCGAACAAGGAGATCGGTCCAGCGCCTAGGCCCTGCATCGCAAATGCGAAATCGGCGAGCCCGGAATGGCGCGCCAGGGTTTCGCGGATCAAAGCCAGAGTCCGCACATCGAGACGGCCGCCCTCGCCGTCCGGCGCCGTATGCGCGAGCCAGCCATCGCGGCCGAGCCGCACGACGAGGTCACGGCATGCGGCGTCGACGTTGTTATGATCGACAGAGCTAAGATTTTTGGCAGCCCAAGTTTCGAGCTCTGCCGCCAGCTTGCGGTGGCGCTCCTCAAAAAACGGCCAGTTGAGAAAGTCGCGGTCGGACATTATCAATTCCCGGCAAAGACCGGCTTCTGCTTGGCGACAAAAGCCTCATAAGCACGACGGAAATCCTTCGTCGTCATGCACACAGCCTGCGCGACCGCTTCGGCCTCGATCGCCTGATCGAGCTCCATCACCCATTCGGCATGCAGCATCTTCTTGGTCATGCCATGCGCGAAGGACGGCCCCTTAGCCAGCGAGAGCGCCAAAGCCTGCGCGTCCTTCTCCAGTTGGTCGGCGGCAACAAGTTTGTTGAAGAAGCCCCAGCGCTCTCCCTCCTCAGCCGTCATGGTTCGTCCGGTGTACAAAAGCTCGCTGGCGCGGCCATGGCCGATGACGCGCGGCAGCATGGCACAGGCGCCCATGTCGCAGCCCGCGAGCCCGACTTTGGTGAAGAGAAATGCGGTTTTTGCGGCCGGCGTGCCAATACGCATATCGCAGAACAGCGCGATCATCGCTCCGGCGCCAACACAGACACCATCGACAGCGGCGATGATCGGCTGTGGGCACGCGCGCATCGCCTTGATGAGCTCACCCGTCATGCGCGTGAATTCGATCAATCCCGCCATGTCGCGGTCGAGCAGCGGCCCGATGATGTCGTGGACGTCACCGCCCGAGCAGAAATTGCCGCCATTCGAGCCAAACACGACCGCCTTGATGTCCTCGGCGTCAGCAAGCCTTCGGAAAGTCTGACCGAGCTCCGCGTAGGATTCAAACGTGATCGGATTTTTCCGCTCCGGCCGATTGAAGGTGATGATCGCAACGCCCTCGCTATCGCGCCAGCTGAAATGCTGCGGCTTGTACCCGGTCATTTTCATGCGCGCTCTCCATTGCGAATGCGGCCCGAGAGGCCGTCGAGATGGCGGATCAGGAGTTCGATTTCAGCGGCGTTGTAGTTCGAGAGCAAGGAGTCCACCCAGCCTTTATGCTCATTCGCCATCGCCGCGAAGGCGCGCGACCCCTTCGGCGTCAGCCGCACCACGATGGCGCGGCGATCGTCCGCGGCCGGCTCGCGGGCGACCATCTTGTCGACAACGAGGCGATCGATGATCCCGGTGACATTGCCGTTCGAAACCATGAGGAACCGCGACAGCTCGGTCATGGTCATCCCGTCCGTCTTTCGCTCCAACGCGGCCATGACGTCGAACTGCGGCAAGGTGACGTCGAATTCCGTGCGCAGGCGATCGCGCACCACGGCCTCGATGGCGCGCGCAGCGCGCAGGATGCGGATCCACAGCCGCAGGCGTTGTTTATTCAAAGGTTGCGTGGCGTTACGCGGGCGCGATTTGGTAAGAGCTGACTTAGCCAATGCGGTCATGGCGCGCCCGTCACCAGGATGGCTTCGCCGTTCGTGGAGACCCCCGCCGGAGAGCAGAGCCACAAAACCTTGGCGGCGACTTCTTCCGGAGTGATAAGCCGACCGCTTTCATTATCCTTCGCGAGCGCGGCGCGTGCCTGTTCGGCGCTGCGGCCTGTCTTTGTTGTGATATTGGCGACGGATGCTTCGAGCAGCGGCGTATCTGTGTAGCCAGGGCACACCGCATTCACCGTGACCCCTTTCCCGCCAAATTCAGCGGCGAGCGCACGCATCAGGCCCACCACGCCGTGCTTTGCGGCGCAGTAGGCCGCGACATAGGGGTAGCCTTTGAGCCCGGCGGTCGAGGCGATGAAGACAATACGGCCGGCCGCATCATTACGCGTCACATCCGCGAGCGCAGCCTGCGCCGTGTAGAAGGCGCCGCTGAGATTGACGTCGATCATGCGCTGCCACTGCTCGCGCTTGATTTTGCCAGCCGATGAGCTTTCGGCAGCGCCTGCATTTGCCACGACGATATCGATGGGCCCATGTGCATTGCGGGCCTGCGCGGCCATCTCCGCGCAGGATTGAGGGTCCGTCACATCGGCAATGATGGCCGCCGCTTTTGGCAGGCGCGCCGCCGCCTGCTCGAGCGGTTCGCGGCGCCGCCCGGCCAGGGAAACCGCGGCGCCTTCCCCTGACAACGCTTTGGCGATTGCCGCGCCAATGCCAGTCCCGCCCCCTGTAATCAGCGCGTGCTTGCCGGCGAGCTGGCCCATCAAACTTTTCCAGTCATGACGTCAGGCCGCGATTTCAGACGATGAAGCTGATCGCGTCCGGGCCAATAAGGCTTCGGCCAAGTCGAATCTTCGTAGCCGAGTTCCGCGGCGGCATGCAGCGTCCAATACGGGTCGGCGAGATGCGGCCGCGCCAGGCAAACAAGATCGGCGCGCCCCGCCATCAGAATCGAATTGGCATGGTCGGGATCGTAAATATTACCTACCGCGAGCGTCGCAACGCCCGCCTCGTTGCGAATGCGATCCGAGAACGGCGTCTGGAACATGCGGCCATAGACCGGCTTGGCGCGGGTCGAGGTCTGCCCGGCCGAGACATCGATCATGTCGACGCCGGCTTCGGTGAGAATGCGTGCAATCTCGACGGCATCTTGCGGCGTAATGCCTTCCGGCCCGACCCAGTCATTGGCGGAAATGCGCACCGAGATGGGCTTGTGGTTTGGCCACGCCTTGCGCACCGCCTGAAACACTTCGAGCGGAAACCGCAGCCGATTTTCAAGACTGCCGCCATACTCATCGGTGCGCTTATTGGTCAGCGGCGTGATGAAGGCTGACATCAAGTAGCCGTGGGCGTAGTGCAATTCGAGCCAGTCGAACCCGGCACGGTCCGCCATCTGCGCCGCGCGCACGAAATCGTCGCGGACTTTATCCATGTCGGCGCGCGTCATGGCGCGCGGCATCTGGTTATCGGCGCTCCACGGCACCGCGGACGGTGCGATGATCTGCCAGTTGCCTGAAGCCAGCGGCGCATCCATCTGCTCCCAGCCGAGCTGGGTCGATCCCTTGGCGCCGGAATGACCAAGCTGGACCGCGATTTTGGCGTCGGTCTCGCCGTGCACGAAATCGACGATGCGCTTCCACGCGACTTCGTGGTCCGGCGCATATAGTCCGGTGCAACCCGGCGTAATGCGACCTTCCGGCGAAACGCAGGTCATCTCGGTGAAGACGAGCCCCGCCCCGCCTTTGGCGCGCTCGGCGTAATGGACGAGGTGCCAATCGGTCGGCGTGCCCTCGACCGCGCGATATTGTGCCATCGGCGAAACGACGATGCGGTTCTTCAGTTCGATCCCCCGAAGCCGGAACGGCACGAACATGGGCGCCCGGGTTTTTTGCGGCTCGCGGCCGGTGGCGCGGCGGTCGAACCAGCGCTCGGCATCGCCGAGCCAGATTGCGTCGCGCTCGCGCAGGTTTTCGTGGCTGATGCGCTGCGAGCGCGTCAATAGCGAATAGTTGAACTGGACCGGATCGAGATTGAGATAGCGCTCGACATCCTCGAACCATTCCGTCGAATTGCGGGCCGCGCTTTGCAGCTTAAGGACCTCGAGCCGCCGCTCGTCTTCATAGCGGCGGAACGCCTGCTCCATGGTCGGCTCGCTGTGGAGGTAGTCGGCCAGCGCGATCGCGCTCTCCAACGCCAGTTTGGTGCCGGAGCCGACCGAAAAATGCGCGGTCGCCGAGGCGTCGCCCAGCAGCACGACGTTGTCGTGGCTCCAGCGCTCGCACAGGACGCGATTGAAATTGAGCCAGGTCGAGCCCCGCAAGTGCCGGGCGTTCGACATCAGTTTGTGGCCGCCAAGATACCGCGCGAAGACTTTCTCGCAGTAAGCGATCGTCTCCTCGGTGGGCATTTTATCGAAACCGGCGCGCCGCCAGGTTTCAGGCGCACACTCGACAATAAACGTCGCCGTATTCGCATCGAACTGGTAGGCATGGACCCAGATCCAGCCGTACTCGGTCTGCTCGAAAATGAAAGTGAAGGCGTCGTCGAACTT
>JAFBAG010000330.1 GCA_019247925.1 Pseudolabrys sp.
CGCGTTTCGCTCGCGATCGGCAACGACTATCCGCAGCCGCTACAGATCAAAGGGCTTTCGATAGGCGGGCGCGCCGCCGAAACGACCGACCCCGCCGAGCTCAAGCGGGTGATGGAGCTGATGCTCAAGCGCTATCCGGAATATGCCGCAATGCCGATGCCGGGCCCCGAGGTCATCGCCGTGCTGCGGATCACGCCGGAAATCGTTTCCATTCTCGATTATTCAAAAGGCTTTGCGCACACCGACCTGGTCGCGGTCGGCGAAACGGATCTGCCGAAACATCTAGGCTCAAGCCGCCACACCTGGCTGGCCCCGCGCGCGGCCTAGAGCTACGCGAGGCTGGCGCCGGCTTTCACGGGATTGCCGCGCAGGAAATCTTCCGCCGCCATCGGCTGCTTGCCGGCGCGTTGCAGTTGCGTGAGGCGCACCGCGCCGGCGCGGCAGGCGATCGTGAGTTTGTCGTCGAGCGCGGTGCCGGGTTCGCCATTTCCGTCCGCGCGCGTGGAGCGCAGCACCTTGAGCCGCGCGCCTTCACATTCACACCACGCGCCGGGAAACGGCGAGAGGCCGCGAATATGGTCGTGCACGACCTGCGCCGGTCTCGCCCAATCGATGCGGGTTTCTTCGTTGCTCAATTTGGCGGCGTAAGTCACGCCGTCCTCGGGCTGCGGCGTTTCCGTCAACGTGCCACGGGCCAAGGCCTCCAAACTCCGCGCCATCAGTTCGGCGCCGAGCCGCGCAAGTTCATCGTGTAACTCACCCGCCGTCATGTTGGCGCGAATCGGAATGCGGTCCGCGTTCACGACGGCGCCGGTGTCCAATCCTTCGTCCATCTTCATGATCGAAATACCCGAGGCGGCGTCGCCCGCCATGATCGCGCGGTTGATCGGCGCAGCGCCGCGCCAGCGCGGCAATAGCGAGGCGTGGATATTGAAGCAGCCGAGCGGGACCGCATCGAGCACGGCCTTCGGCAGAATCAATCCATACGCCACGACGACCGCGGTTTCGGCCTTGTGCGAGGCGAACACGTCCTGGGCGCCCTTGTCCTTGAGCGTGACCGGCGTGAGAACGGGCAATCCGAGCCGCGCGGCTTCGCGCGCCACCGGCGTCTCCTGCAGCGCCATGCCGCGGCCGGCGGGCTTCGCCGCGCGGGTGTAGACCGCGGCAATATCGTGACCGCGCGCGTGAAGCTCGATGAGGGCCGGCACCGCGAAATCTGGCGTGCCCATGAAGATCAGGCGCATGTTTGTTTACGCATGATCTTGTCCGAAAACCGGTCCCCGCTTTTCGGGATCATGCGCGCCTCAACCGATGTGATGCGAAGGCTTGTCGTCCTCGACCTTGGGCTTGGGATGCTCGCCGCGCCTCGCCGCCTTCTTGAATTTCTTCACGACCATCTCGCGCTTGAGCTTCGAGATGTGATCGATGAACAGCACGCCATTGAGGTGGTCGATCTCGTGCTGCAGGCAGGTGGCGAGCAGACCGCTGGCGTCGATTTCCTGCGCCTTGCCGTCGCGGTCGAGGAATTTCACCTTCACGGCGACCGGCCGCGTCACCTCTTCATAATATTCCGGGATCGACAGGCAGCCTTCCTCGTAGACCGACTTTTCGTCCGCGGCCGAAACGATTTCGGGATTAATGAAAACCAGCGGCTGTGGCGGCTCTTCCTTCTTGGCGAGATCGATCGTGACGACGCGGCGCGGGACGCCGACCTGGATCGCGGCGAGCCCGATGCCCGGCGCCGCGTACATCGTCTCGAACATGTCGTCGACCAGCGCGCGTATCTCCGCGTCGACGGCCTTCACCGGCTCGGAAACGAGCCGCAGGCGCGCGTCGGGCAGCACGATGATGTCGCGAAGGGCCATGCGTAAACCTCGCGCGCGATGTAAGGGGAAGCCGGGGATGGGTCAACGCTTCCCATTGAAAGACGGGGCTTTTCGCCATAACGTTCGCTCTTCGTTCGCAAGAGCTTCGAATCGCGCTAGAAGCCGGCCAAAGGCGCTCCCCATGTCCGACACAACGCTGATCGTCGTCCTGTGCATCCTCGGCGGTCTCGCCGCCGGCGTCCTCATCACGCTCATGACGCGGCGGTGGCCGGCCGATGACGGAGTGGTCCAGAGCATCGCGCAACTGCACACCCGGCTCGACGACATGGGCAAGTGGCTTTCCGGCGCTCATGGCCAGCTGCAGCAGAGCGTCAATACCCGCCTCGACGACGTGACCACGCGGCTTGGGGAATCGCTCAAGAGCTCGACCAAACACACCAGCGATCATCTCCAGCAGCTTCACGCCCGCCTTGCCGTGATCGACAGCGCCCAGAAAAACATCAGCGAGCTAACGACGCAGGTGACGTCGCTGCAGCAAATTCTCTCCAACAAGCAGGCGCGCGGCGCCTTCGGCCAGGCGCAGCTCGAAGCGTTGATCGCGGACGTGCTGCCAAAGGGCGCCTACGAGTTTCAGCACACTTTGAAAAACAAGAACCGCCCCGACTGCGCGATCTTCATGCCGAATGCAGGGCCGCTGATCATCGACGCCAAGTTTCCCCTCGAAGCTGTGACCGCGCTGCGCAACGCGGCAACGGATGACGAGCGCAAGCAGGCGGTCGCGCGGATCCGCGCCGACATCGGCAAACATATCGCCGACATCGCCGAGCGCTATTTAATCCCCGGCGAGACCCAGGACATCGCGCTGATGTTCATTCCTTC
>JAFBAG010000346.1 GCA_019247925.1 Pseudolabrys sp.
TAAAAAGTGCTTCGCATGGGGCGAACTGATCGCGGGCGATAATCAGACCGTTGCCCCGGGCAGCTTTTTTGATGGCACGCCAGAGGGCAAGAAATCAGGCTGGTATCGCTTCTACAATCTGCAAGACCTTCATGATGGAACGCCGCTGTCGAAGCTTTGGCAGCGCAAACCACGCACTAGCAACGTTGCGCCCGCGCTCGACGGGTATTCCGTAGTCGAAGTGGCATGGTGGATTGATCAGAAGCTTGCCGACGAATGGGACTTATCACAACAAGATTGGGCGATGTTTGGCGGAGCGCTCAAACTGCACTTCGGCGAAGATGGCCGCGAGCTATTCCAGCGCATGAGCCACGACCCGCAACAAGCCGAATATCGCTTCGACAAATTCTCCGCCGAATATCGCGATGGCAACAGAACCCTGCATTCCTACCTTGATCGCGATGTGATGTGGATGTTCCGCCATCAGATCGGCTGTCCGCGGATACCCGCCCCGACGCTGCCACCTTTGCCCGTACCTGCCGAAATCATCGAGCTGCATAAGCGGGAACGCGAGGAACAGGCGGCCCGGGCGCTCGGGCCACTCGCAGACCATCCGGAATTGACGGCCGCGCAGGCGGGCTCGCTTGACGATTTTTTCGCCCACCTGCCTAGCGGCAAAATCATTCACGTTCCGTCGCGCGGACTTTGGGCAGCCGGAAGTTTCGACAAACACATCGGCCGCATTCGTGACCCGATGAAAGCCAACGGGCCGGGAATGCTCGCGACAACATGGCTATCCCAGCACCGCTCGGTGCAGTCGATGGGGTGGGATCCGGCATCGGAAATGATCATTGAGGGGAAGATACTGACGGAAGCCGGTTGGATTCACGCGAACGGCTGCCGCAGCTTCAACACCTACCTGCCGCCGACGATCAAACGCAAGCCGGGTGACGTCTCGCCCTGGCTAGATCACGTGCGAGCGATCTATCCGAACGAAGCTGATCATATCGTTGCCTGGTTTGCGTATCGCGTGCAGCGGCCGGGCGACAAGGTCAATCATGGGCTCGTTTTCGTCGGCGCTCCCGGCATCGGCAAGGATACGATCGTTGAGCCGGTCACCGCGTCAATTGGAGCGCATAACTTTAAGAGCATCAGCGCGGCGAGTTTCTTCAAGTCCGATTTCAACGGATATCTGAAGTCCGTCATGCTGCGCATCGATGAGGTGCACGACCTCGGGGGTGAATCGAAATACGCTTTCCACGACCGGACAAAAACCATCCTGGCCGCGCCGCCGACCGCGCATCAGATCAACGAGAAACATACACCGCACTATTCGGCCGTGAACGTGTGTGGCGTGATCCTGACCAGCAACCACGATGACGCGCTGTATCTGCCCCGCGACGACCGCCGGCATTTCGTCTGCACGTCGGACCGTAGCAAGGACGATTTTGCACCCGGCCATTTTGACCGGCTCTATGAGTGGTTCGCGAAGGGCGGCAACGAGGCGATTGCGCACTACCTGGCCAATTTGGATTTGAGCGCGTTCAACGCCAAGGCGCCACCACCTAAGACCGAGGGATGGCGCAAGATGGTTGCCGCTGGCTTGGCCCCGGAAAGCGGCGATCTTGCGGACGCAATCGAGGCGCTCGGAAACCCTCCGGCCCTGACCTTGGCGATGGTCAGATGGTCGCGATCAATGGGTGATGACCTGCGACAAGCGCTCGGCGATCCGAAACGGCGTAGGAACCTGCCGAAGCGGCTTGCAGAGGTTGGCTATGTCGAGGTGCGCAATCCCGACGCTGATAGCGGCAAATGGCGGATGGGCGAAAAAACGATGATCTACGGTCGGCGCGAATTGTCCGACGGCGAACGGCTCAACGCGGCGCGCACTCTGTATCTCAACCCGCCATCGGCGGGGCCGCAGGAACTGCCACCGGTACCGACGCGGGACTGAAGGGACGGTTGGGACCGGTTTTGTATTGCAGTGTTGAGATGAGGAATTGTTAAAATCTATTAAGGAAACGAGAGAGAATGAGTGCAATGGACGACCGGTCCCAACGAACCCACCAAGCCCATCCCACGGCGGCCGTGGTGAACCAACAACAGAACATCACGGGACCGCATCGGTGGCAACCCGGTGAAAGCGGCAACCGCGCAGGACGCCCGACCGGCAGCCGTCAGAAAATCGCTGAGGCACTTTTGAAGGATATTGCAGCTGTGTGGGAACGCCGCGGCGCCGAAGTGTTGGAGCGCCTGGCGACCGACGATCCCGCCGCGCTCGCAAAAATCGCTTTTGGCCTGTTGCCGCGTGAAGCACTGATCAGCGTGCAGCAACAAGCGCCAGCCGGCCTCGATGCCGAGCAATGGTCGCGGTTGCGCGAGATCCTGGCCATGGTCGAGCGCGTCGCACCGCCTGGCACGAGCCCTGACGCCGTCCTGATGGCGTTAGAGAACGGTCTACGCGCCGAGTTCGCGCGGCCGATTCTGCCTGCGCCGCCGTATTGAGCGTGCTCAGTGAGTGCTTATG
>JAFBAG010000031.1 GCA_019247925.1 Pseudolabrys sp.
CGTTCAGGTACAGGTCGCGCCCGGCCTTCCCGCTTTCACCATCGTCGGTCTCCCCGACAAGGCCGTGTCCGAGGCCAAGGAGCGCGTGCGGGCCGCGCTGATCGCGTCCGGTCTTGCTCTCCCTGCAAGGCGCATCACCGTCAATCTCGCGCCCGCCGACCTGCCGAAGGAAGGCTCGCATTATGATTTGCCGATCGCGCTCGGCCTGATGGGTGCGATCGGCGCGATTCCGCCCGATGCGCTTTCGGGCTTCACCGTGCTCGGCGAGCTTGGTCTCGACGGCTCGATCACTGCGGTGGCCGGCGTTCTTCCCGCCGCGATCGCTGCGAACGCGCGCGGCGAAGGGTTGATATGTCCCGCCGCCTGCGGCGCCGAGGCGGCCTGGGCTTCGCCGGAAATCGAGATCGTCGCGGCGCAATCGCTCATCCAGCTCGCCAACCATTTCAAGGGCACGCAGGTGCTGGCGCGGCCGCAGCCGAAAGTGCGCGACGCGCAAACGTCACTGCTCGATCTCGCCGACATCAAAGGCCAGGAAAGCGCCAAGCGCGCGCTCGAGATCGCCGCGGCGGGCGGCCACAATTTGCTGATGATCGGCCCGCCCGGCGCCGGCAAGTCGATGCTCGCGGCGCGGCTGCCGTCCATCCTGCCGCCGCTCTCTCCCGCCGAATTGCTCGAAGTGTCGATGATCGCTTCGGTCGCCGGCGAGATCGAAGGTGGGGCGCTCACCAGCCAGCGCCCGTTCCGCGCGCCTCATCATTCAGCTTCGATGCCGGCCTTGGTCGGCGGCGGCTTGCGCGCGCGGCCCGGCGAGATCTCGCTCGCGCATCACGGCGTGCTGTTTCTCGACGAGCTCGCGGAATTCACGCCCCAGGTGCTCGATTCCCTGCGTCAGCCGCTGGAAACCGCCGAAGTGGCGATCGCCCGCGCCAATCATCGCATCACCTATCCCGCCCGTTTCATGCTGATCGCGGCGATGAATCCCTGCCGCTGCGGCCGCGCCAATGATCCCGGTTTCGCCTGCAAGCGCGGGCCGAACGCACGCTGCGCGGCGGACTATCAGAACAAGATCTCCGGGCCGCTGCTCGACCGCATCGACCTGCATATCGAAGTGCCGGCCGTCACCGCCTCGGACTTGATCCTCCCGCCGCCCGCCGAAGGCAGCAAGGAAGTCGCGGGCCGCGTGGCCCGCGCCCGCGACATTCAATCAGGCCGCTACGAGGCTCTCGGTCTCCCAGACGTTCGCACCAATGCGCAGGCCAATGGTCCGGTACTGGAGGAAATCGCCCGGCTCGATACCGCCGGCACCAAGCTCATCAAGGATGCCGCGGAAGCCATGCAATTGTCGGCGCGCGGCTATCACCGCGTCCTGCGCGTTGCCCGCACCCTCGCCGATCTCGACGGCGCCTTGAAGGTAGGCCGCGTCCATCTGGCCGAAGCTCTATCCTACCGCGCACTGGCCGACGAGCTGCGCCGCGCCGCCTGAGCGGTACCCCATCACCGCGATTAACCTCGCCTTCACCACGTTTTCGCAGCCGCTGCGCAGCCCAACGCGATTGCAATATTCGCCGCGCCAAATGGCGTCATGGCGGCGGACGACCTTAAATCCCAGACCACGCGCAGCTGGATCGGCAGCTACGAGCGCAACCACCGCGCCTTGGTGCTGTTTAGCCGCGCGGTCGTCACAACGCTCGCGGTCATCGCGGCGACGCTCGGCTTTTTTGCCGGCATCCAGCTGCGCAGCGAAGCCTACAACCCGCACGCTTATGCGATCGGCGCCAGCGCGCTGTTCGCCGCCGCCTGCTCGTATATCGCTTTCCTGCTCTACCGCCGCCGGGTGTTCAATGCGCGCATCCTCGAACTCGAATCCCGCGTCGAGGAGCTGGCCGACAAGAATTGGTCGCTGCACGAAGCCGAGCTCACCGCGCTCGCGGCCCGCCGCGATGCGGCGGAAGCGGCGAACGACGCAAAGTCACGTTTTCTCGCCACCGTCTCGCATGAGATCCGCACGCCCCTGAACGGCATTCTCGGCATGACCGGGCTTCTTCTCGATACGACGCTGACGCCGGAGCAGGCGACCTACGTCAACGCCGCGAAAAGCTCCGGCGAAACCCTGCTCGGCCTAATCGAGGATGTGCTCGACTTCTCCAAGATCGAAGCCGGGCGGCTGGAGTTCGAGCGCGGCGAATTCGCATTGTCGCAGCTCGTCGAGGACACGATCGAGCTCCTGGCGCCGCGGGCGCAGGCCAAGGGTATCGCGCTCGCCTGCTTCGTCGACGACGCCTTGCCGGAGCGTGTCGTCGGAGATTCCGCGCGGCTGCGCCAGGTGCTCCTCAACCTCGCCGGCAATGCCGTGAAGTTCACGGCCGAAGGCGGCGTCGCGGTCGTGGTCGAGCCGGATGGTCACGGCATTGCACGATTTTCCGTGCGCGATACCGGGATTGGCATCGCCGCCGAAGATCAGCGGCGCATCTTCCAGGATTTCGAACAGGCTGACGGCTCCGCCACCCGGCGTTTCGGCGGTACCGGCCTCGGCCTGGCGATCTCGAAGCGCATCGTCGAGCGCGCCGGCGGCGCGATCGGCGTCGAGAGCACGCTCGGCGCCGGCGCCACTTTCAGTTTTACCTGGCCGCTTCCTGCTGCAGGCAACCAGGACAGTCCGCTGCCGTGGCCGGACCTCACCGACCGCGCGGTGCTGCTCGTCTCGCCGTCACAGATCGAAACGTCATTGCTGGCGCGCCGTCTGGCGCGCTGGGGCGCGACCATCGCAATCGCAACCGACGAACAATCCGCCGTGCACAAGCTTGCCGAACGGCATTGGGATGCGATGCTGGTCGACCTTGCCATTGCGCGGCGCATGAGCGCGGTGGGGCATCTCGCCAGCGTCAATGCCACGCGGCGTATCGTCCTGCTGACGCCGGCCGAGCGCGCCGAGCACGGCGCTCCGATACCGGAGGATTTTAACGGCTACCTGATGAAGCCGGTGCGTGCCGCTTCGCTCGCGGCGCGGATCGAAGCACCGCCCGAAGCGCCTCTCGTGCCCAACGATACGCCCGCGCCTTTCGTGGCGGCGGCGCCCGACAAAAGTCTGGCGGTGCTGGTCGCCGAAGACAATGAGATCAACGCGCTTCTGGCGCGCGCGTTGCTGACCCGGCTCGGCCATCGCGTCACCAACGCCGGCGACGGCGAGACCGCCCTCATTCACTGGCAGGCCGCGCGCGACATCGATCAGCCCTTCGACCTCGTTCTGATGGATCTCAACATGCCGAAGCTCGGCGGGCTCGATGCCGCGCGCCGCATCCGCATGTTGGAGGGGGAGCAGACCCGCACGCCGCTTTACGCGCTGACTGCCAATGCCTCGGCGGTCGACCGCGAGGCGTGCCTCGACGCCGGGATGGACGGATTTCTGGCCAAGCCGCTGGAGCGGGACCGGCTCAAGGCGATTCTTGACGGCATTTCAGGCACATCGGGCGCCCCTCCGGCCGCGTCTGAGCGCCCACTTGTGGCTTGAAACCCGTCCTTCCATAGTTGTCATAATTTGGTGGCGCGCCTGTGCTGGAAAGGCGGCGCTCTTCCTTATTCGGCAGATTCGGGCGCGAAAGGATCACGATGTCCACGCAAGGCCGCGACAGCCCGATTTCCCGGCGGCTGTTGCCCCAGCTTCAGGCGTTTGGCGGCCTGCAAACCCCCGCCGCCCGCGCGCATCGCGACCAGCCGACGCTTGGCCGGATCGGGCCGCTGGAAGTGCGGCTGGCGCAAACCGCGGCGGAAGTGCGCAAGGCCCAGAAGCTGCGCTATCGCGTTTTTTATCAGGAAGGCGGCGCGGTCGCCGACCCCGGCCGCTTGTTCGCGCGCCGCGACGTCGATGCATTCGACGCGATCTGCGACCACCTGCTGGTGCTCGACCACGACGCGACCGATCTTGCGGCAAAGCGGGGACCCGCCGTGGTCGGCACTTACCGGCTGTTGCGCCAGCCGCTCGCCGAGGATTACGGCGGATTTTATTCGGCGGATGAATTCGATATCGCGCCGCTGATCGCGAAGCATCCTCGGCTGCGATTTCTTGAGCTCGGCCGCTCCTGCGTGCTGGCGCCCTATCGCAACCGGCGCACGATGGAGCTCCTGTGGTACGGAATCTGGAAGTACCTCCACCAATACCAGCTCGACGTGATGTTCGGCTGCGCCAGCCTTGAGGGCACCGATCCGGAACGGCTCAAGCTGCCGCTCTCGTTCATGCATCACTATTCCCGCGCGCCCGAGAATTGGCGCGCGCAGGCGCTGCCCGAGCGCTATGTCGAGATGAACCGGATGTCGAAAGAGGCGATCGATCCGAAAGCGGCGCTTCGCGCGCTACCGCCTTTGATCAAGGGCTATCTGCGGCTCGGCTGCTATATCGGCGACGGCGCGGTGATCGACCGCCAATTCGGCACGACCGACGTGCTGATTATCCTGCCGGTGGCCGCGCTCACCGCGCGCTACGTCCAGCACTTCTCGCAGCAGGACCGCGAAGCGGCCTAAAGACGGCGCAGCGCCACTTCTTCCACCTGATGGCTTTCGCCTTTTTTGAGGATCAGATCTGCGCGCTGGCGCGTCGGCAATATATTTTCGTTCAGATTGACGAGATTGATCCGATTCCAGATCGTTGAGGCGGTCTTGGTTGCCTCTTCATCGGATAAATTCGAATAGCGGTGGAAGTAGGATTTCGGATCGCGGAAGGCGGTGCCGCGCAGGGTCAAAAACCGGTCGATGTACCAGGACAGCAGCACCCCCTCGCTGGCGTCGAGATAGATCGAGAAATCGAAGAAGTCCGAGACGAAGGGGATCGCCTTGCCGTCTTTCGGCAATTGGCCGGTCTGCAAGACGTTGAGACCCTCGACGATCAAAATGTCCGGTCTGTCGACCTCGACCCATTGGTTCGGGGTGACGTCATAGGTCAGATGCGAATAGACCGGTGCCCGCGTCGGCCGCCGCCCGGCCTTCACGTCGCTGAGAAATCGCAGCAGCGCGGTACGGTCATAGCTTTCCGGAAA
>JAFBAG010000135.1 GCA_019247925.1 Pseudolabrys sp.
ATCAGCGGGATGGCGGGCGGCACCGCGAGGATCGTCAGCCGCAACGCCACGCCGGAAAGCCATAGCAAGGCGAGGGCCGTGAAAAAATCGCGGCTGGTCCCGTTACGGTCGGTCATGGCTCGCCTGGCGCGTCCCGGTTTGGTGCAAGGCACTGAGATTACGAGGAAAAAGCACTATTATTTGTTTCATAGTCCGAAAATCGAGTTCATCATGCCGAAAACGCTTTGACTCCTTTTCCGGCCGTGATCTGCTCGCCGCGGGAGAGAAACAATGGACGCTAAAGTTAAGCGGGGTTCAACCTCGTCGCGCTCGACTTCTGTTGCCAGCGACCGTCACAGCATTCAATCCGTCGACCGGGCGCTGCGCCTGCTCGAGACGATTGCCGACATGGGTGGCGAAGCAACGCTGACCGAGCTTGCCAACCGCACCGGCCTGAATATTTCCACCTGCCACCATCTGCTGGCGACGCTGATCCAGCGAAACTTCGCCGCGAAGGTGCCGGGCCGCCGCCTCTATGCGCTGGGCAACAGGCTGATCACGCTGAGCCATGCCTGCCTGCAGGTCGATCTTCCGCGCCGCGCGCAGCCTTACATGGAAACGATCAACCGTGCGACCGGCGAAACCGTGCATCTCGTCGGCTGGCAGGGCGATTCCATGTCGGTCCTCTCGGTGCGAGAGGCGCGTCACGCCGTGCGCGTCGAGACCGGCAAGATCGGGCGGCTCTCCGCGCCGCATGCGCAATCCGCCGGCAAGGCAATCCTCGCCTGGCTGCCGGAAGATGAAATCCGGCGGCTGCTTCCCGATCTCAAGCGTCACACGGCGAATACCATCACGGAATTGCCGGCCTTGATCGAGTCGCTGCGGCATGTGCGCCGCAACGGTCATGCGCTCGATCAGGAGGAATATCTGCCCGGCGTCGTCTGCGTCGGCGCTGCGATCCGCGACCACGCCGGCACAGTGATCGGCGCGATCAGCGCTTCCGCGCCCACCATGCGGGCCGACAAGGGCCACTTCGGCCTGATGCGCGAGCAGGTCGTCGCCGCGACCCGTGCGCTGTCGGCCGAATTCGGCGAAGGCAAGCTCGCCGCTTCGGTCGCGGCTGAATAAGAAAAATTGGGAGGATTCGATGTATGCGCCCGCCGGTGTGAAGACCAGCAAGAATTTCCCGATCCCGGACAAGATGAAGGCCTGGGTGCTCGGTAACCCGGGCGAGCTCATCTACACGGACAAAACCGTGCCGGTGCCGAAGAAGGCGGAGGTGCTGGTACGCATCGATGCGATCGCGATCTGCGCCACCGACCTCGACAACATCTATCATGGGCCGCCGGCGCTGATCGAAGGCGGCAAGCCGTTCAACAAGAACTGGACGCCGGGCCACGAATATATGGGCACGGTCGTCGCGCTGGGCCCGGGCGTCGACGAGTACAAGATCGGCCAGCGCATCTCGGTGGAGATCCATGCCGGCTGCGGGCAGTGCAAGCGCTGCCGCGAGGGCATGTACACGTCGTGCCACAACTACGGGCTCAATTACGGCGACGTCGACAAGGGCCACCGCGCCAACGGCTTCACCACCGATGGCGGCTTCTGCGAATACCAGGTCAACAACATCAACACTTTGGTCGCGATCCCGGACGACATGTCGGACGAGGAAGGCACTCTCGTCGTGACCGCCGGAACCGCAATGTATGGCCTGACCGAACTCGGCGGTCTCGTTGCCGGTGAGAGCGTCGTCGTTACCGGCCCCGGTCCTATCGGCCTGATGGGCGTCGCGGTCGCCAAGGCGCTGGGCGCGCAGCCCGTGATTTTGACCGGCACGCGCGACAACAGGCTCGCCATCGGCACCGCCTTGGGCGCGGACCACGTCATCAACATCCGCAAGACGCCGGATGTCGTCGCCGAGGTGAAGAAACTCAACGGCGGCAAAGGCGTCGACTATGTGCTGGAATGTTCGGCGGCGCCGACCGGCGTCAACGAGGCGCTCTATATGGTCAACCGCGGCGGCAAGGTCTGCCTCGCCGCGTTTCCGCACGATCAGGCGCTGGTCGACGTCGCCCACATCGTGCGCAACAACATTTACATTTACGGCATCCGCGGCGAAGGCAAGAGCGCGACGCATCGCGCCGAGGCCTTCATGCGGCAGAAGCGCTTCGACGCCACCAAGATCCATACGCATACGTTCGCGCTGGCCGATCTGCCCGAGGCGATCCGTTACGCCAAGGATCGGGTCGACGATGCGATCAAGGTCGTGGTGAAGGCGAAATACGAAGCGGCAGCAAAGGAAGCCGCCGAGTAAGCGGAGCACCATGCTCACTTGTGACGAGTACCTGACGCCGGCAACGCTGCGTGAAGCGTTCGACGCCATGGCGGCGCGCCAGGGGCGCTATCGCATCATTGCCGGCGCGACGGACACTTATCCTTGGGCGCGCGAGGGCCGCGCGGGCGACGTCCATGTCGGCGCGCTGATCGATGTGAGCAAGATCCCCGAACTCAACGAGCGTCAGATCGGCGACACGCGGGTGCGGCTTGGCGCGGGGACGCCGATCCAGCGCTTCCTCGACGATCCCGCATTGGGCCGCGCCATGCCGGAAATGCCGCGCTGCGCGGTGTGGTTCGCCGACGACCAGATCCGTGCGCAGGCCACGATCGGCGGCAATATCGTCAATGCGTCTCCCGCTGCCGATGTGACGCCGTGTTTGATCGCGCATGACGCGACGGTCGAGCTCGCCTCGGCGAAAGGTCGCCGCAAGGCAAAGCTCGCGGAATTCATCACCGGGCCGAACACGACGCAGCTCGCGGAAGGCGAATTGCTGACGGCTATCGAATGCGATGCCTTGCCGGGCTATGGCGGCAGCTTCGAGAAGGTCGGGCACCGCCGCTCGCTGGTGATTTCGCTCGCCTGCGTCGCGACGGCGCTTCGCCTCGACGCCGAGGGCCGCACTGTCGAGGACGCCCGCCTCGGTCTCGCCGGGGTCTGCGCCGTGCCATGCCGGCTGCGCGACGTCGAGGATTTCCTGCGCGGGCCTCTCACGCCGTCGCGCCTCGAACAGGCCGCCGAAATGCCGCTCGACCTCGTCCAGTCCCGCACGCGGCGCGAATATCGCCGCGATATCCTGCGCGGCTTTCTGATGCGTGGTCTGATCAGTGCGGCCAAACGCGCCGGCGCCGACCCCGCCGCGTTGCCGCAAGAGCTCGAGGCGGCCTATGCCTGAGCTCAGGATCGAGGCGACAATCAACGGCCGCAAAGTCTCGCGCACCGCCAAGCCGCATCAGCGGCTGCTCGATTTCATTCGCGACGACCTCAGCCTCACCGGCAACAAAGAGGGCTGCGGCGCGGGCGAGTGCGGCACCTGTTCGGTGTTCGTCGATGGCGTGCTGATCAAATCCTGTCTGATGCCGGTGGCGAAGGCGCAAGGCGCCACCGTCGAAACGGTCGAGGCGCTGGCTAAGACGGGCGAGATGTCCGTGCTGCAACAGGCGTTCCACAAGACCGGCGCCAGCCAGTGCGGCTACTGCATTCCCGGCATGGTGATGGCGGCGACGTCGGCGCTGCGGACAAATCCGTTTGCCGGCCGCGAGGAGATCAAGGAACGGCTCGGCGGCAATATCTGCCGCTGCACCGGCTACCAGAAGATTTTTGACGCGGTCGAGCTCGCGCGGGACGTGCTGAATGGCCGCATGCCGGCGACGGCGCTGTCGGAGATCGACGCCGAGGAGGGCGATTACATCGGCAAGAACGTGCGCCGCATCGATACGCCTTCGAAAGTGTCCGGCGCGCTGCGCTATGCCGGCGACATGACGATGCCGGGCATGCTGCATGTCCAGGTGCTGCGCTCGCCGCATCCGCACGCCAAGATCGTCTCGATCGATACGTCGGGCGCGGCGGATATTGTCGGCGCTGAAGGCGTCATTACTTGCGATGACGTGCCGGGCGAGGACGGGTTTGGCGTGTTCGTCCATGACCAGCCGGTGATGGCGCGCGGCAAGGCGCGTTATGTTGGCGAAGCGGTCGCGGCGGTTGCAGCGGAAACGCCGGAAGACGCACGGCGGGCGCTCAGCGCCATCAAGGTAAAATACGAGCCATTACCGGCGGTTTTCGACCCGTTCGCCGCGATGGAGCAGGGCGCGCCGGTCATCCACGACTATGCGCCGGACAATATCACCAAGCACATTCCTATTCGCGTTGGCGATGTCGAAAAGGGCTTTGCGACCGCCGATCTCGTGCTCGAAGAGGATTATTCCACGCAGGCGATCGAGCACGCTTATCTCGAGCCCGAAGCGGGGCTCGGTTACGTCGATCATGACGGTGTCGTGACCATCGTGTCGCCGAGCCAGAACATCACTCACCATCGTCACATGCTGGCGAAGATCATCGCCAAGCCGACCTCAAAAGTGCGCTTCATCATGTCGCCGGTCGGCGGCGGCTTCGGCGGCAAAGAAGACATGATCTATCAGGGCATGCTGGCGCTGCTCGCCATGAAAACGCGCCGCCCGGTGCGCCTCGTCTTCACCCGCGAGGAGTCGATTATCTCGACCGCGAAGCGGCATCCTTCGCGCACGAATCTCAAGATGGGCTTCACGCGCGACGGCAAGATCGTCGCGACGCGGATGAAAATGGTGTGCGATGGTGGCGC